>CAYZNC010000116.1:0-16454 GCA_964478555.1 uncultured Bacteroidales bacterium | reverse complement strand
TCTCACACATAATCCGTGGGTAGTTCTGCAAACCATTTCCCGCGATCATTTCCAGTCTGTAATGGGCGATCCGGGCTTTCGTAATAAGATTAAAATCCTTGTGGAGTCACAAAAAGATGCAAACACCGCTCCCGCTTGGTTCCAGCAAAACCATCCAAAGGCTTCGCTAACATGCGTAGCTTATTTTAGCATGGAATTCATGTTGAGTGAAGCCTTACCTATTTATTCTGGGGGGTTGGGTAATGTAGCAGGCGATCAACTAAAAACCGCCAGCGATTTGGGAGTACCGGTTGTTGGCATTGGGCTTCTATATCAACAAGGGTACTTTCGTCAGGAAATCGATATGAATGGTATGCAACATGCCCTATATCCATACAACGATCCCGGACAATTACCGATCACTCCTTTGCGACAACCTAACGGAGAATGGTTACGTCTGGAAATTACACTGCCTGGTTATTCCGTATGGCTACGTGCATGGCAAGTTCAGGTTGGCAGGATAAAACTTTACCTGTTGGATAGTAATGATGCAGCAAATTTTCCTGTTCATCGAGGAATAACCAGCGAATTATATGGTGGTGGAACTGAGCTTCGTCTTAAACAGGAATTGGTGCTTGGAATCGGGGGATGGCGTCTGATCAATGCACTTGGCATAAAACCTGAGGTATGCCATCTCAATGAGGGACATGCCGCATTTGCAATATTAGAACGCACTTTAAATTTTATGAAAGACACAGGACAACCTTTTGATGTTGCCTTGGCTGTTATAAGAGCTGGTAATCTCTTTACTACACATACAGCAGTGACTGCAGGATTCGATTGTTTTTCACCAGCGCTTATCGAGCAATACCTGGGTGGTTATGCTGAGCAAAAACTTGGCATTACACGTCAACAATTGTTGGCGCTTGGCCGTAAGGATCCGGGCGACGAATCGGAGAAATTCAATATGGCTTATCTGGCAATCCGGGGAAGCGGAGCTGTAAACGGGGTAAGTCGTCTTCATGGAGAAGTCAGCCGCCATATTTTTGAACCATTATTTCCAAAATGGCCTGCAAGTGAAATACCCGTTGGCTATATTACCAATGGAGTACACATGCCAACATGGGATTCAAAAGAAGCCGACAATGTCTGGACTGAAGCTTGCGGCAAAGACCGATGGTTGGGCATGAACAAAACACTGGAACAAGATATTCGCAAAGTATCCGATGAAAGACTCTGGGAAATGCGCACCAATGCCAATAAGGCGCTCATAGAATTTGCGAGTGAACATTTCTCCAGACAATTATTAGGCTCAGGTTATTCGCAAGATTCGATTGAACGAGCTAAACACATATTTGATCCCAACATATTAACACTGGGCTTTGCAAGACGTTTTGCAACCTACAAACGACCCAATTTATTACTGCACGATCCACAACGTTTGCTCAGGTTGTTAACTAATCCAAGCTTTCCGGTGCAGCTAATCCTTGCAGGCAAGGCACACCCTGCTGATCAGGCAGGTCAGGATTTAATCAAAGAATGGATGCAATTTATTCGACACAATTGTGTTCATCCTCCTGTAATATTCCTTAGTGATTATGATATGCACATATCAGAACATCTTGTACAGGGAGTCGATGTTTGGATCAATACGCCACGCCGACCCTGGGAAGCAAGTGGAACCAGTGGAATGAAAGTACTTGTAAACGGAGGTATTAATCTTTCGGAAGTTGATGGCTGGTGGGCCGAAGCTTACACTCCCAAAGTGGGCTGGGCACTGGGAGATGGAAATGAACACGGCGACGATCCATTATGGGACGCCCTCGAAGCAGAGCAACTCTATAATTTACTCGAACAGGAAATAGTGCCTGAATTTTACAACCGTAATGAAAAAGGAATCCCTGTTGGCTGGATATCACGAATGAGAGAAAGCATGGCCCAACTGACGCCACGATTCTCCGCCGACAGAACCGTTCGGGAATATACGGAGCAACACTATCTACCAGCAGCAACAGCCTACAATGAACGAGCTGGAAATAAGGGTGAATTGGGAAAGCAAATTATCGATTGGCGTCATACCCTTGAACAAAATTGGGATTCGATGCACTTTGGTGAAGTACGGTTCGAAACATCTGAAACCCAACAAAAATTTGACGTCCGGATCTATTTCAATAACATAAACCCGGATGCTGTGCAGGTAGAAATATTTATAAATGGCATAAATGGGGAAACACCAACGGTACATAAGATGACACGTGGTGCTAAATTAGAAGGCACAAACAACGGGTATATTTATAATGCATCGATAACCTCAACACGCCCGGCATCAGACTATACTATAAGGGCAATACCTTATTTCCCAAATATTTCAGTACCCCTTGAAATTTCAAGAATCTTATGGCAGAAGTGACAATTAGATTTTAGAACCAAGATATTAAAAGCAAGCTGGCCCAACGCACGAATCACTTTAACACACGCCTTCGACGGTGATATAAACTAAGCCGGTGGTTGAGCGGAGTCGAAACCACCTTTCAATGCAAACTGTTACTATTAGGGCTAGCTTTCATTAATACTAAGGTTCCTTACTTATTGTACTTATTGTACTTATTTATACTTTGTACTTTAAACCTGATTCCCAAATGTGTGAATGATGTAACTCTTAAATTTAATTTTGTAATGCTTCCGCCTGGCATTTGAAGTACCATTACATTATACAAATTATGAAACGGTATGATGATGAACATGGATTTAGTTTTAAGCCAGGGAAACTGGGAAAAACTTAAAAAAAAGCTCGGAAAAAAGTACCCGCAATTAGTAATAACTGACGCACAACATAAGGAGGGTTTGAAAAATATGTTGCAGATGATAGATTATAAACTACGGAAATTACGAAAGACAAAGCAAGAGATCCGGGAAATAATTGCGGGACTTTAAGCAGTTTCCCTCAATTTACCCCTAAATCCCCTAAAGGGGACTTCCTTACCCTCAATCCGTTGCGAAAGCCCCCTTTAGGGGGTTGGGGGCAAAGTGAGGCTTTTGAGACACATTCTGTTAATCACGAATTTTTATTGAATATTTTATAACCATAAAGTTGATATGATGGAATCGTTAAAACCTAAGATAGCTATAATTGGTGCTGGCAATGTAGGTAGTACATTTGCCTTTTCGCTAATGATTAGTGGCTTAGCCAGAGAAATTGTTTTAATTGACAAAAATGAATTGCTCGCCCAAGGTGAATGCATGGATTTAAATCATGGCATCAGTTTATCGCACCCCACAAAAATTTATGCGGCAGGTTTTGAAAGTTGCGAAAATGCAGACATTGTAGTAATTACTGCTGGAGCAAACCAAAAGCCGGGGCAGAGTCGAATAGATTTGGTAAACAATAATGTGGCAATTTTCAGGGATATTATTCCGCTTATTGCAAAATATGCAAAGAATGCTATACTTTTAGTTGTAACGAACCCGGTAGATATTCTTACCTTTGTGACTTTGAAAATATCAGGGTTACCTCCAAGCAGGGTTATTGGTTCCGGAACGGTTCTGGATACTGCAAGATTGAAGTATATGATAAGCGAGTATTGCAAGGTAGATCCGAGTAATATTCATGCTTATATCATAGGGGAACACGGCGACACCGAACTGCCCGTATGGAGCAATGCAACTATTGCAGGTATGGCAATTGAAAAATATTGCACTGATTATGCCCAGCTTAGTAACGCTAAAAATGAATTGTCTGAAATATTCGAGAAAGTAAAAAATGCAGCCTATCAGATCATCAAGGCAAAAGGAGCCACTAACTATTCAATTGCATTGGCATTGGTTAAAATAACACGCTCTATTGTGCGAAACGAGAATTCAATTTTGCCTGTTTCGACATTAATCACGGATTACTATGGTATTAGTGACGTTTGCATAAGCATTCCATCACATGTAAATATCAACGGCGTAGAACAGTTCCTGAAACTTGATTTATCTGGTCAGGAACAGGAGTTGTTTAAACATTCGGCCAATACATTAAAACAGATACTAAAATCAATCCATTTATAATTTTTATTCATGTCAGGAATAACTTCAAAAACTGTTGTCCTCATTGTTGCCCACCCCGATGATGAAACATTATGGGCAGGCGGAACTATACTGAGCCATCCCTCATGGCAATGGTTTATTATTTGTTTATGCAGGGGAGATGATAAGGACCGGGCTTCAAAGTTTCATAAGGCTTTAAAAGTGCTTAAAGCAGAAGGTATTATGGCGGCCCTTGATGATGGGCCTGAACAAAATCCACTGCCGGAAAATGTGATCCAGCATACTATATTGGATTTATTGCCTCCGAAACATTTTGATCTGGTTATCACCCATAATCCGAACGGCGAATACACAAAACATCTCAGACACGAAGAAGTGAGCCGGGCAGTGATAACACTTTGGCACCTCCGGAAGATTTCGGCATTTGAACTTTGGACTTTTGCTTACGAAGATGGCAACAAGGCGTATTATCCAAAACCTATTGCCACTGCTCCTGTCAGTCGGGAACTTACAAAGCGGATATGGCTGCGTAAATACAGTTTAATTACTGAAACATATGGATATGGAAAAGAAAGTTTTGAAGCTGAAACTACCCCAAAATCAGAAGCATTCTGGAAATTTACCGATTCTTATGTGGCAAAAAAATGGCTGAATCAAGGAGGAGTATTAAATAAGGTGCTAATTACGTAATGGGCTAATTAGTGTCTATCGACACATTGGCACATCGACACATTGGCACATCGACACATCGGCACATTAGCACATTAATTTATGAAAGTACTGGTATTATATGATTACCCTCCTTCGCCCGGAGGCTTGGCAACCCAGGGAGACCTGTTATACAAGGGGCTTATGGAAATGGGCGTTGATGCTCATGCAGTTCATTTCGAATCAGCACAGGAAAAAGAGTGGTATTATCGCTGGTTTGAGCCTGATGTTGTGGTTGGTGTAGGTTATTGGGGGCACACTCCTCAACTTGTACTTCACCCGCAACGGTATGGCGTACACCCTGTACCATGGTTGGTTGCCGACGGTTATATTGCCAACTACCAGGAAGTTTTGAATGCCCTGCCGCTTATTTTGGTGACCTCTAACTGGGTAAAGGAGATGTATGTCCGCGATGGGATCAATGGCGATAAAATTGAAGTTTTACCGGTTGGTTGCGATACGGATGCATTTATACCTTACCCCAAGGACGACCCTAAAATTTTGGCCGTTCGCGAATCGCTCGGTATTTCGCCCGACCAACTAATGATTCTCACTGTTGGCGGTGATGCTGCCTCCAAAGGCGCTCAGGAAGTGATGCAAGCACTTGCTATTATTGACACAAAAGCACCCGATTGGAAATATATCTGCAAAGTATGGCCACAGCCACGAACCAAGCTTCAAAACCTTGCCGATCTTGAAATGGCAACACACCTGGGTATTGAAAAAAATGTTTTTTATGCCACCAATACTATTTCACGAAATTTTATGCCTTACCTGATTGGTGCCTGCGATATATATGCGGCCCCTTCACGGCTCGAAGGATTTGGAATGCCACAAGTGGAAGCAGGGGCGTGTGAAAAACCTGTCATCGGTATTAAAGCAATGGGCATGCTCGATACCCTGATTCATGGAGAAACTGCATTTTTGGCTAATGTAGCGCAAAAAATTGTAGTGGACCATGTCATACTTGGCGATGAATCGGGCTTTGAACCTAAACATGACGTGATATTTAAAAAGCCACGAACGGTCGATTACCGGGCAAATGTCCAGGATATTGCAGAATACCTGATGGCCCTGATGACAGATGCTGCATTACGGGAAAAAATGGGCAAAGCCGCCAGAAAACGCGTGGTAGAGAATTTTGATTATCGCGTGGTTGCAAAACGGTTTGTACAAATAATGAATGAGAAATTAGGAATTAAATAATGTGCTAATTATTCAATGGTACTTAGGAAACAACATTAACGCATTAGCGTAACTTGTCAGCCCACTGGCGGATTAACACATTGGCACAACTTGTCCGCCCTCTGGCGGATTAACACATTAAAACTTTATCATGCAACCTGAATACTGGCAAGAAATTAACGAGGCAAAGAAAGCCGCCCTTGAAGTGCTGCTTCATAATGCTCACGGACCCTATCACGGACTTCCGCGTACGGCAGGCTGGGGTTATCCGGAACCTTATACCCGCGATTTGATGTTTTCCATTCTTGGAATTGCCGTTTCTGGCGATCAGAAGCTATTGGATAGCATAAGAAGGGTTTTAGAAACGCTGGCCAAAAATCAGACAGAAAGAGGCCACATTCCGTCGCTGGTGCATGACAAAGATGACCGTGGATCGAGTGACACAACTCCATTATTTTTGCTTGGCACAGGCATTTTCAGAAGAGTTTCGGGCGAACCGGATTTTCTTAAAGAAGCTGTTGAAAAAGCGCTGACATGGATGGAATACCAAAGCCCTTCGGATCGTTACCTTGTTGCACAACAACCCACAAGCGATTGGCGCGACGAGCAGTGGGTTACCGGATATGGTTTATTTGTGAATACATTGGTATATAGTTATCTCCGGATCCTCGATCAGCACGAAAGAGCAGATAAGGTGCAGCAGGAGATGAGCCGGTTTACAATAACCGGGGGAACCATACATCGTCATGTTCACGAAGGCCTTGTGGTAAAGTACAAACCTTATTATGCTTTCTGGTCCTATAAAATCCATAGTAGCGAACGCTTCGATCTGCTTGGCAACAGCTTGGCCATTCTCTCCGGACTAGCCTCGCCCACGCGCGCCGACGAAATGATTTCCTGGATTGAAGCAGAATGCAGCCACATGAAAGAAAGGGGTGAATTGGCAATTGACCTGCCACCTAATTTCTTTCCCTTTATTAAACCTGAAGATCCCGATTGGCTCCCGCGGTATGAAATATTTAATAACCCCGGCGATTACCATAATGGTGGAATATGGCCTTTTATATGCGGAATTTATATAGCTGCCCTGGTTGCTGCCAAAAAATATACGCTTGCCATGGAAAAGCTCGTGGCCCTTACCCTATGCATTAAGCTTTCCAATACCGGAAATGTAGAATTTGGATTTAACGAATGGATAAAGGCCCAGGACGGCATGCCCATGGGTCAGGATTGGCAAACGTGGAGCGCCGCACTCTACCTGTACGCCGTAAAATGCGTTGAAGAAAAAAGAACCCCTTTTTTTGACGAGGTACGCAACATGGCCTTTGCCTCTGTTCAGATCTAGGCAAAGTTCACCAAAACAATTAATTAATCAAAGTTCAATTTTATATAGCCCTATAAATCAATTGGTTCAAACCATTTGAAATAGTGTGAATTATGTAATTTATTCAAATAATTATATAACAATTGCAGATTTGCAACGGGTACTTTTGCACTTATAATTCGGGTTTAAGAATGAGTACATATACGCAACGCGACTGCAGCGTTAAATCAGTTAATTAGTTGTTAAAAATAAAAAAGGGGTGTCCTGTCCGGACCCCCTTTTTTTTTGGTGCAGCGTTTAAACTACAGAGCCGGCGAATCAGATAATCTCGGTCATTAAAATACCTCTTTTGCAAATTTAATGTTACCTCTCTAACATATATGTGAATAATGTAATTGTATCTAAAAATTGTGTAACACGTTTCAACATAAATGTCTGCACCTTTACTTCCTGATAAATAATTGCATAACACCCGCTTTGCGGGGTATTTTATATCTGATAATTTAATTACAACCACGATGACACCAATAATTAAAATTTTAGCAATATCAGTTGTGTTGGTAATATCTTCTGCAATAAAGCCAAACCTGACATTAGCACAGCAAGGTTATGTTAGTTTCCAGGTTTTCTATGACCAGTTAAGCCCTTACGGTCAATGGGTAAATTATTCCAATTACGGGTATGTTTGGATACCGGATGCCGGATCTGACTTTGTTCCATATTCTTCCGGAGGTCACTGGATCCTAACCGACTATGGATGGACATGGGTATCGGATTACAGCTGGGGATGGGCGCCTTTTCACTATGGCCGATGGTCATTCGATAATTCCTACGGCTGGTTTTGGGTACCCGATAACGAATGGGGCCCATCATGGGTAACCTGGAGAAGAGGAAATGGTTATTATGGTTGGGAACCTATGGAACCCGGTATTAGCCTCAGTGCCAGTTTTGGCAGGCCATACAATAGTCGTAACGATCATTGGATGTTCGTGAGGGACAGGGATATTGACAGATCCAATATCAATCATTATTATGTTAACCGAACGGAAAATCAACGGATCATTCAAAATTCCACCGTGATTAATAAAACTTATGTTGACAATAAACGGCATGCCACCTATGTTTCAGGGCCTGCCAGAGAAGACGTACAAAAGGTTACCGGCAGAAAGGTCAATGCTGTTCAAATCCGGGATAATACTAAACCAGGGCAAAGCATGAATAATGGTCAGTTACAGATTTACAGACCGCAGGTTAATAAAAGCAATGATAAAGAGCGGAAACCAGTGCCTTCCAAAATAACTGCGCTGAAAGATGCAAAACGAACAACGAATCAACCTCAGACGGCAAAACCTTCCGAAAATAACAGACCGCAACAGAATACCGTAAAACCTCAGCATAGCAGTAATACGAATGCAAAACCTGTTCAACCACAAAATGTAAAAACCGCAAATAATAGCAGGCAGGAAAAACCGCAGAATACAGTAAAACCGCAGAGTAACAATAATACCAATACAAGACCTGTTCAACCACAAAATGTAAAACCCGCAAATAACAGCAGGCAGGAAAAACCGCAGAATACAGTAAAACCGCAGAGTAACAATAATACCAATACAAAACCTGCACAACAACAAAATGTAAAACCCGCGGATAATAACAGACAGGAAAGGCAACAGAATACGGTAAAACCGCAAAATAACGACAATACAAATGCAAAACCTACACAACAACAAAATGTAAAACCTCCCGAAAATAGACAGGAAAGGCCCCCGCAGAACGTAAGACCACCTGAACAGAATAGAAACGAGCAACCGAGGGAAAATAAACCTGAACAGGAAAAAAAGCGGGATTAATTTTTTATTATTGATGGGCACGTTAACTAGATAATTTGTTAAAAAAACTTCCTCTCATCAAAAAAAGTGTGAACTATGTAACTATAAAAAAAAATATGTAGCTTTTTTTAAAAAATCGCCTATAAATTTACATTACCCAATCCTGTTCGACTTAAAAAACAGCAACATAGACTACTAAATTGATAGAAAAGAACAAATAAGTTAGTTTAATCTTAATTAATCTATATTTTATGGGAAAATTTTTTTCTAAAAAAAGCGATTCTTCTATTCAATTCCCCGCATTTGCAAAAAATAATGATGTTTTACTTGATGAAAAATTGAAAGAATCGGAGATTCGTTACCGTCGGTTGTTTGAATCGGCCAAAGACGGTATCCTGATCCTTGATTTTGAAACTGGAAATATTGTAGATGCAAACCCATACATAGTTAATATGATAGATTATCCGTTAGCAAAAATTATGGGGAAAAAACTATGGGAAATTGGCCTTTTCAGTAATAAGGAAGAATCGGAGAACGCCTTTATAGAGCTAAAAACCAACGGTTATATCCGTTTTGAAGACATGCCGGTACAAAAACAAGATGGCACAATAACAGAGGTGGAATTTGTAAGTAACGTGTATTTAGTCAGCCAAACAAAGGTAATTCAATGCAATATCAGGAATATTACCGATCGAAAACGGTCAGAAAACGCTTTAAAAGAAAGCGAACAAAACCTGAAAAAACAAAACGCTGAATACGTTCATCTCAATATGGAGTATTTTACACTTAATGAAGAACTAACGAAAAGCATAAAGCATATCCAAAACATAAACGATGAACTTATTAGTGCAAAAGTTAAGGCTGAAGAGTCTGATAAGCTTAAATCCGCCTTCCTCGCCAATATGAGTCATGAAATCCGCACCCCTATGAACGCAATCATGGGATTTGCGGGGTTTCTTTTACAACCGGGATTATCCAATGAAAAATTGGAGGATTTTGTCCAAATTATTAATTCATGCAGTATGCAGCTCTTGTCTGTGATAAGTGACATCATAGATATTTCGAAAATTGAAACAGGTCAAATAACGGTCGATTTGGAATTAGTTAATGTCAATAACATATTGAATGAATTATGGGTTACCTATAAAAAAATAACTGAAAGTAAAAACCTAAGTTTATATTATTGCAGTGATCGCACCCATAGTGATATTATGGTTAACTCAGATGGAAACAGGATCAGGCAGGTATTTTGCAACTTACTGAATAATGCCATAAAATTTACAGAAGAAGGTAAAATCGAATTTGGATACAAAATAAAAGAGAATTTTATAGAATTTTTTGTTACAGATACCGGCATTGGTATTGCTCAGGAAAATAACACCCTTATTTTTCAACGATTCAGACAAGTAGCAAAAACTGATGCTCACATATATGGTGGTAATGGCTTAGGGTTATCTATCTCAAAAGCATTGGTTGAAAAACTGGGGGGTACTATTACAATTGATTCTGAACTTGGGAGAGGTTCAACTTTTAGGTTTACGATACCTTACGTTGCGGAAACAGAAAATAATGTTAGTTCTGTATTTAAACCCGAATCAGTACAACTTGCCAATGGTAAAGGAAAAACGGTCCTTATCGTGGAGGACGAAGTCAATAATCATACTTATATTGAAGAATTGTGTTCGAATGCAGACGTTCAAATGATTCATGCGTGGAATGGAAAAGAAGCAGTTGAACAAGTAAAAAAACATGCAGAAATTGCATTGGTATTAATGGATATTAAAATGCCAATAATGGACGGTTATGAGGCCACGCAGCTTATTAAACAAATAAGGCCAAAATTACCGGTTATTGCCCAAACAGCTTACGCCCTCAGTTCTGATAGGGATATAGCCCTATCAGCAGGTTGTGATAATTATCTTGCAAAACCTATTAATAAGGAGCTTTTTTTGGAGGTTATCGATCTCTATCTTGGTTAGTAATGTAAAGTTATAAAAATAACATACGGCATTCATCATCAACCCCCTAATACATAATGCCATGAACAAATATGAGCAGCCATCAGAAATTCAGGCAGAAATTGCCTTATTGCAAAGTGAATATCCTTTGAAACAACAAAATTTAGAATACGATTCACTTAAACATGAATACGTTGCATTAAACGAGGAACTGATAGAAAGCTTAAAGTGTATTCAAAGGATGAATGAAGCCCTGGCGTTTGCAAAAAATAAGGCTGACGAATCTGATAAACTTAAATCTGCCTTTCTGGCTAATATACTGCATGAGATAGGCACCCCCATGAACGCTATTATAGGCTTCTCAGACCTTCTGATGGACACTAAGGTATCTGAAGTAAGAACTAAGCAATTTATTCAAATTATAAATACAAGTTGCAGGCAACTCCTTACGGTTATAAGTGACATTATTGATATTTCAAAAATTGATGCGGGGCAAGTTAGTATAGAGAATGAATTGGTAAATATCCACCTCTTACTTAAAGATATCCATACAACTTACAAAAAACAAGTTTATAAGAAAGAAATCGAGCTGATTTATCACGCCAAACCTGAATTTTCCCAGTTAGAGACCGAAACAGACCCCAATAAGGTTAAACAGGTACTTTGTAACTTACTGAATAATGCCATAAAATTTACACAACAGGGAGAAGTTGAATTTGGATTTGACATAAAATGCCATGTAATAGAGTTTTACGTTAAAGACACGGGTATTGGTATAGCGCCCAAAAACCATGCAATGATTTTCGATCGTTTCAGGCAGGTTGAGAGTACAATTGATCGCCTTTATGGAGGTAATGGATTGGGACTACCTATTGCAAAAGCACTAGTCGAAAAATTGGGGGGCACTATAACAGTTAATTCAAAACTTGAGGAAGGTTCAACATTTATTTTTACCATACCTGTTTCATTCAAACGCTGGCAAGCCTGATAGGATTTCAAAACCAGAGCATGACTAGGCCTGCTTCGATTAAATCGTAAGCCTATAATGCGAATCTAAAACTTAAAACCATGCCAGAAATTTAGCAAGGAGGTTACTATACTGATTTACACAAAATCATATACGAAAAAGTATTGAAAATCAATTACCAAGCCATCAAGATTAAGGTGTGAATAATGTAATTTTTCATAGGAATTGTGTAACGTTTTTAAAGAAGGTTCAATTAACTTTATAGCGGTGGAATTTCGCCTCACCCTAAAAAACAACATCATGATTACCCCTAAAATAGGTTACTGGAATGAGAAAAAAGAAAAGCTAAAACAAAAGTATGCCTTCATTACCGATGAAGATTTCCTTTTTAACGAAGGTAAGGAAAAAGAAATGATGGAGATACTGGGTTACAAGCTTGGAAAAACAAAAGAAGAACTGCGCAAAATTATTGAAAGACTATAGCAGCGTTGGTTCTGTGTCTTATTTAAATTAGCATTAACGAAAAATATTGGATAATTCGGAGATTGATTATTTATGATATTTATGATTAAAATTTTAATCATAAATAATCAATCATCAAACCCTAAACTTATATTATGTTATTGCACATCAGAAATATGGAAAGTAGTCGTTGCAAATTAATGGTAAAGACCGAACTGCATAAACTCGGGCTAAACTATAAGACCTTGGAATTAGGTGAAGTAGATTTAAAAGGAAATATTTCAGGCGAGAAATTGCAGCTTTTTAATATTGCCCTTCGAAATGCCGGTTTCGAATTAATAGATAATAAAAACAATTTTTACATTGAAAAAATTAAAGCAGCCATTCATTCATTGATACATTTGGAGGAACTTCCAAAAACGAATTTCTCCGATTACATCAGTGGAAAAGTTAACCGCGATTATACCAGTCTCAGCAGTCTTTTCTCGGGTGCAATGGGTGTTACCATCGAAAAATATATCATTGCCCAGAAAATTGATTGCGTGAAAGAACTGATCGCCTATGACAACCTCAGTATTAGCGATATAGCTTTTAAGCTCCATTACAGTAGTGTCGCACATTTATCAAACCAATTTAAAAAAATAACAGGCATAACCATTTCACATTTCAGGAAACTACTGAATACTAAGCGCAATAAATCACATAACGGTAATTCATAAATGTGTGAATCATATAAATCTGCCAGGAAATTATGTAACGATTCCTCTTTATAACAGTCTACTTTTACCTGAAATAATATTAATTAATTATAAAGATCATGTCAAGAGTACTTTTTTTCGGCGGTTTACTTATGATTATCGCCTGGACAATAGGGTATTTTGGATTTCATGCAAGCGGGGCAATTCATATTCTTCTTGCAATTGCAATCGTAGCCTTAACGCTACGCCTTTTCTACAATAAATCTTTACTGGAATAATAACTTTAAAAACTACTCTCATGTTTAATATTAAAGAAAATTGCAACGCCCTTAAGGCTAAGCTTCAACAGCAATACACCGGCGTAACTGAAGAAGATTTAAGGTGTGATGATGGCAAGCCTGGTGAAATGTTAAAAAAACTTCAGGAAAAACTCGGAAAAACCGGCGAAGAGTTGCATCAGATTATTACAAACCTATAAGAGTACTGGTACTTAATACGCAGTACTTAAACTAAAAAAATGAAACTTTACATTAAAAATATGGTGTGTAATCGTTGCAAAACGATTGTAAAAGCCGAACTGGATAAAATTGGTATTGATTATGCTTCTGTGGAATTAGGCGTAGTAAATACAACTAAAAATATAAGTTCGTTACAACGCACGCAATTCTATGACGCATTGCAAAAGTCGGGCCTTGAATTAATAGATGAACATAGAAATGATCTTATTGAACAATTAAAAAGAGCCATTGTAGATTTGGAGCATCATACAGATGAAGATTTGAAAACAAATTTCGCTGATTATATTAGTTTGAGTGTAAACGATAATTTCATTTCCCTTAATACGCTATTTGCAGAAATAGAAGGCATAACCATCGAAAAATATATTATCAAACATAAAGTTGAACGGGTAAAAGAATACCTTGTATACGACAAGCTCAGCCTTGCTGAAATCGCGCATAAAATGCATTATAGCAACGTTGCCCAATTATCAAGCCAATTTAAAAGAATAACAGGCCTCACGCCTTTATACTTCAAACAAATCCGGCATACAAGAAATATCAATCCGGAAAGTAATTGATGTTTACTTATTATCTATTCCTATGATTTTAAAACCTCCTTTTTTTCTACAAAATGTAAAACAAGTCAAAAATACCGCTGACCGTAAAAACGGTAACTCAAAGCCGTCGGATAAATCAGGCGTAATGGCCGATGCCACTAAAGTATCAGATGAACAATACATCCTACGATTGCAGGAAATGGCAGAACTTAATGTCCAACTGGAAAATACTGTAGACCAGCAAACTAAAGAAATCGCCGAAATGGCTGCAACAAATTCCAAATTCGTGGCCATCATAGCACACGATTTAAGAGGTCCTTTTACTTCTATTTTAGGCGTCTTGGAATTATTAAAGGCAAACCTGGATGATTATGATGAAAATAAAATTAGAAAGTTTATTGATCTTGCTTCAGATTCGGCAAACAGCACATATGCTCTTCTCGAAAGCCTTTTGACCTGGACTATAGCACAAAATAAAGAATTAAGCTTCAATCCGGTTAAAATTAATTTATGCGAACTGGTACACGAAGAAATTGAAAATTGTAAAGTTTCTGCCCTTCAAAAACAATTAACACTTCATCATTCCATCCAATCCCATTTAAATGTGAGCGCCGACCTTCAAATGACCAAAACGATATTTAGAAATTTAATCGGCAATGCTATAAAATACACACCCACCGGCGGAGCGATCACCATCAGTACATCGGAGAGCAAACAATTTGTTGAGATAGCTGTAAGCGATAACGGAATTGGAATTTCATTGGAGGATCAAAAAAAACTCTTTAAAATTAATATGTTTCATTCAACACCAGGCACCGATCAGGAGCAGGGTGTTGGGTTAGGTTTGTTACTTTGTAAGGAATTTGTTGAATTGCATGGTGGAAGTATCATGGTAGAAAGCGAACCGGATAAAGGATGCCAATTTAAATTTACATTACCCCACTATATATAATCAAAAGAAGAAATCATTTGTTTATATTCTGAGAATTGACGGAAGTCGGAAGTATGGTTGTAAACTTTCGTTCAGATGTTTAGCATTTGATATTTTTTAATTTAATTTTGTATTGGCTTATCATAAGATATCCGCAATTCCAAATTTTACAGAAAAACATTGTTCATGAAACCCCAGCAACGAAAACCAAAAGTAACTTCAAAAAAAGAAAAAATAGCTGATAACGGCCAGTTTCCGGTAGTTGGCATCGGGGCATCGGCTGGTGGACTCGAAGCGCTGGAACAATTTTTGGGTAACGTACCTGAAAATAGTGGAATGGCGTATGTAGTCATTCAACATTTGGATCCTACCCAAAAAGGTATGTTGCCTGAGTTACTGCAGCGGGTTTCAAACATGAAAGTTTTTCAGGTAAAAGACCGGATGACTGTGAAACCCAATCATGTGTATGTTATTCCGCCAAACAAAACCATGTCCATTTTAAAGGGGGTGCTTCACCTGTTCGAACCATTGGAAACAAGAGGATTACGACTTCCCATTGATTTTTTCTTACGCTCGCTTGCAGATGACAAGCAAGCACTTGCTGTTGGTGTCATTCTTTCGGGTATGGGTTCCGATGGTAGTGCAGGACTTCGTGCCATCAAAGAAAAAAATGGAATCATAATGGTGCAGGACCCGTTAACATCAAAATTCGACAGCATGCCACGCAATGCCATCGATTCAGCTTTGGCAGATATTATTGCCCCTGCCGGCGAACTGCCGGAAAGGCTTATCGCTTTCCTTAAATACCTACCTGTTGTCAAAACGGAACTGGATTTAGAGATTAAAGACAAAAGTGCTCTTGAAAAAATTATAATACTTTTGCGAATCCACACTGGTAATGATTTTTCGTTGTATAAAAAAAATACCGTGTACCGTCGTATAGAGAGGCGCATGGGGGTCCACAAAATTGACAAGATATCTTCATACGTTCACTTTTTACAGGAGAATCCAAAGGAAGTGGATATTCTTTTCAAAGAATTGTTGATTGGTGTCACTAATTTTTTTCGCGATGCCAAAGTGTGGGAAAAGTTGGAGACAGTTATTCCGGATATTTTTGCTAACCTGCCGGTTGGCTCTGCATTGCGAGCCTGGATCCCGGGGTGTTCTACCGGAGAGGAGGCATATTCATTAGCTATTATGTTCAAAGAAGCGCTCGAAAAAAATAATCCGCATGGAGGCCATACACTGCAGATATTTGCTACCGACCTCGACAATGAAGCTATTGAGATAGCCAGAAGAGGCATATACCCTGCAAATATTGAGGCTG
>CAYZNC010000115.1:0-16500 GCA_964478555.1 uncultured Bacteroidales bacterium | reverse complement strand
ACTATAGAAGCCGGGCAGGAAAAGGTGCAGGAGAAACCAATGAATCTGAATTCAACGTTTAAACTTTTACAGAAACAATTCTTTATAAAGGCACAAAAACAAAATATTGCACTCAGCATTAAAACAATTTTTCCCGATTCTGAGGCTAATATTATAACCGATGGAACAAAACTGACAGAAGTACTGACTAATCTGATAGGCAATTCTCTAAAATTTACCAAACAGGGTTCCATTAATCTGGGATATAATATTATCGGGGAGCAAAATGTGGTGTCAGAATTACAATTTTTTGTGGAAGATACTGGTATTGGTATTCCAGCTGAACTTCATGAGGATATATTCAAGCGTTTTCATCAGGTGGAATTAACAGCGAACCGCGAATTCGGCGGCTCCGGATTGGGACTGTCCATATCAAAGGCCTATGTTGAACTTCTTGGAGGTAAAATTTGGGTAGAATCTGAACCCGGTAAAGGTTCCACATTCTATTTTACAATACCTTATAAAAAAGGAGTTCAGCTAACTATGAAAACCGAACAACCCATGAATGGAAATAAAATAGGGGTTGATGAACAAAAAACACTTTTAATAGCTGAAGATGAAGATAATAATTTCATGTTGTTGGAAGAACTTTTGTCTGGAATGAATTTTATTATTATCAGAGCCATCAATGGTGTCAAAGCCGTTGAAATTTGCAAAACAAATCCTGACGTTGATTTGGTATTGATGGATATTAAGATGCCACTCATGAATGGCTTTGAAGCTACAAAGCTAATTAAAGAATTAAGGCCACTCTTACCTGTAATTGCCCAAACTGCTTATTCCACAGAAGCCGATAAGAATAAAGCGCTTTCATGCGGCTGTTGTGATTTTATCAGTAAGCCTTTTAAAAGAGAATTACTAGTATCTATTATTCACCAGCAATTGGTTAAGAAATAACGGATCAGTGGAGCCTGTATTCATTCCGGTTAATTTATCATAGACAAGGGCTGTCCGGTAGTTTCCAGTACATTCCACCAAAGTTCGCCTTCCACATCTATTTTATTACGTTTCGAAACTGCTATGGGTATAGGCAACAGCGTAAACAAGTTGTTCCAGTGCCCGATAACAAAATCGGTTTTCCCGGCCATTGCAGCATGAACAGCATTCTGGGCAAGCTGACTACAAAACTTACTATCGTTGGCATTAGCAGGAGCGCTACGAATTATATAGCTCGGATCGATGTATTTGAGTGAAAACGGAAAATTTTTCGATTTGAATTCCTCCGTTATTTTGTCTTTCAGATACAATCCAATGTCTTTATTTTTAATATTTCCCGATGCATCTTTTTCCATCATTTCACCATCGAAAAAGTGCTGTCCGGCACCTTCTGCAACCACAATAAGCGCATGATGCCTGTTTTCGAGGCGTTTACGCAATACTTGTAAAAAACCTTGCGGACCCTCTAAATCGAAGGTCATCTCAGGGATTAGTACAAAATTTACTTCCTGAATTGAAAGAGCAGCATAGGCAGCAATGAACCCAGAGTCGCGCCCCATCAGTTTTAACACCGAAATCCCATTGTACGCTCCAATGGCTTCGTTGTGAGCGCTAAGAATAATGTCATTGGCAATGGTAAATGCCGTTTCAAATCCAAATGATTTATCAATGAGATTGATATCGTTATCAATAGTCTTTGGTATTCCGGCAACGGAAATTTTCAATCCCCGGAGGACTATTTCTTCATGGATAGCATGGGCGCCACGCAGCGTTCCGTCACCACCAATACAAAACAATATGTTTACATCTAGTGAGATCAGTGTATCAACAATCTGGCCCACATCCTGATTTCCACGCGATGAACCGAGGATGGTACCTCCATGATGTTGAATGCCATCAACGCTCTGCGGAGTGAGTTGAATAACCGGATGATTGCATTGGGGAATAAAACCTTCATATCCATATTGCATACCAACGATATTGCATACATTATACCGGTAATAGAGCTGGTTTACAACACTCCGGATTACATTGTTCAAACCAGGACACAATCCACCACAAGTGACAATGGCTGCTTTGGTCTTTGCAGGGTCAAAATAAAGGTGTTCGTAAGGGCCGGCTTTTTCAAAGGAAATGGGCATTTCTCCGGATTCCTTGCAGCGCTTGAACTCTGCAAGAGAGGCGTCAAATAAAACCCTGTCCTCATTTTCGATAAATCCGAACGATAAATAATCCGGATGAAATGAAGGTTTCAGCGGAGTTTTAATAGTGCATTTGCCCAGGGTCTTTACTTCAAAATCTTCGTGAGTCATTGAATGTCTGTGTCTAGTATAAATTAAAAATTAGATTCTAGTAACAAAATTAAACAGATTAAGTATAAGAATTATAAATCAAAAACAAAACACCATGATTGAAATAATTATAATAATTACGCTTGGTAAGTCAATTAGCAGGATGGCAAAAGCAAAGGGATTGTCATCGGGTAAATATGTTACCATAATGGTTTTGCTGTGGTTTGGTTTAGAGATAACAGGAATCGTCATTGGTACTATTGCATTCGGGGAGGGACTTGCAGCTTATCCACTTGGACTACTTGGTGCAGCCATTGGCGCAACCTTAGGGTATCAGATTGCTAAAAATGCTCAAGCAAGACAAACAGTTACGGATGATATTCTCGATGCAAATATTGTTTAATTCCTTACAATTTTAATCCCTTTTGGGGCATCGATGGTAGTTAGTATTTTTCCGCCGGCTTGTTTCTCATGGCGTACTTTAAGAATTCCCATAGGCGTAGGAAAAGTTCCTTCAACCCATTGAAGATCTCCCAGGTGAGGTTCAATCCGTAGCGTTTTGCAGCCAGGCTCCAAAACTGAAATTCCCAGAACATGTTGGGTTAACCACGAGGTTGGCCCCGAAGACCATCCATGGCACAAGCTATGTCGTAATCCCAAATAACAATAGGCCCCAAAATCACGGTGAATATCCTTTTTTCCAGTGGGAACAATTTCGGTAATGCCTGCTGCGTTTGGTGTCCAGTCGAGGTTAAAATCCTCCCAAAATGTAGTGGCGCCCAATTTTAGCATGCCACCCCAAAATTGGCGGATATTGTCAATCCCTGTTTGGTATGCTCCGGCTAATGCCTGAGCCTGCAACATATAGTAACCATAGAAGGTGGAGAAGTTTTTCGCACCCCCTATACCTATGGTTTCGTTATTTGCCTTTTCGGCCGGTATAATACCTGCTAAAGCCATTAATGCAGCCGCCTGCTTACTATGGTTTGGGTCAGGCACATATTTTATCATTTTAGAAGCCATATCTTTACACTTTTGAGTCATGGCCTTGTCTCCCAATGTCTGACAAAGTTCTCCTCCACGTTCGAAAGCAAGTACCATAAGGGCATGTAATCCTGCATGAACACCTTGTTCATTTCCACTCGAGGGCCAATCGAGAAACCGTCGTGTGGTTTTCATGTTTTCTCTTCCCAGGCTGTCTACCTGTCCCATCAGCTGATTTAGCAGGCCGGTCAGATAAGATTGCTGCTCTATAAGATAAGTTAAATTGCCCTGATAGAGATACCAATCATATTGCATCATTATCCACCACATGGAATAGGCACTTATGCCATTCATCCAGTTTGGAAGCGGTGTATTGTCGCGTCCAAAATCAAGGCTTTTGGGTACTATATTCTGATAACCGAATACTGTATTTATAGCCATTACTTCAGGGTGCATATCACCCATCCAAACCATACGGTCGCGTTTTATGCCATCCCACAAATAATCCTGCATATTCAAATGGACTGTATAGGCACCTGTAATCCATATTTGATTTAGTAATTCGTCGTTGCATCTGAACGAACCCAGATAGGGAATATCCCTGATAACTGCTACTGCTCTGATTTCTTTGAATGCTATTCTGGCCATGGTATCCAACAGGTCAATGCGGGCAAACCGGAAACCGGAATTGCCTATTTCAAGTGTACCATAACCAGGCAGTGTTACTTTAAAATCACGCATTGCATGATGATTGGTTGCCCCTCCATAGAGGCCAGTGGTGCCATCACCAATTACATCGCTCATAGTTTCGCTCACCGATTCTCCAAAGCGGATCCTAACCCTCGGCGTTAAACGGTTACTGCTGGACGTAGTTATTTGAATGCCACCATGCAATTCCGTTCCGAAATCAAGAATGATCCCTGTGGTATCACCTCTACCATTTCTTAACCGGCACACCAAATTGGTATCTATGCCAAAATAAGGCTGACCATTTCCTTTATTTAATAAAATAGTGGGATTGGTTACTTTTTTGTCGTCGGACATCCATACGATCCTTTGTGGGGTGATATAATAGCGGGATAGCTCATCCTTTTGGATACGGTTGTTTAACCTGTTTTTTAATACTTCAGGAATTTGAGCATCCTGTGGTTTGGTTGCTATCTTTTCGGGAGTTTGGGCTTGTACATTGTAAACTAACAGGACAAATGCTAATAGAAACAAGGATCTCATGGTTGAAAAGTAATTTAACGAATGATTACTTTCTAAAGTACAATTTCCATTTCAGAAAACAAATTAATATTCGTCCGGTAATTCCTTCAACTGCTTTCCTGTAAATACCGGGCCGTCCTTACAAACATAAACTTCGCCTACATTACAGCGTCCACATTTTCCAAAACCACATTTCATACGGTTTTCAAGAGTTGTAAAGATGTTTTCATCCGTAAAACCTAATTTATAAAGAACAGGGAAGGTAAACTTGATCATTACCGGTGGACCACAAACAATGGCAATAGTATCCTGGCTCGACGGGGCTACTTTCTCCAAAACAGAGGGAACAAATCCTATTTCGCCTTTCCAGTCGGGTGTTTCTCCGCCTGGGTCAACAGTTGTGATCAGGCGAACGTCGGAGCGGTTATTCCATTCCTCTAATTCGTGTTTGTACACTAAGTCATTCACTGAGCGTGCACCATAAACAATGGTAATATCTTTAAAATTTTCTCTAAGATCGAGCGTGTTCCAGATGACACAGCGCATGGGTGGTAGGGCTATTCCTCCTGCCACAAACAGAAGACTTTTGCCTTTCCATTGATCAATAGGGAAAGTGTTGCCATAAGGACCTCTAAAACCGATAATACTACCTTCCTCACAATTGGATAAGGCGGAGGTTACCTTGCCAGCCTGCCTGAACGTACATTCGATAAAACCTTTGCGGGTAGGAGAGGAGGCTATACAAAAAGTCGATTCACCCACCCCAAAGATGGAATATTCTCCAAATTGCCCTGCCGCAAAATTAAAGCGATTGCTGTCCTCGTCGTTTACGAATTTTAATTTAAACGTTCTTACACCGGGAGCCTCATCCGTTATTTTTTCAACTTTCATCAAATAAGGCAGATATATGTTTTTTTCGTTCATTTTTTAATCTCCTGCATGGCAATTAAATGTTCAAGAATATTCATGTCGACCGGACAAGCGCGGGAACAACGGGCACACCCGGTGCATCCGTATACCGAAAGCCTTTCGGGCATATACGAAAATTTATGCATCAGGCGTTGACGCCATCTTTGCGATTGAATTCCGCGTGGATTATGTCCTGAGGTATGCATGGTAAACATGGAGAAACCGCATGAATCCCAACATCTGACCCTGGTGCCATTTTTACCATGAACTTCATCCTGTATATCGAAGCATGCACAGGTGGGACAAACATATGCACAAGCACCGCAACCAAGACACCGCATTGATTGCTCAGCCCAAACCTCGCTTTCAAAAAAAGCTTCCAGTTTTCCTTTGATGTCCTCGCGATTAAATTTAACCGGTATGTTGGCTAAATATTTTTCTTTTTCAATATTTTGTGGCAGCTCAAATAATTCAGGAGCCAGGTTAACAATGACTTTTCCTTTATCGGTAATTATTTCAGCCAGGTAATCGCCATCAACCCCCAATTTGGTGAACAAAATATCATTCCCTGTTTCACCTCCTGGATTACCACCAACAGAGGTACAAAAGCAATATTCATCCGCCTTGTTGCAGCTAAAACCAATAACCGTGGTTTTTTGCATTCGGGTATTGAATAAATTGTCCTTAAAGTCCCAGTTGAAAATAGCGCTAAGTGGCGCAAAGCCCGATGCATCGCAGGGGCGAACTCCCCAAACAATCACTTCAGGTACACTTTGAGGGTCAAAATCTTTTATGGAAGTGCCCTCTTTATCTTTGGTATAATTAAAAAGCGTTTCAGTTCGTGGAAAAACAGCTGTTTTGGCGGATTGTGTTGTCTGGATATAATCACAGGTTATATCGGCAAAGTTATCCGTTGTTTCGTAGCTTACTTTCCCGTTTCTGAGCAGTGGTGCAACCATCGTTTTTCCTTGCTGTTTCAATACTGCAAAGAGTTTTTCCAATGAGGCTTTTTTTACCAAATGCTTGTCAATGCTCATGATTTATCGTATAAAAGTTTCTTTATCATCAGGTTTGAATGTTGACATCAGGTTTCCGGCCTTCAACGAAGGCTTCGAATCACCAAATTGTTCTTTCATGTCTTCCCTCATTTGTTTCGTTAAAAGATTGAGGGGTATGGCAATAGGACATGCATCGGCACAGGCATCACAGTCGGTGCAGCGTCCGGCTAAATGCATGGCACGCATGATATGCCATTCCAGATTTCCAAGTTTATGTGAAGGTACTGGTACCCATTGAGGCTGATTATCATCGACCGTGCAGCGAGTGCAGTAACATAGCGGACATGCAGCCCTGCATGCATAGCACTTGAAACAGGTTGATAATTCGTCAACCCAATAGTTCCACCTTTCTTCAGGTGACATTTTATTGAGCTTTTCAAGAATTGCTTTATCTCTGGCTTCTATTTCCAGGGTATGCTGATCCAGAAAAATTTCAACCTCTTCCAATGAAGCAAATTCTATCAATTTACTTTCAGGCGTAATTCCTAAAATGATCAGGCTATTATCGGTAAGTTGATTTTCGATGGCAAGTTGCAGGATACTTCGCAAAACTGGTACCGGAGCAACAATGGCCGGTTTTCCCTTGCTCTTTACTTCTGTTTTGGTGAGGTATACCGCCAGATTTTGCACGCACCGGCTATCAAAAATAAGTTTTGAGGTTTGATCGGGCTTCGAGATAAATGTCGCACGGGTTTTATTACCATTGCCCTGTTCAAAGCCTATAATCAGCTGAACAGCGTTGGATTCGAGTAATTCTTTAGTGCGTTTTCTTAATTCATCCATGGGTTGCTTCTTTTTCCAAATAATTAGCCACTTTCTTATAATCAGTGTAGGGTCCTAACTCACGCACTGAAGTTACTGTAGTGTTAACAATATCGGCCCATTTGGCACCTTCAGCAGCTGAAACCCACGAAAATTGTATGCGGCGAATATCTACGCCAAGGAAATTCATTAAACTGCGAAAAACAATCCAACGCCTGCGTGCGTGAAAGTTTCCGGAAGTATAATGGCAGTCGTTTGGGTGACAACCTGAAACAATGATACCATCAGCTCCTTCGCCAAATGCTTTTAGCAAAAGCATATAATCGATACGACCCGTACACGGAAAACGTACGATCCTCACATTGGTAGCATATTTGATACGACTTGTACCAGTGAGGTCAGCTCCTGCATAAGTACACCAGTTGCAGACAAAAGCGACTATTTTAGGTTCAAATTCTGACATTCTATTTAGGTGTTTAGGCTATAGACTGTAGGCTGTAAAAAGCCGAAAATCTAAAGCTATTTTTTTTATTTTATCTATTAATTCTCAACTAATCAAGCTGTTTAGGCTTTAGACGGTTAGATTTTAGCCTATAGTCTAAACCCCTACAGCCTAATTGCCTACAGCCTATTAAAAGCTATTTAGCAATGCCATCACTTCGGCATACATTTGCTCATGCGTATAGCCTTGTATGTCAATTGATTTAGAGCGACAAAAAGCAACGCAGGTACCGCAACCCTGACAAAGTCCCGGATTTACCTTAGCTACAATTTTTATAACTTGTCCTTTCCGGTCTTTTATCTCTTCTTTTTCAATAGCTTGGTAAGGGCATGCAGTGGCACACATAAAACAACCTACACACGTTGAAAAAACAGGTGGAGCACTGCGATTGACAACGGCTATCAGCGGATCGCGGGTAAGTTCGTCTTGCGAAAACAATCCAGCTATCTTTCCTGCTGCACCTGATGCCTGACCGACAGACTCTGGAATGTCTTTTGGGGCTTGGCATGCGCCCACAAGGAATATGCCGGCTGTATTGGTTTCAATAGGTTTCAACTTAGGGTGGGCTTCTGCAAAGAAGTGATAAGAATCGTAAGAAACATGAAGCTTTTGAGCCAGTTCTTCCGAACCCTCGTTGGCAACACCCGCAGTTGCAAGTACTACCATATCTGCTTCAATTTCAACAGGCATAGCGCCTAAAAGCGTATCAGCACCTTTCACGATCAGTTTGCCATTCTTCTCATATATTCTCGATACACGGCCGCGAATATAATTTACGCCGTCTTCCTCTATAGCTCTGCGAACGAACTCATCATAGTTTTTACCTCCAGCCCTTATGTCCATATAGAAAACATACGATTTACCTCCATGCACTTTATGTTGGTAAAGCATGGCATGTTTAGCTGTGTACATGCAGCATATTTTCGAACAATAAGGAATCCCTTTTGCCTTATCCCGGGAACCTGCACATGCAACAAACACAATCTTTTCAGGAGTTTTGCCATCCGATGGTCTGCGAATCTCACCAAAGGTTGGTCCTGATGCAGATGCCAACCGTTCGTATTGTAGTCCGGTAATTACATCTTTATATTTACCATAGCCATATTCAGGGAAGAAATCGGTCTTTTTAACATCAAAGCCTGTGGCTAAAACGATGGCTCCAACTTCAACTTCAATGATCTCATCTTGCTGGTCAAAGCGGATTGCACCTGTTGGACAAAATTTTTCACATATTTTACACTTTCCTTTGGTATAATAGGTGCAATTTTGTTTGTCGATAACCGGTTTGTTGGGAACCGCCTGTGGAAAAGGTACGTAAATAGCTGTACGCATTCCAAGCCCTGCATTAAATTCGCTGGGTATTTTCTTGTTTGGACATTTGGTAGTACACAAGCCGCATCCGGTGCAAAGCTTTTCGTCGATACTCTTAGCTTTTTTGCGTATTTTAGCTTTAAAGTTGCCTATAAAGCCTTCGAGACCTTCTAGTTCGGCATAAGTTAAAAGTGTTATATTCGGATGCTGGGCCACTTCTACCATTCGTGGAGTAAGAATACATTGAGAACAGTCGAGTGTGGGAAACGTTTCCGATAATTGAGACATATGCCCGCCAATAGAAGGATCTCTTTCAATCATAATTACCTTATGCCCTGTATTAGCAATATCCAGACTGGCTTGGATACCAGCTATGCCCCCACCTATAACCAATGCTGTTTTGGTGACGGGTACTTTAATAGATTTAAGGGCCTGATTGCGTTTTACTTTTTCAACGAGCATTCTTACCAGGTCGATAGCTTTTTCAGTAGTAGCTTCGCTCTTTTCGTGAACCCAGGAGCAATGCTCTCTGAGGTTGGTCATTTCGCACAAGAAAGGATTTAATCCGGCCTCGCTGCATGTCTTACGAAATGTGGGTTCATGCATGCGCGGCGAACATGCGGCAACCACAACACCGGTAAGACCTTTTTCTTTGATTGCCTGTTTAATGAGGGTTTGTCCGGGATCGGAGCACATGTATTTATAGTCAACGCTCAATGCTACTCCTTCATATTCGGACACAACCTGTGCAACCTTCGCAACATCGACTGTTGCGCTGATATTTTCGCCGCAATGGCATATAAAAACACCTATTCTCGCCATAAAATTTGCTGATAAGCTTTAAAATTTTAATCCTTTTTTGCCTCACCCCAACCCCTCTCCTGAAAGAGAGGGGCTAAATGCTCTTCATATCAGGAATAGTCTAATGCTCAGGACTTCTCCCCTCTCTTTTAGGAGAGGGGCTGGGGGTGAGGCCGTTTTCTCCGAGATAGATCATATATCTACTTTTACAAAGTGCCTTTGAACTCCCAATTCCTTTTTTTCTATTCCTATAGCCATTCCCAGTGCCTGAGTGAGATAAAGTACGGGAATGTTTATCTTTAAATTCAGGTATGAATTAATTTCAGGTCTTCTCATATCGAGGTTGGAATGACACATGGGACAAGCCACAATGATTGCTTCTGCACCCCGGTCAACAGCATCCATTACGATGTTTCCAGATAGCCTGGCTACTGTGTTTGTTCGCGATATGGATAAGCCCGCTCCACAACACTCTGTTTTGAAAGCCCAGTCGATAGGTGTTGCGCCAATCTTCGCCATCAGCAAGTCCATCGATTGAGGGTCTTCTTCGCGGTCGAACTTCAAAATGAGTTGCGGACGCACCATCAAACAACCATAATAGCAGGCAACTTTATGATTAAAGGGAGTCTTTATCTTTTCGTCAACCTTAGGGAATACATATTTTTCCAGCATCTGGATGACATTCAGAATTTTCACTGTGCCCGAATAGGCCATTCCAATATGTTCGGAAATTTTTGATTTTAATTCCGGGTGCTCATTCAATTCATGTTGGGTAATTGCCAGGCGGCTATAACATGCAGCACAGGGTACCAAAACTTCCTGCATACCTTGTTTTTCAGCCAGTGCTAAAATACGTGCTGGTAAAGCCAGTGATAATTCCTTGTTCATGTTATGGGCAGCAGTTGCACCACAGCAATTCCAATCAGAAATTTCCTGCAGTTCGATATCAAACGCTTTTGCAATAGCCAAAACCGATTCGGTATAATCGCGCGACGAACCTTTTAGTGAACAACCAGGATATAAACCTAGAACCATGAGATTATTGTTTTTTCTTTTGTATTGTTTTTGAAAAAATAGAAACTATGCTTTTCCGGCCTTTGATGATTTCCGGAAAAATGTGCAGCTTGCCTTTGGCAAAAGCCTTGGGGGCAAGTGTTATATCCTGTAAGAGATGCAGAGTGTCAGTTTTATAAGCTCCAAGCATTCCTATTTCATACAACCTGCCGGTCTTTTCTATGGATTTTAGAAATGCTTTATGAAATGCTATGATGTCCTTTGCCTTCGAATTGGTTTTCTTTTCCCGCATTGATTTTTCTCTAAGGAAATCCATTATCTTCGGAATATCGATACTCATCGGACACCGTGAGTAGCAGGTTTCGCAAGTCAAGCAAACCCATATTGTAAAAGAACGAAGAACCTTTTCTTCCAATTCCGGAAGACCGGTTTGGAGCATTCTCATCAGATAGCTTGGAGGATAATCCATTTCTGCAGAAAGCGGGCAGCCGGCCGAACATTTGCCGCACTGGTAACAGGTGAGTGTGTTAGCACCTGTAGCCTCCAATATTTCACCGCTGAGGCCTGCAACTGTCTTATGATTGGTTTCACTCATAATTTACCATTGAAGAACTATTTTAAAAGATTTAGGCTCCTAAAATACGATTATTTTGAAAGGTGGTAAAAATAGATAATATGTTTTAAAAATTGTTATAAAAATAACAGTAAAAATATTTGAATTAGGTAAAAAGTATTTCTCGCAGATTCTCGCGGATAAGGGCGCAGAGTTTCGCTGATGTAATTGAGTTTTTGCAGGAATTGGTAAGGGCGTAATCAAAACTGCAAAGTATTTTTTTACCGCATTCTGGAATTTTCATATATAATATCGATAACTTTACGAAAATTATAGCCTGAAAAATTTAAGAAAATGACATAAGGGCGGGAATATTTTAAGAAATTAAAACAAAACAACTACTTTAGCATTATATGTTAATGAAATAATCTCCATATGCCATCCGATTTAAATCAAATTGAAATTGAATTATTTAGGAATGATTCGAATCAGTTAATTCTTGAAATACAAGGGCTAATCGACATCATTATCAATCAATTTTTTCAGTCAGAAAAATTGAATTTGACGGAACGCCACGAAATCAAACAGCTTATAAATGAAAAGTTATTGCATAAAGTACCTCAAATTCAAAAGCAATTTCAGGGGAAGTCATTGTTCAGGACCTATTTATCGGCCGTAATTAGAAATATTTGCAGGGACATTTTAAGAACAAGAACAAAAACACAATATGTTACGTATGATGATATGCATATTGGGTCGGACGACAATGTCATGAATGATCTATTAATTGAAGAGGAGGTTATTCGTTTACAAAAGATTCTGGGACTTTATCACAAGCAGAAAACGAAATTGATCCTTTGTCTGAAATTTATATTTAGAATGCCATTTGATATCCAGGATTTTAGAGCTGTATTTGATAATTTTGAGATGAAAGAATTCGATACATTTGTCAAGCAAGTACATCCATACAAGGAATGCCCCGATATGATTATTTTTGTAGCACTGACACCGATATTTAATAAACATGAAAATAAAAATAACGGCCCAGATGCAATACGAAAATGGGTTAAACAAAAAATAACCGAATTAATAGATATTCTAAACGAGAGACCATCGTCATCAAGGTATACGGAAGAGACATTTCAAATTCTTTTCGAGAAATGTTTTTTCAACGAAAAAGATGTAATGTCTAAAATTTTTTGAATTTTTAAAATATGAAAGAACAAAACACAGGCAACTATTTTTTAGAAGGCCATTTAAACGAAGAAGCATTTGCCTTATATGCTGATGCGTTGATTTTGGGAAAAGAAAATAGGTTACCTGATGTTATACTCGACCACGCAGAGAGCTGTCAGCAATGTAAAAAAGAGATATTTGCCTTATATACGATTATGCAAAAGGATGGCATAATTCAGGGAACTGAAGTGCACCCCATTTTGGATCAGGAAGAAATCAAAAACACGAATGATTCACACAATCATAAGGGGTATCAAATTTTGAAATATGCCGCCATCTTCTTTGGAGCGATTTGCTTGAGTACTTTAATTTATTTTATGGTTTCACAGCATCCTGATAACAAGAATTCATACCTGACATATACATCTGATTCAAATAAAAGAGAAAGCTTAAATCATGAAAAAAAAATTATAAATAGCAAAAAAGACACCATCGATTCATCCGTAAAGAAGGCTGAAGTGGCTATGAGTATGAGGGAATCAGTTATTTTTGAAAGCTTAATAAATTCACACTACAGGGACGAAGGAATTGAAGTAGTGTCCCCTTCACTTCGACATCGGTTTACAAATAAAGAGAAAGTGGTATTCAAATTCAAGGGCAACTTATCCGTTCCTTATCATATATTAATTTATAACAATAAAGGTGAAAAAATCCTGGAGAAAGATAATATCTCAGCCATGAGTTATACACCAGGTATAAAATTATCTTCAGGTTTATATTATTGGAAATTAGAAAAAGACGATAATTTACTTTATGTGGGAAAATTCTATATCCAGAGATTTTGATCTTACCTTCCAACCAACACAAACCCTCCCCAAAAATGAGGAAAAGCCGTGGCCGGATTTTTAATCAAATTAAGTTTGGCCTGTCGTAAAGCTTCGGGATAGTTTTTACCGTCCAGTATATTGGAATAAAATTTTATCATCAAATTCATAGTAGGTTCATCCAAAGCTTTCCATAGGCTAAACACAACATTGGGTGTACCGGCATATAAAAATCCCCTCGATAACGCCTGGAGACCTTCTCCTTTTATCAGTTTGCCCAATCCGCTTTCGCATGAACCCAACACAATTAAATCGGAATTGAGCTTGAGGTTGTATGTTTCTCCAGTATACAGAATGCCATCATCTTTAGTGAAAGTATTGGTTGGTTGAGCAAAAACGATGCCTGATAAAGCCGGTTCTTTGTCGTTTGAAAAGCCATGGCTAGCTATATGAATAATTTTATACTTTCCTGCCTCAGCCTTAAAATTAGATTCGCTGGCTTCCGAATATAAATAAGCCTTTGCCTCCTTTCCGTGTTTTTCGAATAATTTTACAATTGAAGTTACTTCATCCTTTGAATAGGGCAAAGGGTTAAAACTTTTCCTGTTCATACTGATTGAACGGTAGGCCAAATTATTCCCGGTCGTATCTATTATGTTCATGTTGCTGGATAATATTGTCCCATTATTTCTTTCTTTGCTAAATACCGGGGCAAATCCAATAAAATTAATCTTTTGTTTTGCAGTTGATTCGTTTTCCCTTTTGTTAGAATTATACCACAAGGTAACAGAGTGATGGTAGCTGATTGAGTGGGATTTGATCAAATAATTGAGTTTAGCATAATCTTTATGCTGATTTTTTGTAGGGCCATTGTCGATTAAAGTTTCAAAAGGCACATAGTACAAATAATCATCAGGAATAATAATCAGGTGTTCTTTGTGGGAAATATACGATTTAACCGGTATTATCAATTTCTCATAAAGATGCTGGCTGTTGGTTACAAACGAATTTGTTTCGGCGGTTTTAATATCTCTATAATAACCTGCTACGAGTTTATTAAAGCCACTATCAATAGGGACTTCTTCCATTTTAGATAAACTATCGGTAATAGTTGCAATAAACAAACTGGAATCGCCAACGAAATAATTAAGAATTGCTGTATTGTCATCTAATGATTTTTGTATTTCAGGAATAGTAGCAATTTTATTGGCATATTTAAATTCATAATAAGCGGGATAGGTTGTTTCGAAATAGGTGATTAAGGAGTCTAATTTTCGGGAACAGGTGAAGTTTTCATTTTCTAAAGCATTTACTTTTAGGGTATCATAGCCTCCTTTTTGATATTTCTGACTTTCAATTTGGGTTGTGTATAATCCGATTCTGGTTCGCAATTCTTTTTCCAATACTAATAATGAATCGGGTATTCCTGCAAAATGAGTTGCCTCATATTCATTGAGTCTTCCTGAAAGTGTAGCACTTTTACCTCTTTCTAGAATTTCGAATGCTTTCTCTAAATTCTCCGGTGTGTGCTTGATTTTATAATATTCGAGAGCGATGTGTGATGCATCTGAATAATATTTTTTAGTGTGCTGGCTAAGTAATAACTGGGCTGCTTCTTTGTTATATTCAAGCCTCAAACTTGAAATAAGTTGAAAACTCAATTCATAATTTAATAATGAAGCTTCTAAATCATGAATTAAATTTGTCCTGTTTACATAAGATTGGTAAAAAGCATTTGCTTTATCAGTTAATGTAGTAATTAAAATTGGTTTGGATAAAACATTGGTAAGTTTAGGTTTAGAATATAAAGATGTATCGTCAAACTCATACAAATTTGCGGTTAGTGCCTTTTGATAATATTGAAGTGCATTATAGCTTTTTCCCTCTTGATAATATAATGCTCCTATATCGTTGTAACAACTTGCTACGTTTGGATGCTTTTTACCGAAAGTTAAAACTTGAATTTGAATACCCTTCTGATAATATTCTAAAGCAGATACGATATTATTTTCTTTTTTATATATTCCTCCAATGTTATTATAAGTATTTGCTACATTCGGATGTTGTTCCCCATAGTTGTGAATTTGATTTTTCAGCGCTTTTTGGTAATATTCTAATGCCTTATCATATTTTCCCTCATTGTCAAATATCATTCCTATATTATTATACAATGAACCAACGTCTGGATTGTTCTCATCCTTATTAGCAAGCTGAATTTGAAGTGACTTTTGATAACATTCCAATGCTTTATCATATTCTTCATTATAAAAATAAGCAATTGCCAAAGAGTTAAAGCTGGCTGCCACCTCAATATGTGATTCACCCAAAATTGACGATCGTATCTGAAGACTTTTCAGACAGTATTCTACCGATTTATCATAATTTCCTTTGTTTCGATAAATAATTCCAATAATATAATAGTTCGAAGCGACATCGAGATGATTTTCGCCGTAAATTGATAAACGAATTTTAAGAGCCTTTTGAGCATTTTCTAATGCTTTGTTATATTCCCCTTTATCAATAAAAATAAAACTTAAATAAAAATAACAAGTAGCTACTAATGGGTGTTTTTCTCCAAAGATATTAACTCTAGCCCCTAAGGCCTTTTGAAAATATTCATAGGACTTTTCATATTCTCCGTTGTCTTTAAAAACTTTCCCAATATTAATATAAATGTAAGCAATATCAGGATGACTCTCTCCATTTGTATAAACTTCAACTTTAAGAGCTTTTTGGAAGTATTCTAGTGCTGTTTTCTTGTTTTCCCTCAAATAATATATTACTCCTATACTATTATAAGTATCAGCTATAGATTGATGTTGTTCACCATAAACGGCTATTTTTATCTGTAAACATTTTTGAAAATATTCCAAGGCATTTTTATAATCTCCTTTGATTTTGTATATAGAACCGATACTAAAATAACTGTCAGCCACATCAGGATGTTGCTCACCAAATAGTGTAATCCTAATCTTTAACGATTTTTGAAAACATTCAAACGCCTTTTCATAATTGCCTTTATCATAATAAACTTCCCCTAAATTATTTACACAAGTAGCTACATCAGGGCTTTGTTCCCCATTAAAAACCATTCGGATTTGAAGAGATTTCTCATACAACTCCAGGGCTT
>CAYZNC010000114.1:0-16555 GCA_964478555.1 uncultured Bacteroidales bacterium | reverse complement strand
CTTCCCGCCAGATTTAAAGTTGATGTTCCCAGTGCGCTTAGCAGCGACAATACTGTAGTTAAATCATCACTATTGAAAAGTGCTAAAGCGGATACTGTCAAAGGCGATGATATCTATGGCATGCTGAAATTGTTTGTAGCTATAGGTGAAGGTGCTGGCGATGTAGTTCAGGGTATTATTGGCGCAATCGCCATATATCATATCGACAAACCTATGACTCTCAGCTATGAAAGCAATGACGATCACCGCATTAAAAACCTGGTTGTGGCTGAAAATCCATCTTATGACGGAAGAAACTGGGAATATGTACTCACTATTACCGATGCAACATCGGAAAATAATGCTGACGGAGGGAAAGCATTACAGATCTTCTGGAATAGAAGCCCAATTGAAGGTATCGCAATAATTAAACCTTACAACTGCAATAGAATAAAGGATGCATTATCCCTTGATGCTGCATACAAGATCGAATATTCCGAAGTTCCTGCTGATGGGTATGATACTCAAATGATTGTCGATATAGCCGGTCTTCCATTGTCAAATACGGACCAGTTCGCAATTAAATCGCTCAAAATGTTCGTAGGCAAAAAAGGTAACTTCGTTGATGTATATGGTAATACCAATCATCCTAACGCTAAGTTCTTTACCTCAACAACAGGTTTCGACTGGGCATTTGTTGCATCAGGTTTAGCTGACACCAACATAGGCGTTGCAGAAGTTGGTCTGCCACCAAGCACACTTGACAATAGCACGCGCACGGTATTGTTGGGCGACTACTCCATTAAAAATGTGCTGACAACGCAAATCAACGAATGGTTCTTACAAACGTTCGGTGTACGTCCCAATGCTGACGATCTTTCCAAACTCCTGAAAAACGCAGATGCTCCGGGATTTTTCTCCGAGGGTGGTTTTATCCAGGCAGGCACTTCGCCTGATCCAAAATACGCCCCTTTGGTAAGCCGCATCAGTGATTTAACTCCTTATAACCCTAAACTATTAAATGACTTAACCATCCAATTCAAATAACATCTTGTGGAGAAGTAAATCAAAGTCCGTTTCAATCCGAAACGGACTTTTTTATTTTTACGGTTCGTCGATTATTTTCTCCATTTTGTATATTTATTTTTCAATCATTTACTGAGAATTCTATATTTGATTTCAAAACCAAACTTTTAAAACAATGATACAGGTTGAAAATGTGAGTAAAGTTTTCAAGATCACCAAAAAAATGAAAAAAGAATTAAACACTCCGCATGATTACATAAACGCGTTAAACAATGTAAGTTTCGAATGTAAACCGGGGAGAATATTTTCACTTTTAGGCCCAAACGGCGCCGGTAAAACAACTATTTTACGGATGATTGCCACTATTTTAAAGCCTACTTCAGGCAATATTACGGTTGCGGGCTTTAATACGATCAAAGATGACCGGAAAGTTAGAGGGAAAATTGGCTTTCTTACCGGTACCACAGGGCTATATGAGAGGTTAACCACCAACGAACTTGTGAAATATTTTGCTGATCTGTATGGCGTTGAAAAAACTGTTTTTGAACAGCGCAAAAAGGAACTGTATGAAATATTGAATATCAAGGATTTTGCCAATAAAAAAATAGGCCAGCTCTCCAGTGGCATGAAGCAAAAGGTATCCCTCGTGCGAACCATGATTCACGATCCGGAAGTGGTTATCTTTGACGAGCCTACAGCGGGACTCGATGTAATTGCTGCCAAGAATATCATTGAGCTGATTAAACAATGTAAAACTCAGCAAAAAACAATCATTTTTTCTTCCCATATTATGAGTGACATTGAATTGCTGTGCGATGATCTCGCAATTATTAACAAAGGTTCGTTAATCTATAGTAGTACTATGGAGGTTTTTAAACAGCAGATGAAAACCAAAAATTTAACAGAAGAGTTTATTTATCTTGTAGAAACACACAATAACTAACTATTAGCATCGGTATCATGAAAAATATAATCATTATTATAAAAAAGGAAATCAAGGATCTTTTAAGGGACAAACGAACATTGATGATGATGATAATCGTTCCTATGCTTGTATTTCCAATTCTTTTCACCTTTATAGGAAGAATTGCCTCCAAGCAGATAAAGAATGAAAGGGAAAAAGCACTGAATATAGGAATTATCGATAATGGAAATGCAAACCAACTAAGACAGTTATTTGAAAACAGACCGGATCTCAAGTTAATAAAATACCCGCAAACAGTGCGTTTCGACACTTTAATACAATCGGGAAAATTGGATGGCGCCATAAATATCAGCAATAACTTCGATTCGAATATCGGTATAATGAAACCCGGTGAAATTTCATTGTTATATAAATCTGCTAACTGGGGTGTAAGGGAGCGATTAATGAATGTAATGGAAAAATATAAAAATACCATTATGGACGAACGTTTGGCCAAACTTGGCATTCAAAGAACTGCGATCGATCCCGTTATCATTAAAGTTCAGGATGTATCGTCGCAACGCGAAAAGATTGGCAAAACCATAGGAGGCTATATACCTTATATCTTTGTTATATTTAGTTTTATCGGATGCATATACCCCGCTATCGATTTATTCACCAATGAAAAAGAAAGAGGCACCCTCGAAACAATCCTTGCTACACCTGTAAAACGATTGGAAATATTGTTTGGGAAGATGACGGTAGTGTCAATCATTGGTCTAATGTCAGCTATTTTATCCATAGTAGGCTTGGCTATCGGTATAAAACAATTTACAAATGCACTGCCGGAAGCCATGATGGGCTCTCTCTTAAACTTTATAGCTCCCGGTAATGTATTGTTATTGCTGGCAATGCTTATTCCACTCGTTGTATTCTTTGCCGGAATATTAACCTTCATAACTACGTATGCAAAATCGTATAAAGAAGCTCAAAGCCTTATTTCGCCTATGATGATCATTATAATCTTACCAGCCGTGATTGGCTTAATGCCTGGTATTGAATTAAATGTAAAAACAGCAATCATCCCTATCACCAACATAACGCTGGCTGCAAAAGACATCGTATCTGGCACGATCAATTATCCTTTATATGGATTGGTACTGGCTTCATTATTATTTTATGCAGGCCTTAGCGTATTAATTGCCGTTAGATGGTTTAAAAATGAAACGAATATTTTGAAAGCATAAACAAAATTTATTTACCAATTAAATTTAAAATATGAACACAACATTAATTATTATCGGAGTTATCATTTTTATTGCAATTACGGGATTTCGTGTTGCACAAGAGTATCAAAGAGCAATCGTTTTCAGGTTAGGACGTTTTCAATACATTAAGGGGCCAGGACTTTATTGGATAATTCCTTTTTTTGAAAGACAACAAACTGTTGATATGAGAACAAAAACAGTAGATCTGGAACAACAAGAAACCATAACCAAGGATAGTGTAACCATAAAAGTAAATGCGGTTTTGTGGTTTAGAATAACCAACCCAGAGGATGCAATTATTAAAGTAGCAGATTACAATAAAGCCGTTTACCAATTTTCAGTAACTGCCTTAAGAAATATTATAGGTCAGCATACACTGGATGAAGTTTTGAGAGAAAGAGAACAAATCAATGGAACACTTCAAAAAATTGTTGACTCAGCCACGGAGCCGTGGGGAATAAAAATTGAGATGGTTGAAATGAAAGACGTTGAAATTCCTGAAGGAATGCAAAGAGCAATGGCTCGCGAAGCAGAAGCCATACGCGAAAAAAGAGCAAGAATTGTTAAGGCCGAGGCCGAATTGGAAGCTTCTATTAAATTAACACTAGGTGCAAAAGAAATGGAAGGAAGTCCAATAGCTTTGGAATTACGACGCATGCAAATGCTTTCTGAAATTGGCATTGACAACAACACAACAACCGTAATTTTAATGCCGTCGGAATTTACCAATGCGGCAAAAAGTTTTACTGAATTTGTCAATAAAAATAAATAGCAAGTCCTAACCTAATAATTAAATGATTAAGGCTTCATGCGGCATCAGTCAGCATGAAGCTTTATTATTTAATTATTATCTTTGCAAATGAAATCTAAAATCGAATAGTCGAAATGATATTACCGATTGTCTCCTATGGCCATGATATTTTGAAAAAAAAATGCATGGATATAGATCAACAATATCCGGACCTGGAAAAACTTATAGATGACATGTGGGAAACCATGTATCCAGCTCAAGGCTGCGGACTTGCTGCACCTCAGATTGACCATCCTGCTAGAATCTTCATTATTGATAGCACGGGCTTCTATAAAAACATGGAGCAAGAGGACAGAGACTATTTCTTTGATAGAGACACCGGAATAAAAGAAACGTTCATCAATGCAAAAATTACTTCATATACGGAAGACGTTTGGGTTGATGAAGAAGGATGCCTAAGCTTGCCAACCATCAACGAAGATGTTGAGAGACCTTGGGGTATCACTATTTCATATGTTGACAGGCAATTTAAAAAGCATAAAAAGAATTATTACGGATTAACTGCCAGAGTTATCCAACACGAATACGACCATACGGATGGTCAATTATTTGTAGACCGCTTAAAGAAAATTAAAAGAAATAAGTTACAGGAAAAATTAAAAATGATATCTGAAGGTCAAGTAGAAACAGGATATATCATGAAATATTTAAAGTAAAGCAGTGAATCATCATCTTTTTGTTTTTGATCTTGATTATACTTTGTGGGATGCAAATGGAAGCTGGTGCGATTGCACATACCCTCCATATAAGAGAATCGATGCAATCGTGCAAGACAAATACGGCACAAAAATACAATTGTATCCCGAAGTCATTTTTATTCTAGCAGAGCTGCAAAAAAGAAAAAAGAAAATTGCCATCGCATCACGCACAGAATCTCCTTCCAATGCAAGACTGCTGATGTCTTTATTGGATATTACTCCTTACATTCATTACGAGGAAATATTCCCCGCAAGTAAAATTCAGCACTTCAAAAACTTAACCCAAAATTCGGGAATCCATTACAGGAATATGATTTTTTTCGATGACGAGTCCCGGAATATTGCAGATGTTTCATTACTGGGAGTTGAATGTATTCATGTAACGCGTGGCATAAATGCAAAATTAGTTGCTCCCTATTGGTAACCATATAGCCATTTTTCTACAAAACTTTTATCAGGAATTACTTGTTTATTATAGTGATGTTTTCAGTTATCATTGATCTAATAAAATATGTAATATGAAAACCTTTTCAGTAGATTTGATGCCTATTTTAGTCTTTATCGTATTCCTGATGGTACATCTTTTTACCAGGCATAAAGATACAAAACCGCAAAGATCGCATAATAATACATCATAATTGAATATCCTATTTCAAAACATTCACTTCAATCAGCGATGCATTGCCAGGTTTATGATAAACACGTTGTGTTGCTTTTATAAAATCGTCACTTTTTGCTTTATAAATATTGTCAACGAATTTCTGTGGATTGACATCTACCAGCGGAAACCATGTACTTTGTACCTGAATCATAATGCTGTGTCCTTTTTTAAAACAATGCAGGACGTCCAATAATTCCAAATTGATCGTTTCAATTTTACCGGGTTCGAATGCGGCAGGCTTCTCATAACTATTCCGGTATCTTCCTCTGATCACTTCACTTCGAACCATTTGCTGGTACTCAGCCATCTTCATGCCCTTTCTGGTGGTTGGGTTATCTACTATTTCCGTCGGATACACATCAATAAGTTTTACAATCCAATCGGCATCTGTGCCCGATGTAGATACTTTGAGATGAGCAACAGAAGGCCCCGCTAAAGTAATATCGTCGGTTAAAGCATCGGTTTCATAAATCAGCACATCAGGCCTTCTTGCAGCGAATCGCTGGTCGTCGGTCATATACTCTTTGGTCATTTCAAAGGCAATATCATCAGTATAGGGCACGGGTTTATGCGGGTCACTTATGTATTCATCAAAAGCTGATTCATTTGCCTGAGGCAGATCAAAGGTTAACTTTTCACCGGCATGCAGGTATAATTTTTTATTCTCTAAATTCTTAGGAGGCCACTGATCAAATTTTTTCCATTCATTTTTGCCGGTTAAAAACATGGTGGCTTCGGATTGCCTTAAAGAACCTTTATCTTTTAAATAATAATTAAAAAATGGCAATTCGATGCTATCACGATAGTAAAGGGATGCTTTAAAGCCAAATGACACGTTACCTAAGGATGAGCCATCGGTTCTAGCCCAACCTCCGTGAATCCATGGGCCAATGACTATTGAATTTTTAATACCCGGGTTATTTTTTTCTATGCTCTGATAAGTTTTAAAGGTACCATACAGGTCTTCCGCGTCATACCATCCTCCTACTATCATCATTGCGGGCTTAATATTCTTCAGATGAGGAAGAATATTCCGTTTTTGCCAAAACTCGTCATAATCCGGATGATTTACCAAGTCATTCCAGAAGGCAATACTATCTCCAAAATAAATGCTTTTCGCTTTTGGCAAAGGTTCTATACTTGAAAAAAAGCTATAGCCATCGGGGGTATTAAAATGATAAGCAAAAATCCAGTTTTTGGTTAAACCGTGTTTGGGTAAGTCCATCACAGAAAGAAAATCGAAATTGGGTGCAAGAAAAAAGGCTCCGTGATGGTGCATATCGTCGAAAAACCAGTCTGCAATTGGAGCCTGAGGCGATACACATTTTAACGCCGGGTGAGCATTAATGGCAGCACACGAAGCATAATAACCGGGATAAGAAATACCCCACATCCCCACCCTACCGTTATGATTCTTTAAATTTTTTATAAGCCAATCCATGGAATCATAGGCATCGGAACCCTCATCAACATCTTCTTTTGACTTTTTACGATCTATAAATGGAGGCATATGGCGGAAATTGCCTTCAGACATAAAGCGTCCTCTTACATCCTGGAAAACAAAAATATAACCTTCCCTCAAAAACCCCGGGAACAGCCCTCTTCTAAACGAAAAGTCCATATCGGTACCATAAGGCATAACGCTGTACGGCGATCTGTTGAACATGATGGGATATTTCTGAGTATTATCCCTGGGCGTATATACCACTGTAAAAAGCTTTACCCCATCGCGCATGGGAATCTGATATTCAGCTTTAGTGTAATGTTGAACAAGATAAAGAGAATCTTCATTGATTGCTTCAACAGAAAAAGTTGCGGTAAGAATGAGAAACAAAAGCGTAATAAAGTATTTCATTGTAAAAGATTTAAAAGTTATCGCAGATTCTAAAATTTACTTGTTTTTATTTGATGCTGTTGGGTCTTACAATTACTATTCTGCAACTAAGTTCAATCTTTAACACATCTCACCGTAAAACCACTTTTTTTATCAAAACTACTCCTCGCAATCTGAGCGGCATCAGAGGTTATGACGCGCGCAAACGCCTCATTTATAGTGCTTGAAGTGGATGACCACCAGAAACTATAATTATTCAGGTATAGAAAAGTTGCCCGGTTATTGCGACAACCAGAAGGAAACGCAGAAAAACCGTTTGTGTTAGTTGCTCCTATATTGGGTGCAAGCCAATAACCTGTTCCCGTGACCTTTAATTTCCCTCCTGCCACATTTTCGCCTCCCAGATAATCAACTAATGTCTGCCAATCGGCATCTGTAGCTACATGCCAGCCAACCGGAGCCAAATTTCTGCTATCGCTTATTGCATACCAGTTGTATAAACAGCCATATCCTTTATAACTGGTATTATTGAAATAAGCACTATAAGCCGCTGTTGTCAGATTAGACCATTGAGCGCTGTCGATAACATCAGGTATCGCGTCGCCATTGTTATAGTGCGTGGTTCTGATATTTTCGACGGTCCATACCTGGGTACCTATTTGTACAATGTGATACCCATTACCCTCAATATCAGTCAAATCAAATTTTTCTTTATGACAATTTACCAACATCAGTGAAAAGGCTATTGCCATGAATGAGTATAAAAAAGTTATTGTCAATTTATTTTTCATAAAACACTGATTATAAATAATTTAAAGTAAAATATTCAATTCTAAAAAACGCGCAATCGAGGTATTTGATAGGGCTAAAGTACTCACTTTCCGTATAACGTCCAAATGATTGAAGGTGACACGCTAATGAGTAGCGACAAATGATTGATGACAAATGCATTCCTCACACTTTAATAACTTTAAAACGGATTGTTAATTCTGGTTTTACTCGAAATCTTACCTTACTTTAAGAAAAAATAATAATAAATATCTGTCTCTTCTTCGGAATTGACGGGATTTTAAAAAAAGCTGGCAGCCTGTAATTAATTAATTTTATCCACTTTATAACTTTTTTGTACATCATGTTAAAATTTTATTTAATTTTACAACGCCTTTTTAGCCTTAAAATTGGATGGATTAAAAGTCCTCAACAAATTCAAAATTTTAAAAGGAAACAAGTTGATAAGTTTAAACTGCTTCATAATTTCCTTCTTGTTTGTCGCCTTATGGAATAATAAACATAAGTTACGTTTTGCGATTATAATTATGATCATCATATTAGTTAGCAACCATAAGTTTATGCCTGGCATGTTTGATAAAAAATTGATCTACAGCTACGCTTAACCCCATTATTAATAAACAGCAAGCCGTCATGAAAAACTTTTTTACGCTTATCGCATTGTCAATCTTTTCTTTAAACGTATTTTCTCAAGGTTTCCAGGTTCCTAAGAATTATAAACTTGAAAACAAGGACGATTATGCAAAATATGAGAAATCCGTTGTTGAGTGCATCGATTGGTTATTAGCCACTCCAATCAGTCAGGAGACTGATAAGAGACAAGCGGCAAACGATTTCCTTGTAAAATGGCTTTCAGGCAGTCCGGATGTATCCGTGGATATTGAACAGCAGATTGTTACATTTGTTGATTCACCTGAATGTTTACTTATGTTTATGGGCGGATGGGCCAAATATGCCATCGAAAATAATGACTATACCAGTAAACGTAACGGAAATATAGCAGGTATAGAAGCCGTTATTGAATTTTACAATAAAAACAAAGACCTGATAGGGAAAAACAAGAATGTTGAAAAGTATGTTAAGCTCAAAGAAAATGGTGAATTAGAGAAATTTATACAAAGTAAAATATAAAATTTAAAATGAATAATGACAGACAGCCTGCCAGGTTTTGAAAACCCTGACAGGTTTTTTTTTCAGATTCAATAAACTTTGTACTTTTGCAGCCATTGCATAAACAAAACCGAGTGAACAAATATGACGTTGTGATTGTAGGAGCCGGTGCTGCCGGACTTATTGCTGCTGCTAGGGCCGGTGAATTGGGTTCAAAGGTTTTGGTATTGGAAAAAATGCCCAGAGCTGGTATCAAGCTTTTAATTACCGGGAAAGGAAGATGCAATATCACAAATACAGCAAGCATAGCTGAGTCTATTCAATATATTCATCCTAATGGTCGCTTTCTGAAGCATGCCTTCTCTCAGTTTTTTTCAAAAGAAATTATTGAATTGCTTAAAGAATGCGGAGTTGAAACTACGGAAGAAAGAGGCGGTAGAATCTTCCCTGTCAGCAATGAAGCATCAGACGTATTAAAGGCTCTGTTAAGCAAAGCAAAGAAACACCAGGTTGAAATCCAGTATAATTCTAAAGTAGAAAAACTGCTTATCCGGCAAAACGAAGTTACAGGAATGGAAATCTTGCAGGATAATCAAAAAAAACAAATTGCAGCCGAAAACATAATCATATGTACAGGTGGTAAATCCTACCCTACAACAGGCTCAACTGGTGACGGATATTTATTGGCGGAATCGGCAGGCCATTCCATTGAACCAGTCAGGCCAGCTCTCGTACCACTGGTAACCGAGGGCAAAATGGCAGAACAATTGCAGGGGCTATCCTTGAAAAACGTAAAAGCCATGGTTTGGATGAATGGCAAAAAACAAAAAGAAGAATTCGGCGAAATGCTTTTTACGCATTTTGGCCTCTCGGGTCCCATTATTTTAACATTGAGCCGGTTTGTTGTGGATGAACTAATAAAGAAGAACAACATTGAAATTACAATTGATTTAAAGCCCGCCCTCGACGAACAAAAATTAGATGCCCGCTTGCTGCGTGATTTGAACGAACACGGGAAGAAAAATATGGATAACATTTTCAAGCTATGGCTTCCTGCCAAGTTAATTCCGGTTTTTTTGGAAGAAGCCCGCATAGACCCTGAAAAAAAAGGACACCAGCTAACCACCGATGAAAGACGTAAAATAAAAATACTGATGAAAGAATTACGTTTTAAGGTAACCGGCTACCGGTCCTTTAAAGAGGCCATCATTACGGCAGGTGGCATACGAACTGATGAGATAGATTCGAAAACCATGCGGTCAAAACTGATTAAAAACTTATATTTTGCAGGTGAAATCATTGATTTGGATGCAGATACCGGAGGGTTTAATCTCCAAATAGCCTTCTCAACCGCCTGGCTTGCAGCACAGTCGTGTGTGCGGAAATGACAAGATAATAACCCAGGAAAATGGAATTATTCATATCCGGATTTTTACTTTCGCTCTCATTGTGTCTTGATTTGGGCATTGTAAATGTTGCCATTATTAAAACCGGCATCGAAAAAGGATTTTTACCATCCTTACATGTCGGACTTGGTTCAACGATAGGAGATATCATATATGCAACACTTTCCGTATTAGGTGTAACGCTTATTTTAAAATTTCTTTGGATAAAGTGGATGCTTTGGATAGGTGGTACCCTGGTACTGATATTTTTTTGCGGTAAAATGATTGTTCATCTTTTCAAAGCTGATAAAAAGACTGAAAATGACGTTTCTCCATTAAACGATCTTAGAACTTCCAAAGCTTTTTTTTATAACGGATTACTCTTGGCCTTATCCTCCCCTACGGCTATACTGTGGTTTGCCACTATAGGCGGAAGCGTAATTGCAGCTCAGTCATTTCATCAGAAATTTGAGTTGATTTATTTCTTCGGCGGATTTAGCAGCTCATCCCTAATATGGAGTATAATGCTTGCTTATGTAAGTTTTAAGGGTGGTCAATTAATGAAGAATAATATTAAAAGATTGTTTTCCATACTCTCTGCTGTCATTTTCTTAATCCTGGCAATATATGTATTTTTAGACGGATACCAAAAATTAATAAGGTAACTTTCGGGCTTCATTCAATAATGTTCAATTCCCTTCTCGAAATTGAGGGGTAGCAGATTAAAGTTTCGAATATCATTCAATCGCTAAAAAATAAATAATATATTTGTGATTTATTTTAGGTATATAAATAATTAAACAATAGAGCCTGACTGATAAATCCGGGACAAATTAGCATAACTTATTAAAGATAAAACTGTGAACGACCTTTTTATTAATCAGAACTCTTATCACACCGACGAAGCCACTCCAAGATCTTTTTTTGACAAACTGCTGCTAAATTCCCGTTGGTATTTCTTGTACAAATATATTGGCGTAGTATTTAAAAGCAGAAAGTTAGCATTGCGGGGTAAATATGATCGCGAACAATGGGCCAATTCCTCCATTGATATTTTTAAAACTATTGAAAGTTGTGGGGGCCGATTTCATATCACCGGATTGGATAACATACGTAATTGCGAAGGACCTGTAGTATTTATAAGCAACCATATGAGTACCCTTGAAACAATGGTATTTCCGGGAATCATTGCTCCTATACGGAAAGTAACTTTCGTGGTTAAGGATAGTCTTGTGAAGCATCCACTTTTTGGTCCGATTATGAGAGCGAGAAATCCTATCGTTGTGGGGCGTTCCGATTCGAGAGAGGATTTAACCACCGTAATGAAACAGGGTCAGGAATTGCTGTCCAAAGGAATTTCCGTTATAATTTTTCCACAGAGCCACCGGAGAGTTGATTTTGTACCTAAAGAATTCAATACCTTGGGGGTTAAACTTGCTAAATTAGCTAATGTACAAGTTATTCCAGTTGCGATAAGAACGGATTTCTGGGGAAACGGAAAATTTATAAAAGAAGCAGGTCCTATCAATAGAAATAAGCCCATTTACATGGATTTCGGAAAACCACTGACTTTACATGGTACAGGAAAAGATGAACATGCTCAGATTATTAATTTTATTGTTTCAGATTTGGCAAAGTGGGGTTGAAAAATATTTATAATGAGTTGATTTCATTTAAATGTTGAAAATCAATCACAGACATCTATGGTTAGTCAGTATTGAAATTGCAAAGTACTTAAAATTATTGCTGATTTTTTATTTATGTTTGTTGAGGTACTGCCCTATAAGTGACAATAATTTTACCCGGTTCATAGGTTTTGAGATATAGTCGTTGCAACCCGCATCAATGCAATCCACCTTGTCAGTAGGCGAGGCATAGGCTGTCTGCGCTATTACAACCAATTTCGGATTTTCTTTTTTCATCATTCTGGTTAAATCTAATCCATTAATATCTGGTAGCCGGATATCCATTAATACCATATTTATGAACGGATTGCTTCGAAATATTTGCATTGCCTTTTCTCCGTTTTCGGCATACATACAATTTAATCCCTTATCAATAAGGACTTCTTTTAAATATTCGATATTTGATTCATCATCCTCTACAATAAGTATTGTTTTGTTTTTCCACGAAGGATGCTCTGAAGGCACTGTTTCTGCAATTGTATCTTTGATGATATTATGTTTAAAAGGAACAGTAAGATAAAAAACAGTACCTTCGTTAACTTTTGATTCAAGCCAAATCTTACCATTCATCATGGTAACTATCCCTTTTGCAATGGCCAAACCCAACCCCGCACCTCCGTATAACCTGCCGGATAATGCTTCATCGGCTTGACGGAAACGATCAAATATTAATTCCTGTTTTTCAAAAGGAATACCTATACCGGTGTCTTTGACAAAAAATTGTAATTGTGGAAATGCAGGATCCTGCGTCTCTAAAATATTATATCCGAATTCAATGATTCCCTTTGGGGTGAATTTAAAGGCATTATTTAGTAAATTGGTTATTACCTGCTTTAACCGTTGATTATCGGTTGTTATAGTGATATTCTTCAGTGTTTCGGGGATCGATAAAGTCAGTTGGATCGCTGATTTGCCTTTCGTATCCTGTATCTTTTGAAGATATTCCAAATGCAAATCGTACATCAGTTCCGATATTACAAACTCTGTTTCGATAAACTGCATCTGTTTGGCTTCAATTTTAGATACGTCGAGAATATCTTCAACGATACGCAACAAATCATAAGTGCGTTCTTTAATAATATTTGTAAATCGCTTTCGTTTAATTTCTGTGAGACTTGAGTTCATCAGACATTCAGAAAACCCAATAATTGCATTCATTGGAGTTCGAACTTCGTGACTCATATTAGCCAGAAATACCGATTTAAGCCGGTCATTTTCTTCAGCTTTTTCTTTAGCTGCAATTAATTCTTTTTGAAATTCCTTAGTTTGTGTTACGTCGGTAAATATAACGGCGAAATAATCTTTTTTAGGCGAATATGCTACAACCTGGTAGTATTTATCCAATCCTTGTGAATAGTTTTCAAAATTTAAAGGGACTCCTGTTTGGGCTACTTTTCCATAATTATTAATCCATAAATCCTCAATGGAGGGAATCACTTCTTTTACGGTTTTACCTATAAGTTCATCAGCACCCAATCCTGTTAGCCTTTCGAATGCTTTGTTAACATTTACAAACCGGTAATCTACGGGAGCATTATTTTCATAAATCATTTCATGTAAGGCAAAACCCTGCTCCATGTTTTCAAATAACAGACGAAAATGTTTTTCACTTTCTTCAACCAGTTCTTTTGATCTGATTAATTCAGCTTCCGTATTTTTTAGTTGTGTAATATCAATTATAAAACCTTCAATCCCCAAAGCAACGTTGCCAATTTTAATCGGACGGGCTGAAAATGAATGGTACCCAATTGAGCCATCTTTGCATTTGCGGCTAAAATATCCGTTCATATAAGCCGGGTTACTATTTCTTATTCCTTCAACAAATTCGTTGGCACTTTCCAGATCATCAATTTGTTGAACTTTGGCAAAATGCTTACCAATTACTTCATCAAAATCATCAAACTTATATAAACGTAACCACGCCCGATTGATATTCTGAAATAATCCGTTGTTATCTAAGTAAAAATACCCCGCTTCGGTGTTTTCAATAATTGATCGAAACCGTTTTTCACTTTCTTCTGCGTTTTCTTTAGCTTGCTGAAATTCTTCATTTTGGGTTTTGTATTCCTCATTTAAACTGGCATACTCATTATTTCTTTCCTGAAGCTCTCTGTTTGCTTTATTCACCTTCTCATTCAGGGTACGGTACTTTTCTTCGCTTTCCCTCAAGACATCAACAATCCGTTTACTCTCCGTCACATCCTTCGCCATGGATATTACAAGTCTTCGTCCATCGTTAAACTTTCCTAATGGCGCTGAACCAAAATCCCAAATTATTTTTTTCCGGTTGGCAGTCAATATTTCAAATTCCCCTTCTTCAATCTTATGATCCAAAAAATATAATTTATCGATATTTTCTTTTACAACATGACTTCTGCGCTGGTATGCTTTTTCTGTCCAATCAGGAATAGTTGGTATCTCTTTATGTGAATATCCCGTTAATTCGGTCCAAACTTCGTTGATTGTAATTACTTCCCCATCTTCAGCATGTATCATAATTGGAAATGGGGCTGTCATTATAGCCATCCTAAATCTACCTTCACTTTCCAATAAACTATTGATTAACGGGGTTGTAATTTTAAAAAACGCATAGCTACAAATTGAAATAAAAATAATCGTTAAAATAAGCACCAAAATGGCCGAGAAAATATAGGGTTTATTAATTTCAGCAGTTGGAATTTTAGCAACAATCCCAAATTTCAAAGGTTTAACAAATGTGTATGCAGCAAATACTTCATCATTATTATAATCTTTGGCTTTCATACAGCCAGTTTCGCCTTTCAAAGCTTTATACATGGGTGAAGCAAGAGGTATCTTTTTTGAAATTGAGTAATGTCGGGAAATTGATTTCCTGGAAATAATAAATTCGATACTATCATCAACTTCCTGTGCTATAACTATTTCTCCATTTACTCCTATGGAAGAATTGTATTTTTCGACATGTCCCAGAAGTTCAATGATGTCGCTTTCGTTTGCATGAAAATTATTTAGCCAAATGGTAATTTCCGACTTTTCCTGATTTGCAATATCTGTTAAACGTTCATAGAGTTGTTTTTTTGCATTATTATAAATCAAAAAGATCGAGATGCTGGCAATGACAAATGAAACAATTATCATAATTCCAGTTAGTAAAACAACCTTCTTGTTTCTAAATATTTTTCTCATTACAATCTCAATTTTTAACAGGGATATGCCTCATTAGAATCATTGCATCATGGTAACCGACTTCCGGATCATGCAATATCAAATTTATTAAATAAAATGAGTAAGGCTTTGCTTGTGATGGGGCAGGAATTATTCTATAATTTCATTTTCTAATCAAATATAAGGTAATGCTATGACTTTAGCAAACTTTTATAGGAACATTGATTTTATTCACAGTTCACCCCGCACATGATTTATCATTTCAGACATTCCCTTACAAATCTTTCAATTAACGGATGGATTTTGGTTTCTGTGGAATTTGTTTGAGGAACAAATAAGGTTGAAATAAAAAATCTATTCTTTGGAACTTCAATAATTCTTATTTCACCATCCTGATCAATTCCGGAAATTCTTAAATCAGGATGAATTAACTTATTGACAAAACCTGGATTAATGCCAAAGTTACAATAATAATCTTCAACTGACTCAGATGATCCATAACATTCTGAAGCTAAAGAGTTATCGGTCAGCTTAACATTCATCCTTTTGCCCACAAGTGAACACGCTAATCTGCTAATAAATAAAACAGAAGATTCGCTATCGTATTCCTCATGCTGTGCATTTGGGATTTTCAGCACATTTCTGGCAAACTCAATGATGCTATGCTGAAATCCGGCACACGTCCCCAAATGAGGAATATCATGAACACGGGCATATGTTATTGCTTTAAGGGCTCCATCCAAGCTTTTAAACGGACTACCCGGTGCACTCCAAAATCCTGAAAATTGTGAAAATAATGCGTCTGATTCTTTTTCGGCTTGAACAGTATCGATCCACTCATATTCAATTTCCAGATTCAGTTTATTTTTTACGTGAACGATTGAATCGATCAATGCTGTGTGTGATTTGGAATCCTCGTGAAAATCTCCAATGACCGCTATTTTCTTTTTCATATCTCAAAGCTTGTTTGATAAGTTTTGAATCGGCTACTTTACTTAATCTAGGCGATGCTGGTGCCGGTTTATAATGCTCAATCTTATTTGAATCTTCTTTAAATTCAAGGTTGTCTCGTTTAAAAATAGTGGCCATATGGTTTCAGTTTTATGATGGGACTTGATCAACTATGAAAAGTGGAACAGTTATTTATAAGGATGGTTCAAGTGCATGAATGAATTTTTAACGAAGCTACAAGGCAGTGGCTCTTAAACCCTGAGGGTTTGGCACAACAACCCCCACGATTTTTCGGTTTGTTGATATTTGC
>CAYZNC010000113.1:0-16703 GCA_964478555.1 uncultured Bacteroidales bacterium | reverse complement strand
TTCGCCTTGCCGGGGTTCATTTTGATGTGCGAATGCAGGATGCGATAGATATTTTATGGAAGAAACGTAGATCCGATCATACCTGGCCCGTTCAGGCCAAGCATAGCGGTATTACGCATTTCGATATGGAAATAACCGGTCAATCCAGTCGATGGAATACGTTGAGAGCGTTGAGGGTTTTGAGGCATTTTGAGAAAATTACTCAGAGTTACAAGGAGAAGACACAGAGTTACACAGAGAAAACCATAAAAAAGTAAGAAATAGCACAAATAGCGAAACTGCTAATAGCCAAAAGCTAACCGCTAACAGCCTTTAGCCTAACCGCCTAAACACCTAACAATGAGAGAAGATATTAAATCAAAATTTGGCGCAATTGCGCTTGAATATGACAATCAGCGGAGATCATTGATTCCCTGTTTTGATGACTTTTATGCCTGTATAGTACGCAGCATCGAGTATAGTTCAAAACAAGTTAACATATTGGACATAGGAGCGGGGACAGGACTCTTAACATCCTTTGTATATAACCAATATCCCGAAAGTAACTATACTATTATTGACATTTCGAAGGAAATGATTGAACAGGCAAAAAAAAGATTCAACAGTCTGAGGAATTTTGAATATATAACCGCTGATTATGCAAATTACATCTTCACGAAAAAATATGATGTGGTAGTGTCTGCATTATCTATTCACCATCTGGAAGATGAAGAAAAGCTTAAATTATATGAGAGAATATTTGAAAGTATTAATGGGGGAGGGGTTTTCATCAATGGCGACCAGTTTATAAGCCGAAGTGGCGTTCTGGAAGAAAAGATTCACTATGAATGGAGGAGCGTTATAGAAAAAAGCGGACTTACCAAAGAAGAAATTAACGGAGCTTTTGAGCGAATGAAAATGGATAAACCTGCAACCACAGAAAAAAATATAGCATGGTTGGAAAAAGCAGGCTTTATCAATGTAGACCTGTTGTATAAATATTATTCGTTTGGTGTGATTTGTGGTATGAAGTTGTGAGAAGGGGTAATTAGTTGTTTATATTTTTTTTAACCACCCTGCCCCGCCAGTGGTCGGGCAAGCTCTCCTTGAAAAAAGGAGGGTATCCGTTTCGTTTACCTTATAGGTTTGTTTTTTATTTAAACTTCTATTTAAAACTCACAATTTCATAAGAAAATTCTAATCTGAACGAAACTGTTATAGCCCCTTCTTTAATGCCTGTCCGACTATTGGCGGAGGGTTGGGGTTATTTTCTTTGAATTCATGGCAATTTTTTCGAGCATTTCCGTAGTGATGGATTTTGGACGTTCCAGGGAATATCCGAGTGCGCGGTCCCATACGATATTTGCACAAATGCCGATAGCTCTTCCAATACCAAATAAGACAGTATAGAAATCATATTCGCGAACGCCATAATGCCATTGAATAGTACCACTCAAAGCATCTACGTTAGGCCATGGATTCTTTGCTTTGCCTTGCTCTGTTAATACTTCGGGTACAATTTTATACAGCATATTCGTAAGCTGGAATAATTCGTCATCGGGCATGTATTTGAGGCAGAAATCGTGTTGAATGGTATAACGCGGATCGGTTTTGCGAAGCACGGCATGACCGTAACCAGGAACAACCTGACCTGATTTTAAGGTCTCCCACACATAGTCTCGTATGTCCTTTTCGGTGGGTTTTTTAGGGCCCATTTCAGTCACTAAATCCTGCAGCCAGCGTAACACCTCTTGATTGGCCAATCCGTGTAAGGGACCTGCCAAACCGTTGATCATGGCAGAAATAGAAAGATAAATATCGGATAATGAACTTGCCACCAGATGTCCGGTATGAGCACTTACGTTGCCACTTTCATGGTCGGCGTGCAAGATAAAATGCAAGCGGGAAACATCATCATAAGGCTTTCCAATACCCATCATATGCGCGAAATCTCCGCCCATGTCGAGATTGGGATTTGATTGAATACGTGCGCCGCCTTTATATACTTTTGAATAAATATAAGTTGCAATTTCGGGAAGCTTGGCTAATAAATTCAAAGCATCCTCATAATAAGGATCCCAGTAATCTGATTTGTTAATGCCAGCCTGATATTTCTTGTTAAAAAATGACTCCCTGTGCATAGTTAAAATAGCCGATGAAAACATAGCCATCGGGTGGCTGATGGATGGAAACGCATCAATTACCTCATACACATATCGAGGAAGGATTCTACGCTTACTAAATTCGTCGACAACTTCGGAAACTTCACTATCGGTAGGAATATCTCCGGTAAGCAATAAATAAAAAGCACCTTCCACATAGGGCACTTCTCCATGTTTAGGTTTTGGTAATTTGCTGAAAATTTCAGGTAGCGTGTAACCTCTGTAACGAATCCCCTCCATGGGATCGAGGTATGAAATATCAGTTACCAAACACTCAAGGTCCCTCATTCCTCCAATGGCTTTAGAAATGGTAACTTCGTCGATAACGATATCACCATACTCATTCATAAGTTTCTGGATTCTAGGGCGCCAGCCTTCAATTTTATGGAACAGCTTTTCTTTTAATGTCGACATATCACATGTTTTAATATACTTTGTTTAACGTTAAACAAAAATAATATTAAAAGGTTGTGTTGAGTGGATGGAAAACTTAAAATAGCAAGTCGTAAGTGGTAAGTTATTAGTGGTAAGTTCAGAAGCGATTAGCCTTTGGTGGTTAGCCGTTTACTCAGTACTTAGTACTCAGTACTGAGTACTTTCAGACTTCCAGCTTATTTATACTTCTCTGGAGTAATCATGATTTTAAACAAAAATACGCCTTTCATATCAGCATAATTATAAGCCATGGTTACATTATGATCGCGATACACTTTGAGATCGGGATTGGTTTTTACACCATTTAAAATGGCTGGTTCCATTTCATTTTGTAGCCTTGCAAAATCAAGGGAGTCTTTTGTCCAGTGAATAAAAGTATAATTGTATTGAAAAATTTTTCCCGGAAGAACTATGGTATTATCGAGGCGGGTTTCTCGGTCGACCATTGTGGGGCAGGTTTTATTCATGTCGTTTGCGGCCTTAGTCAATATTTTTTCTACGGCGGTATCAGAAAAAACACATTGTTGCATTAACGCCAAAACAGCGATGCTTGCTATCCATAAGGGAATATTCCGGATAATTTTTTTCATGGAGGTTTGTATTGTTATAGGTCAAAGTTAATTTCTGTTTCGTTTTTGTTTTCAACTCACTATTTTCATCTGCAAATTCAAATCTGAACGAGATTGTTATAGCCCCTTCTTTAATGCCTGTCCGACTATTGGCGGAGGTTGGGGTTCAATCAAGTATTCGGTTTCGTTTTATCCTTATTTATTATTTGCTTCGATAAATTTTTCCAGTTTGTTTTTAGCTTCACTAAAGGTAAAACAATTATATAGCAAGTAATTTTTATTCAGATCGATAATTTTTGGGTATAACATTTCAACCACGTCAAGCCTGTCGTTATCAAATGAAAATTTTGAAGCCAGCCTGATCACCTGATCCACCATATAATAATGATAGTTGTAGGCGGTCTTTAGTACATTCTTTTTGTCTTGTACAAACGGTGCATTATCAATGGCCGATACGAGTTGATTCATGTCGTCCTGACTTATAGGAACTACAGCATCCTTATCTTTATGTCTGTCCCTATCTCTGTCGTTGTCCCTGTAAGTATCTTTATCCAGGTCATTATCTTTGTGATGATCCCTTCCTCTTTCTTTATCTTGCATTGCTTGTTCTCTATCTTGTATGGATCTTTCCCGCTCCTGCAACAATCGTTCTCTTTCCTGTAACTCACTTTCACGTTTATCGAATAGAACAATTACGCCATCCAGTTTTTTTCTTGCTTCAAAATGTTCCCTGGAATGTAATTGTGATAAGAAAATTTGATCTATGGAATCAAGCTTCATGATGATTTGCTCTCTCAGTGATAAAAGCCTGCTGTGCCTTTCAAATTTCTGACCATTAACAAAATTCAGACTGAAGATAAATAGAGAGAACCCTGCGATTAATGTCTTTGTATTCATGTTTTCTCAAGTTAGTTAATGAATTGAAATTACTAAAATTTTGACGTAAAAACAAAAGCTGGCAATTGTTTTAAAAATGCCAGCTAATTGTATTTTCTCAAGAATCTTTTAGGAGTGATAATACTTTTTATATCCGTAAATAGCCAAATCGCCAAGTTCTTCTTCTATGCGGAGAAGTTGGTTATATTTTGCCATACGATCGGAACGGCTTAGTGAACCGGTTTTAATCTGACCGGCGTTAGTTGCCACGGCAATGTCAGCAATTGTGGCATCTTCAGTTTCACCTGAGCGGTGTGACGTAACTGTGGTGAAGCCGGCACGGTGAGCCATTTCAATAGCATCGAGAGTTTCGGTTAAAGTACCAATTTGGTTAACTTTAATCAGTATGGAATTGGTACAACCCATTTCGATTCCTTTTTTGAGGAATTCTACATTGGTTACAAACAAATCGTCGCCTACAAGCTGGCATTTACTGCCAATGCGGTCGGTAAGAATTTTCCAACCATCCCAGTCATTTTCGGAGCATCCATCTTCAATGGAATCGATGGGGTATTTCGAAATCAGTTGTTCGAGGTAATCAGCCTGTTGAACAGAATTACGTTTAGCGCCTTTAGCACCTTCGAATTTGGAATAATCGTAAATACCATCTTTGAAGAATTCGCTGGCTGCACAGTCGAGTGCAATCATCACGTCTTTTCCGGCTTTATAACCAGCTTTTTCAATAGCTGCGATAATGCTGTCGAGAGCTTCTTCAGTACCACCGGCGAATTTAGGCGCAAAACCACCTTCATCGCCAACGGCAGTGCTCAGGCCTTTCGATTTTAGAATTGATTTCAGAGAATGGAATACTTCTGCACCCATGCGAAGACCTTCATGGAAAGAATTAGCACCCACCGGACGAATCATGAATTCCTGGAAGGCGATAGGAGCATCGGAGTGTGAGCCTCCATTAATAATGTTCATCATAGGTACCGGTAAAACTTTGGCATTTGTTCCTCCTATATAGCGATACAGTGGCATTCCATGGTGTTCGGCGGCTGCTTTAGCTACAGCAAGCGATACGCCAAGAATAGCATTAGCACCTAAATTACTTTTGGTTTTGGTACCATCAAGTTCTATCATTTTACGATCCACAGAAACCTGATCTAAGGCATTCATGCCAATAACTTCTTTGGCAATAACTTCGTTTACATTGTAAACTGCTTTTAAAACACCTTTGCCGAGATAGCGGCCTTTGTCGCCATCGCGAAGTTCGATAGCTTCATTTTCACCTGTCGACGCACCGGAGGGAACTGCTGCTCGACCCATAGCACCACTTGCCAGAACAACTTCACATTCTACTGTCGGATTTCCACGTGAATCGAGGATTTCACGTGCATGAACGCTTATTATTTCACCCATAATTTATTATTTTAGTTATTAATTTGACTTAAACTCAAAAAAGGGATAATGATAGCAATTATCTTTATCCCTTTTGTTTGATACAAATTATCTTAATTTTAGTCCTTATTCCTTATTTTCAGCAGGCTCTTCGGTATTTGGAGTTATCACTTCATCAGCTGCTTTTGTAGTTTCCGGAGCTGGAGTTGTAGTTTTGGCTTCAACTGTTGCTTCTTTCTTCTTACTTCCTGCGCGTCTGCTCTTTTTAGCTGCTTTTGCTTTACCGGCGCTGGTCTTTAACATATTTTCGTTGTAGTCAACCAGTTCGAGGATGCACATGTCAGCATTATCACCAAGGCGGAACCCGGTTTTTAATATCCTGGTATATCCACCGGGGCGATTTATAATCTTAGCGGAAATCTCCCTGAATAATTCGTTTACTGCTTTTTTATCCTGCAGATAACTAAATACAATGCGTCGAGATTGAGTGCTGTCTTCTTTCGATTTTGTAATCAAATGTTCAACATATGACCGTAGCGATTTAGCCTTAGTAACTGTTGTTGAAATTCTCTTATTTAAAATAAGTGAAGACGCCATATTCGACAGCAAGGCTTTACGATGTGAGCTTGTTCTGCCCAGATGATTAACCCTTTTTAAATGTCTCATTTCTGTTAGTCCTTGTCAAGTTTATATTTACTAATATCCATCCCGAATGATAAATTCATACCATCAAGAAGTGCATCGAGCTCCGTAAGTGATTTCTTACCAAAATTGCGGAATTTGAGCAGGTCGTTTTTGTTAAACTTAACCAAATCACCCAAAGTTTCAACTTCGGCAGCTTTCAAACAGTTGAGAGCACGAACGGATAGGTCGAGATCAACTAATTTAGTTTTGAGAAGCTGACGCATATGTAATACTTCTTCATCAAATTCTTCATTTGCATACTTTTCTTCCGAGTCAAGTGTAATTTTTTCATCGGAAAAGAGCATGAAATGGTATATTAAAATTTTTGCGGCTTCTTTCAATACTTCTTTCGGATGTATTGAACCGTCAGTTTTAATTTCAATAACAAGTTTTTCGTAGTCCGTTTTCTGTTCTACACGATAGTTTTCAACTGAGCATGCAACATTTCGTATAGGTGTGTGAATTGAATCAATGGCAATGAGGCCAAATTCGCCGTCGGCAGGACGGTTTTCATCGGATGGTACATATCCTCTGCCTTTACGGATGTTAAACTCCATTTGAAGTTTAACGGTTGGTTCCATATGGCAGATAACCAAATCGGGATTCAGGACTTTGAAATTACTTAAAAACCTGTTTAAATCGCCAGCTTTGAATTCTGTTTGACCGCCAATAGTGATATTTAATTTTTCACCATCCGTATCTTCAATCTGTTTTTTGAATCTGATTTGTTTGAGGTTTAAAATCATTTCGGTTATATCTTCTACTACGCCGGTAATAGTTGAAAACTCGTGTTCAACACCTTCTATGCGGATAGAGGTGATGGCAAATCCTTCGAGCGACGATACGATGATGCGTCTCAAGGCATTACCAACTGTAGTAGCATACCCAGGTTCTAAGGGCCTGAATTCAAATTTTCCTTGAAAATCATCAGCTTCAAGCATTATTACCTTATCGGGCTTTTGAAACGCTAATATTGCCATATATAATTAATTATTTTGAATAAAGTTCAACGATCAACTGTTCTTTTATATTTTCCGGGATATCCGAACGTTCGGGAACATTCAGATACTTACCTGTCATTCCTTCGTAATTCCATTCAAGCCAGGAATATTTGCTTGTTTTGGAGGAAGCTAAGGAGTTCGTAACTATTTCAAGTGATTTTGATTTTTCACGAACGCTTACTAAATCACCGGGTTTTACAGTAAATGAAGGGATGTTTACCACATGCCCGTTTACGGTAATATGTCTGTGATTTACAAGTTGACGAGCACCTGCACGGCTTGGTGAAATTCCAAGACGGTACACTACGTTGTCGAGGCGTGATTCCAGTAATTGAAGTAATACTTCACCGGTTACACCTTTATGACGTTGTGCTTTATCAAAAAGATTTTCGAACTGACGTTCTAATACACCATAAGTGTACTTGGCTTTTTGTTTCTCCATCAATTGTGTTCCATATTCCGAAGACTTTTTTCTTTTTTTTGTTAAGCCATGTTGTCCTGGAGGGAAATTTTTCTTTTCGAAATGTTTATCGGCTCCAAAAATTGGCTCACCAAATTTTCTTGCTATTCTAGTTTTTGGTCCTGTATATCTTGCCATTGTAATTTATATAATATTGATTCTATGTTTTGGATTTCATTGATTACAAAAACAATCGTTGAATTCCAATAAATATATTTATACTCTTCTTCTTTTCGCTGGTCTGCAACCATTATGAGGCATTGGAGTTACATCAACAATTTCAGTAACCTCTATACCCGTGCTGTGTATGGTACGGATAGCCGATTCGCGACCTGAACCAGGTCCTTTTACATACACCTTTACTTTGCGTAAGCCAAGATCATAAGCAACTTTCGCACAATCTGAAGCAGCCTGTTGGGCAGCATACGGTGTATTTTTCTTTGATCCCTTAAATCCCATCTTACCAGCAGATGACCATGAAATAATCTGGCCTGAACTGTTAGTCATGGAAACAATAATATTGTTAAAGGAAGCATGAATATGAGCCTGACCGACTGGCTCAATTTTTACAACTTTTTTCTTTGTTGTTCCTGTCTTTTTTGCCATAATTCTAATTACTCTTATTTAGTCGCTTTCTTCTTGTTAGCTATTGTTTTTTTCCTGCCTTTTCTGGTGCGTGCATTATTTTTAGTACGCTGTCCTCTTACCGGTAATCCGAGACGATGACGAACACCGCGGTAACAACCAATATCCATTAATCGTTTGATGCTAAGTTGCACGCTTGAACGGAGTTCTCCTTCAACCTTAAATGCAGCGTTGATAATAGAGCGGATTTTGGTTAATTGTTCATCATCCCATTCGGAAACTTTAACATTCCTGTCAATACCGGCTTCAGCCAATATTTTATTGGCCGAACTACGACCAATACCAAAAATGTAAGTTAATCCTATCTCTCCTCTTTTGTTTTTTGGTAAATCTACACCAGCTATTCTTGCCATATATTTTTAATAAATTAAAAAGTTAACCCTGACGCATTTTAAATTTAGGATTCTTCTTGCAAATCACATACAAGCGTCCTTTTCTTCTGACGATTTTGCAATCGTCTGTCCTCGGTTTTACTGAAGCTCTTATTTTCATTGATATTTTTATTTAATTATTTGTAGATGGTACGACAGTCCCATGACAGTAGGATGCACGTTTTCATCATTTATTTATACCTAAAAGTAATTCTGCCTTTTGTCAAATCGTAAGGTGACATTTCTACCTTTACCTTATCGCCAGGAAGAATTTTTATGTAATTCATTCTCATTTTTCCGGAGATATGGGCCGTAATCACATGCCCGTTCTCAAGTTCTACACGAAACATAGCATTTGACAATGCTTCGATAATTGTACCATCTTGTTCAATAGACGCCTGCTTTGACATGCAAAATTATTTATTACTCAATACTTCATCAATCTGTTGGAAACTTGACAGAAAAAGTGTTTTTCCTTCTTTGATCGCTACCGGAAGTTCAAAGTGAGCCGACGGTTTGCGGTCGGCTGTTCTTACGGTCCAACCATCCTTTTCCTGCACAATGCTTTTTGTTCCCATATTAATCATGGGTTCGATACAGATAGTCATGTTTTTCAACAATTTCAGACCTGTACCTTTTCGTCCGTAATTTGGAACTTCGGGTTTTTCATGGAGGTTTTTCCCGATTCCATGTCCAACCATTTCCCGAACTACAGAAAACCCATTCGACTCGGCATGATTTTGCACAGCAAAACTTACATCTCCTAATCGATTTCCTGTTATGGCCTTTTCAGCTCCAATGAAGAGGCATTCCCTGGTAACCTGCATAAGTTTTTTAACATCATCTGCGATTTTGCCAACACCAAATGTGAAAGCGCAATCACCGAAATAACCATGCAGTACGGCCCCACAATCTACAGATATAATATCCCCTTCGATAAGTTCAACATCTCCGGGAATTCCATGTACTACCTGACTGTTTAAAGAAGTACAAAGTGTAGCAGGGTAACCATTGTAACCAAGAAATCCGGGAATACCACCGTGCGATCTGATATAATCTTCAGCGATACGGTCAAGCATTTTTGTTGTAATACCCGGTTGAATTAATTTGGCCATTTCAGCCAGAACATCGGTAACCAATCGGTTACTCTGTTTCATTAATTCTATTTCTTCATCAGTTTTACAAAGAGTCATCAAAGAACTTCAATATCTTCTAATAGCCACCGGTTCTGCCCTTGATTCTGCCGGATTTCATTAATCCGTCATAATGGCGCATAAGCAGGTGACTTTCTATTTGTTGCAATGTGTCGAGAACAACACCAACCATGATCAATAGTGTGGTTCCGCCATAAAATTGCGAGAATTGCTTGCTTATACCTGCAATAACTGTAAAAGCGGGCATAATAGCAACGAAAGCCAGAAATATAGAACCTGGCAGCGTAATTCTCGACATAACCAAATCGAGAAATTCTACAGTTTTACGTCCTGGTTTGACACCTGGAATAAAACCGCCGTTTTTCTTCATATCTTCAGCCATTTGAGTTGGATTGACAGTGATGGCTGTATAAAAGTAAGTAAATACCACGATTAAAAGTCCGTAGGTAAAATTATACCAAAATCCTGTAAAATCTGAAAATGCTGAAGCAAAACCTGTTAATTTATCTGATTTAGCAAATCCGGCAACAGTGAGTGGTATGAACATTAGTGCCTGAGCAAAAATGATAGGCATAACACCTGCTGCATTTACCTTTAAAGGAATATACTGACGTACACCTCCGTACTGTTTATTTCCTACTATTCGTTTTGCATATTGAACAGGTATTTTTCGAGTGCCCTGCACTAAAAGTATAACTGCTAGTATAACAACGAATAAGAAAACAAGTTCGACGAGGAAGGCTACTAAACCACCACCTCTCACTTGGATGCGGGATGCAAATTCCGAAAAGATTGAAAAAGGCAACCGTGCTATAATTCCGATCATAATGATCAGTGAAATACCATTACCTATTCCTTTATCCGTAATACGTTCGCCCAACCACATAATAAATACGGTACCGCAAATCAATGTTATTACAGAAGAGAACATAAAAAAGGTAGATTTCACCAAAAATGCAGTTTCAGGTATTTGAGCGTGCAAATTGGCAACGTAAGTAGGAGCCTGAAGAACCAAAACTACGACGGTGAGATATCGGGTAAGCTGATTCACTTTACGACGACCACTTTCACCTTCTTTTTGTAACCTTTGAAAATAGGGTACTGCGATGGTTAATAATTGTATTACGATAGATGCTGTGATGTATGGCATAACGCCTAATGCAAATACAGATGCATGTGCAAAAGCACCTCCCGAAAACATATTTAATAATTCGAGCAGTGCGTTTTTGTTAGTTTGTGCTGTAAGTCCTTGTAATTGTGTTGGATCTAAGCCCGGAAGAGTGACAACCGAGCCGAGTCTATAAATTAAAAGAATCCCAAGTGTATATAAAATTCTTGCCTTGAGATCTTCAATTTTCCAAATGTTTTTTAAAGTATCAATAATGCCCTTCATTGGACTATAGTTTTATCGCTGTTGCGGTTCCTTGTAATGCTTCTATTGCTTCCTTGGCAGATTTTGAAAAAGCATGAGCTTTAATGTCAAGCTTTTTTGTCAGTTTGCCTTTTCCAAGTATTTTTATGAGACTATTCTTGGGAATTAAACCTGCTTCTCTTAAGGTTTCAACATCAATACTGGTCATCCCGGTCTTCTGAGCTAAATCCTCAAGTGTTTGTAAGTTTATACCTTTATATTCTATCCGGTTAATATTGTGAAACCCAAATTTTGGCAAACGACGTTGTAAAGGCATCTGACCTCCTTCAAATCCGGTTTTACGCGAATAGCCAGATACTGATTTCTGACCTTTATGTCCACGTGTAGAAGTTCCGCCTCTCCCGCTTCCTTGTCCACGCCCCAGACGCTTTCCTTCTCTGTTAATAGAACCTTTGGCAGGTTTTAAATTACTCAAATCCATGATCCAGAAATTGTTATAGTGTTTTTAAATATTCTCAACTTTAACTAAATGTTGTACTTTGTTAACCAACCCCAGTATGGCAGGATTCACTTCCTTTTCAACTGTGCTGTTAACTTTATGTAAGCCCAATGCTTTAAGGGTATCCCTCTGACGCTGTGTGTGGCCACTTAAACCTTTGGTCTGTGTTATTTTAATCTTAGCCATTGTATTTTATCCGTTAAATACTTTGTTCATACTAATGCCTCTCTGTTGCGCAACATTAAATGCATCACGCATTTGAGTTAGCGCCTCGAATGTAGCTTTAACCAAATTATGTGGATTTGAAGAACCCTTTGATTTAGCTAATACATCCTTTATACCAACACTTTCAAGTACTGCACGCATAGCACCTCCAGCCTTTACACCTGTACCGCTTGATGCAGGTTTCAGGAAAACTTTTGCGCCGCCAAATTTTGCATACTGATCGTGAGGGATAGTGTGTTTATAAATAGGCACCTTAATCAAATTCTTTTTAGCATCTTCAATACCTTTTGAAATTGCTGTGGTAACTTCATTAGCCTTACCTAGTCCATAACCGACGATTCCATTTTCGTTGCCGACAACAACAATGGCTGAAAAACTAAAGGTTCGTCCTCCTTTGGTAACTTTTGTTACCCTTTGAATGCTAACGAGCCTGTCTTTAAGCTCTAAATCGGTTGTTTTTACTTTACGAATACTGTTTGACATAATTTATCAGAATTTAAGTCCGCCTTCTCTTGCGGCATCAGCTAATGATTTAACTCTTCCATGATATAAGTAACCATTTCTGTCGAAAACAACAGTGGTAATACCTTTTTCTTTTGCCTTTTCAGCCACTAATTTTCCAACAAGCTTGGCTTGCTCGGTTTTAGTGATTTTCTTATCAGTTGCAAGTTCTTTCACACTGGATGAAACTGCAACGATTGTTTTTTTTGCCTGATCGTCTATCAATTGTGCATAAATTCCTTTATTGCTCCTGAAGATCGACATTCTGGGCGTTTCTGTGGTTCCGTTAATTTTTTTCCGGATCCTTAATTTTATTCTTTTTCTTCTTTCTGACGTAGTTAAAGCCATAGCTCAAATGATTATCTTATTTTGAAACGGCAGATTTACCTGCTTTTCTTCTTAATTGTTCACCTACAAACTTAATACCTTTACCTTTATAAGGCTCTGGAGCACGCAACGACCGTATTTTAGCAGCTACCTGGCCAATCAGCTGTTTATCAAAGCTGGTTAACGTAATCACCGGGTTTGCACGCTTTTCTGTGACCGTGGCAACTTTAACTTCGCTGGGAAGTTGCATAATAATGTTATGCGAGTAACCGAGTGCTAACTCCAGCAATTGTCCCTTGGCTTCTGCACGATAACCAACGCCTACCAACTCCTGTTTAATGGTATAACCAACAGAAACGCCGATTACCATATTGTTTATGAGTGCACGATATAAACCGTGTAAAGATCTGTGACGCTTTTGATCCGTAGGGCGTTTAACTATCAATTCTTTACCTTCAACAGACATGGTGATGTCCGGGTCAACTTTTTGTGATAGTGTTCCCAGAGGACCCTTCACTGTTACTACATTATCTTTACCAACACTAATGGTAACCTTATCAGGTATTGTAATTGGTAATTTTCCTATCCTTGACATTGTTGATACTCCTTCTTAATTAATACACGTAACAAATTACTTCTCCACCGATGTTACGGACACGGGCTTCTTTATTAGTCATCAAACCTTGTGAGGTTGACAATATGGCAATTCCCAAACCATTCAGTACACGCGGAAGTTCATCTTTTCCGACATACTTCCTGAGACCGGGCGTACTAATGCTCTTGATCACTTTGATTGCCGGTTGCTTAGTTTCCGGATGATACTTTAAGGCAACTTTAATTATGCCCTGCGGACCTTCATCCTCGAACTTATAGTTCAATATATAACCCTTTTCGAACAATATTTTGGTAATACTTTTTTTCATGTTCGATGCCGGAATTTCGACAACTTTATGGTTGGCTTTGATGCCATTCCGAATCCGGGTTAATAAATCTGCAATTGGATCTGTCATTACTCTGATGATTTTATTTATTATAATAATGTTCTAAATTATTTACCAGCTGGCTTTTTTCACACCAGGAATAAGACCTTTGGAAGCCATTTCACGGAAAGTTATACGGCTGACACCAAATTGGCGCATATAACCTTTAGGCCTGCCGGTGAGTAAGCAGCGGTTATGCAAGCGAACAGGACTTGAGTTACGGGGCAGTAAACTTAATGCCGCATAGTTTCCTTCTTTCTTTAATTCTTCGCGTTTTGCTGCGAATTTTGCTACCAATTTCGCGCGTTTTACTTCACGGGCCTTCATTGATTCTTTTGCCATACTAGTATTTACTTTTTAATTGTTTTAAACGGTAAGCCGAATTCACGTAATAAAGAGAATCCTTCTTCATCATTTCCAGCGTTAGTAACCATCGAAATTTCCATACCAAATATTTTGGAAATTTTGTCGATATCTATTTCGGGAAATATTATTTGTTCAGTGATACCGAGCGTATAGTTTCCACGTCCATCCATTTTTGCATTGATGCCCTTGAAATCCCTGATACGGGGCAGCGAAGCGTTAATAAGACGTTCGAGAAATTCATACATTCTGTCTTTGCGGAGTGTAACCTTTACACCGATAGCAGTAGCTTTACGCAATTTGAAGTTGGAAATGTCCTTGCGTGACATGGTTGCGATTGCCTTCTGACCTGTAATGGTACTTAACTCGTTAATGGCAGTTTCAATCATTTTCTTATCTGCCACAGCTGCACCAACACCTTGGTTGATGACTATTTTTTCCAGACGGGGAACCTGCATTACGCTTTTATACTTGAATTCTTTCATTAAAGCAGGCACGACCTCTTCTCTGTACTTCTTCTTAAGATTTGGAATATAGCTCATTATTTAATTTCCTCCCCTGATTTTTTTGAATAACGAACCAGTTTATTGCTGTCATTCAGTTTGCGTCCGATTCGGGTTGGTTTGCCTGAACTTGGATCAATAAGGTTCAGGTTCGAAATATGAACAGACGCTTCTTTCTTTATAATTCCACCCTTTTGAGCTTTTGAGTTAGGCTTGGTATGTTTGGATACCAGGTTGATGCCTTCCACAATGGCTCTTTCTTTTTCTACAAGAACTTCGAGTACACGTCCCTGCTGGCCTTTGTTGTCGCCAGAGTTGACAAATACTACGTCGCCTTTTTTAATATGTAATTTCTTGCTCATTATTGAAATTCAATTATTTATTATAATACTTCCGGAGCTAATGAAATAATTTTCATAAAATTTTCACGAAGTTCTCTTGCTACCGGTCCAAAAATACGTGTTCCACGAATTTCATCAGCTTGGTTGAGTAACACAACAGCGTTGTCGTCAAAACGTATGTATGAACCATCTACTCTTCGTACTTCTTTTTTAGTACGTACCACTACTGCTTTGCTTACTGTGCCCTTCTTAACTTCACCAGATGGAAGTGCACTTTTAACACTTACAATAATTTTATCACCTACTGATGCATATCTTTTACGGGTACCGCCAAGGACTTTAATACACAAGACTTCTTTGGCACCACTATTATCAGCTACTGTTAATCTGCTTTCCTGTTGTATCATGGCTATTTAACTCTTTCAATTATTTCAACAAGTCTCCAGTTTTTTGTTTTGCTCAATGGTCTGGTTTCCATTATTTTTACTTTATCGCCAATATTACAATCATTAGCTTCAGCGTGAGCATAAAATTTCGACGTTCTATTTACAAACTTCCCATAAATAGGATGTTTTACTTTACGTTTTACAGCAATTACAATGGTTTTGTCCATCTTGTTGCTAACAACAACGCCTACTCGTTCTTTTCTTAAATTTCTTTTTTCCATGGTTCAGCAAGCCTTACTTTTGATTGTTTAGGGTTCTACTGTGCAATTCTGTCATTAACCTTGCAATGTTTTTCTTGGAGAATTTTATTTTCATTGGATTGTCCAAATGAGACACTACGTGATTCAGTTTCATGCGAACCAACGTTTCTTTTTCAGCGTCAATTCGTTCTTGAATTTCCTTCGTGGTTAATTCTTTTATTTCAGCATTTTTCATAATTACAAATCTTATTCAGAATAATCGCGACGAATAATAAATTTAGTTTTAATAGGAAGCTTCTGAGCTGCTAAACGCAATGCTTCTTTTGCGATTTCCAAGGGAACACCTTCAGCTTCAATGAGAATACGACCAGGAGTTACAGGAGCTACGAAACCTTCAGGCGCACCTTTACCTTTACCCATACGTACTTCTGCAGGCTTCTTGGTTATAGGCTTATCCGGAAATATGCGTATCCAAATTTGTCCTTCACGTTTCATGTGACGTGTAACGGCTTGACGAGCGGCTTCAATTTGACGTCCCGTGATCCAAGCATTTTCAAGGCCTTTAATTCCGAAGGAGCCGAATGAAAGCTCGTGCCCACGTTGAGCATTGCCTTTCATTTTACCTTTTTGAGCCCTTCTGTATTTAGTTTTTTTAGGTTGTAACATTTTTAATATTCTAAAAATTGTGTACCAATCTTGTTATTTTCTTTTCTTTTTAAAGTTCTGGCCTTTGCGGTCACCACGGTCACCACGGTCACCACGATCACCACTGCCAGGTTTGCTGTTTGCTGGCATTAAACCAATGTTAGGTGCGAGGTCCCTGCGACCATATACTTCACCATTGCATATCCATACTTTGATACCGATCTGGCCAACTTTGGTAAGTGCTTCGCCTAAAGCATAATCTATGTCGGCGCGGAATGTATGCAAAGGGATACGTCCTTCTTTATACATTTCTGAGCGTGCCATTTCAGCGCCACCCAAACGGCCTGATACTATTACCTTAATACCTTCAGCACCCATACGGATTGTAGAAGCGATCGCCATTTTAATAGCTCTACGATAGGATATTTTACCCTCCACCTGACGGGCTATGTTGTTTGCCACTATGTTAGCATCCAGTTCTGGTCGTTTTACCTCGAAGATGTTGATTTGTACCTCTTTCTTGGTAATTTTCTTTAATTCTTCTTTTAGTTTGTCAACCTCTTG
>CAYZNC010000112.1:0-16748 GCA_964478555.1 uncultured Bacteroidales bacterium | reverse complement strand
GATCAAATACCCCGGTCCTGATCATTTCCATTAATAATATAAAGGGCATTGAAGAATTTAATGAGATCCAGCATGGAATTATCCTCGGTATTAGTCAGCTTCATAACAAAGTTGGTAGATCCGTGATCTCCCTTATGACCACTATATATTTTTATATTCGTAAACATTCCTGCAACTTCCATAAATGATCGCTGCGTTTTATCGGAACCCTCTTTTACAAAATATTTCGCGATATTGTTCATACTCGCATACGCAACAAAAGTATTTTTGCTAAATAGCTTCATATGCTCATCATCAAGCTGCTTGTCCTTTGGGTATACAACCGGGTTTGCAATATTGGCTTTGTTGTTTCCAATGAATAAAATGCCATCGTGGATGCTGATGTAAACGGGCAATGGATTGTTGTTGTACTCAACACAATATAAATTACCTTCTTGTCTAAGAACCTTAAGATTGATGAGCAGTTTTAGTATTTTATTTACATCGGTAATATTGCCAACACCCATCATAAATTGGATTTCGGGTTGCATTTGTGTGGTGGTGTCAGTTTTTTCCGTACGATTATAATTGTCGTCATAATTATAACTTGTATGAACTACCTCTATGGGCTTAACTCCATTCACAGCCAATACCATGTCGCCGGTGAACAATTTATAGATTGCCTGTTCATCAATAAAGATATCAATGACATCCATGGCCGATACCGCCACATCTCCATACTGGGGTATCGATGGCAGTAACTCTCTGAGAAAATGTCCGATGCCTTTCGAATATCCTGCAATATCAATTCCCACAGCATAATAACCCATAAGGTCTTTATCCATGTATTTCAGAAAGTTGGTAGATATCTTTTTCTTTTTCACTTCCTTGTAGATCTCATTTAATTTGGAACCATATTTCACGTCGAAGGAAATTCCGATATCGTCTTTTTTAAATTCGGCTTTTGCATACATGGTAAGGCCGCCGTAAATGTCTTGTATAAATTTATAGGGATCGGTCATTGCACCACCTAAAGTCGACTTCCAAATTGAATTCATGTAGAGTTTGGTAAACATTCCATAATCAAGGACAAAGGCACCATCAGGACTATTTTTTATGTAATCCGCGAATTCTTTGTTACTAGCCAGGGAATTGACGCCTTTATCCTTCAAAAATATGCCTGTGTTTGAAGTACACCATACATTTTTTATACTATCGCAGAGGGAATCAACGGCTGCATACATCTGGTCATAGGCACTATAATCGTTAGGCGAATAATTGTAATTGTTTGTGCTGTCGGGAGCCACATAGGAATCATTATTTGTCTCGGAAGGTATGGGAGAAGTTTCTACCTGCACAGGTTCTACCGGTTCAACAACAGTTTCGTTCGCATCATATTTTATAGAATCTAATGTGCCAAAAGCTGGTGGAGGAGGTGGTGGTGTCAAATAATTTTTTTCATCACCGATAAATTTTACTCTCAGCGTAACCTGCAGTGAATCTTTTTGAGCAGGGGAGATGATAGCACTCCAAAAAGCTGCCGATTTATTATTCCACACAATTTTTATGTCTTTTTTGGCAGCATATTTATAATTTTCTTTCGTAGCTATATTTTGCTCATCGCCAATTAGCAGTTTTACCAGCTTTGCAAATTTTGCTTCGTCATTCAAGGCAATCAGCAGTGCTCCGTAATACATTTTATCGCTACTTTTAAAATAGAAATAAGCTTTGCTGTTGACCTGGATGCCATATTTATTTAAATTGAGATAATTAACGGAATCAGCCTTTACAATGTCCTTCAGCATTGTTTTGGACATTTTTTCTATGCAACGGATATTAATTAGCTCCTCAAATTTTAGCTTCGTGTTAATTTGATTTAAATCCAAAACTGCAGCAAACGCCGCATCTTTAGGAACCAGATTGATTAAATCCTGGGCACGGCTCATAGTTACTGAAAAAAGCAGTGCAATAAGAGATAGTAATTTTAGCTTCATATAATATTCTTTATTTTAGGTTGATGGTATTTGCAAGTGTTTTATGATTAGTTATCATGTCCTTAATATTTAATTTCAGCATCAGCGCTTTTCCGCTTTTCGATTTTAACGCATCGACATTTGAAAAGCTTTTCACAGGCAGATTAAACCTGTAGATGGCTGTATATTTGGCATTATTAAAAACAACTTTGTCTTTTTCCGTAAGTGAATTGTAGTCCTTTACCAGGTTGTAATTGTATAATCGCGTAAAAATTCCATCGTGGTAACTGAAATTATCTGCAACCTGCGGTGAGCCACCCTTTAATTTACCTAAACCAACGCTAATGTTATTGATCGCTTTATTAAGGGTTTCAATATTGTTAAAATTGCCACTGATAGAAAAAATATACGCTTCCCAGTTTTCTTTCACTATAACATTGGTAATTCTTCCATCTTCCTTCAGCTTGGCTTCGACTTTGCCGAGTTCTGCTTTTAAATTCTCTTTTTTTGGCACGGGTCGTCCGTTAACACTATCTAATAGAAGCATAGAGTTTATATTCAGCTTACTTTGACTCATGTTAATGGTAAAACAGAACGATCCGGATCCGTCATCATTAAGGTTTATCTCTTCTACAATTTCAAAGCAGGAAACGCATGTAAATGCTACTAATGTTATTATAATTAAGGCATTTAACTTGTGCAAGTGTTTTTTCATGAAATCTACCAAATATAAAAATGCAAATATAAAGAAAACAGAATATTAATTACTAATGATTATGACGGTACTGTAAAAAAACAGAGATGGTATAAAAGCTTAAACCAGAGTGATTCTACTTTCACTTCAGGAGAGGCGAATGGTTAACTTAACTTATTTATCACCACCCATACCAACATAACCTCCAAAATCTTAATTTTGCATTTTATTTAAGGAAGGAAACAATTGATTTATCCTGGAAATTTCGAAGAAAAAATTGGCTTTGACAAGGTGCGAAGTATACTGAGAGACGCTTGTCTTTGTGAACTTGGGAAACGCAATGTGGATGAAATTGCGTTCAGCAGTTCATTCGGGCTCATCAGCAAACTAATTTCCGAGACGGAAGAATTCCGGCAAATATGCCTTATGGAAAATAACTTTCCCATAGGTCATTTTATCGATATCACCCCCGCACTTCAAAAGATCCATGTGGTAGGTACATTCCTTGAAATAGAGAATATCATTGATTTACAGAAATCTTTGGAATCTATTCATGCCATTCTTAATTTTTTTAAAAATAAGGATGAGAATCTTTATCCGAATCTGCGTGAACTTACCCGGAATGTGCAGTCGTTTCCTATTATACTGAACAGGATTGACGCCATTCTTACTAAAAATAACCAGATCAAAGATAACGCCTCCCCTGAACTGGCTAGCATACGTAAGACTATTCATGAGAAAAATTCTGCGGTTGGCCGGATCATGCAAAAAATTTTAAAGCACGCACAAAGTGAAGGCCTGATTGATGAGGATACGGGCATCTCTATGCGTGAAGGAAGAGCTGTTATACCTGTAAATTCTACCTATAAAAGGAAAGTTCACGGGATCATCCATGATGAGTCGGCTACAGGAAAAACTTCGTTCATAGAACCTGCCGAAGCAGTGGAAATTAACAATGAAATTCGTGAGCTTGAGTTTGCCGAACGCCGCGAAATCATTAAAATACTTATCCAGTTTACGGATATTGTGAGGCCTTATCTCGATGATCTTTTGTTTGCTTACGATTTCATGGGAAGCATCGACTTTATTCATGCCAAAGCTAAATTTGCGATTCGCATCAATGCGGTGAAACCAGCTATGTTCGACCAGCAAAGCCTTCGGTGGGTAAAAGCTGTACATCCATTGCTGTATCTTGCACTAATGAAGGAAAAGCGTACGGTGGTTCCTCTTGATATAAATCTGGATCAGCGTGACCGGATCCTGCTAATTTCAGGTCCCAATGCAGGTGGGAAAAGTGTTTGCCTGAAAACAACGGGTCTGATTCAGTATATGTATCAATGCGGTTTATTGGTGCCTGTTTCCGAAAATTCAGAAATGGGACTTTTTGAGCATCTCTTTATCGATATTGGCGACGAACAATCCATAGAGAACGATCTTAGTACCTACAGTTCGCATCTGCTAAATATGAAGGCCTTTCTAAAACATGCCAACCCGAGGACATTATTGCTTATTGATGAATTTGGAACAGGAACAGAGCCTATGCTTGGCGGAGCAATTGCGGAAGCCATTCTGAATCATCTTAATTTGAAACAGGTATTCGGTATTATCACAACTCACTATACAAACCTCAAGCATTTTGCGGCATCAGCAGAAGGCATAGTAAATGGAGCTATGTTGTACGATTCACATCTCATGCAACCTTTATTCCGCCTCCAGATAGGTAAGCCAGGCAGTTCTTTTGCTTTTGAAATTGCCCGCAAGATCGGTCTTCCGGAAGACATCCTGAATGAAGCAACGGGTAAGGTAGGACAAAAGAATGTTGATTTTGAAAAGAATTTGCGCGACATTGCCCGCGATAAACGTTATTGGGAAGGCAAACGTGATCATATACGATTATCGGAAAAACGCCTCGAGGAACTTGTAACGCGTCACCAGGAAGAACTGCTTAAAACTGAAAAGGAACGAAAGGCAATTATTGAGAAAGCAAAAGCAGAAGCCAAAGATATTTTAGCGGGGACAAACAAACAGATCGAGAATACCATTCGTCAGATTAAAGAAAGCCAGGCTGAAAAGGAAAAAACCCGCGAAGCCCGCAAACAATTAGATGAATTCAGGGAAAAGGTCGACAAAGTCTCTCAGGATGATGAAGAACAGATTTTGCGCAAAATAGAGAAACTGAAAGAGCGTGAAAACAAAATTAAAAATAAACAAAACCAGGGCAATAAGGCAGAAGAGGAACCAGAAGAAGAAAAAACCACAACCCTTATAGCGGTAGGCGATAAGGTCAGGCTTTTTGGTCAGGATAGTGTGGGAGAAGTGCTCGATATCAATGGTAAAAATTACCTGGTTGCTTTTGGTAATATGACTACATCATTAACTGAGGCCAGGATTGAAAAAATCTCCAATAACGAGTTCAAGCGTCAAAGTCAGGTGCAAAGAAATCCTGAAATAACGGCATCTTTCAGCATGAACGAACGTAAGCTGAATTTCAAACCCTATATTGATGTGCGGGGATTAAGGACTGAGGAAGCTATTGAAAAAGTTCAGGAATTGGTAGATGAAGCCGTAATGCTGAATGTAAGTGAATTGAAAATTTTGCATGGGAAAGGAAACGGAATTCTTCGCCACATGATTCGCGAATACCTGGATGCGCTCGATTTTATTAAATCCAGCAAAGATGCCCATATTGAAATGGGCGGTTCGGGAATAACGATTGTAACAATTGATTAGAAGATACATTCAATCTTTATATTAAGTTTATGGGGATCATTTCAGACCGATGGAAAAATAATAAATATCATGTGGGAGACGGCATATATTTTCCCGATGATACGGTAATTCCTATTTTAACCGGGGAGCACGGAAAATATTATGTTGGAAAAAGAGAGACCCTGGTGGAAGCTATTCAAAGATATAAAGAAGATGATGAGGATGAAGATTGGGCGGATTTTTATTATACCGGAAATACCAACCATAAAAATTACCAATTAAAATTTGGCGGTGGTGATCAGGAAAGTGAAGGGATCATTATACTGGAGCATGATCACGTGCTTAGATGGATCATTCATTTTAACGACTCAGAAGAATTCATCAATGCGAACTTTGATGGAAATATGATCATAGCAGTAGCTGAATATTATCCGCACAAGAACCTATTTAACATACCCATGGTGCATCCGGAAGAATTTACCTGTGAAAAGAGTTATGAACTTTGAAAAATAATGAATACTTAATACTGGAGATCAAATTTTATGAAACTACAAACATTATTTCTGGCGATAATTCTGCTTATCAATACAGCAATTGTCATTGCTCAACCGGCAAAAGTTTCCATTTATAATCCCAACGCCGATGCCAGGGCTGAAGTTAATGAGGCTGTTGCCAAAGCTGCTTCGGAAAATAAGCAAGTTCTCATTCAGGTTGGTGGCAACTGGTGTTCCTGGTGTGTAAAACTCAATGGACTTTTTCATGCTAATCCAACCTTAGATTCACTTTTAAAAGTCGACTATATCTTCGTACATTTAAATTACAGTAAGGAAAACAAGAATCTGCCAATACTTCAGGAATTTGGGTTTCCGCAACGATTTGGTTTTCCGGTATTGTTAATACTCGATAAAACCGGGAAGCGTTTGCATACACAAGATACAAGCTTACTGGAATCTGGCGACGGATATGATGTTATCAAAATTGTTGGTGTTCTGAAGGGGTGGACAGTTACGGCGTTAGATCCGAAGAATTATTAATGCCTCAATCATCGTCATCGTCTTTTCCATTCTTGCCCAATAAATCAGCCTGATTGATGTATCGACCTGTTTCGTAGTAATAAATAATCAACCGGCAGGTATCGCGTAAGAAGTCGATACTGCCTATTTCAACCCTGTTAATTTTCAGTATACCTGTTCGTTGCTGAAGATCCTCAATAAGCTGGTCGTAATTCTCAGGTTTTATAAGTTCTATTTTCTCGTAAATAATCACCTTGGCCGATTCATGCTTTAGTAGTAAAAGCTTTTCATAGCCAAAGGTAATGAAGACAATTACAGCATCAGTAAAAATCAGATCAGCTATGGCTACTTCTTTATTTGCCAAAGCATTGATAACCGAAACTCCGATCACCAGAAATAAATACGTCATCTCTTTGATAGGTACCTGGTTAGTGCGGTACCGCATGATACCAAAAACGGCAAATAAGCCTAAGGTGAATCCAAGCTGCAATTTTACGTTGGCAAGCAAATAGCAAAGAAAAAATATAACCGTTCCTAAAACAACGAAAGTAAAGAGGTAATCCTTGCGTTTTGCATTGCTGTAATAAAGCCATCGCACAAGCAGCAAAATTACAGTCATGTTAATGGCGAATCGAATAACTAACTCAGATATTTCACGGTAATCTAAAAAATCGAACATATTTCAAGGTTTATAAAATTCACTGGCTATCTTTTGTAAAATAAGGTACTTAGGTTTCAAATCATTTTGACGGGGCAAATCAAAAAGCATTGCACTACCAATGCAATATTTGCTGAACCCCAGGGAACGTACATTTAAATCTTTTAGCAATCTTACAAACGAAGACCGGTTCGAAAAATCATCATGTTTCGATTCTAGTATGGCAAGGTATGGCTGGGTTACTTCCCGGGACCCATCAATAGAGGAAAAGCAGATGTTGGTGTCAATGGTAATTCGTTCTTTGGTTTCAAGGCGTGCCAGGGTTATACGATCGAATTTACTGATCATCGAGGGTTTAAGACTGGTCGTATGCATGGGTAGAAATTTCGATAAATAAGAAATAGCCTCGTTATCAATATGACAGTTTTGTAGCCGTTGATTTATGCGCCATTTAATAGTGCGCATTTTATTTGATTTAAATTTTACTTCTAAAAAAGAGGTGTCAGTTGATTCATATATCCTGTACCTCACCTTGTAAGTATTAAGCTTACCCCGCATCTGTTCCTGATAAAACAGGAAGTCACTAGTATCCAGGTATATTGTACGATAAGGCAAGCTCCTCTGATTTTTAATTTCCAATATTTTGTAAGTTGAAGGAATGATCCCTAAAACTTCTGATAAATGGGTAGTTGGAAAAATATATTTGGTATCCACCCTGTCCATCAACAAAACACTATCCATCTCATTCAAACTGATGGGACTGAAACCAGTTAATGCATGATCAATGCCATTCACTTATTGAAAAAGATTAATGAATATATAAATGGTCACTGAGCGTAGTCGAAGTGACCTCCCAGACTACGCTCAGTGACCTACCGTACTCTGCGTGGAGCCGAAGCAGGACCCTGAGCGTAGTCGAAGGGTTAAATTATGTTTTTGGCTGAAGTTTACCGAACGAGTACAATTGTTTCAACTCTCCCCAACCGGAGGTGGAATTCAAATCAATTGTAAAAGTTCCATCATCAGCCATTTTCCAAACTTCATTGCTTTTTATTTCCATTTTTTCGCCATTATTGTCAAAAATAATGGTTGAAACTAAGGTAAAACTTTTGCCATCATCAGCCCAGGTAAATGTCGATTTTTTAGGGCTGTTATTGAAAACAGTATTGGCGCTTTCTTTACCATCCATGGTGTATTTCTCTGTAACTTGCATTGCCTGACCATCCATGCCATTTATAAACCTGGTAATGGAGAATTCATTATCCTTTTGGTCAATGATTAATTTGGTTCCCACAACATTAAAATTGTTTTCACCTAAATTGGTTTTTTCCTGATTAATAGCCCATTCCCCTGAAAAATTTACTTTCTCCCCGGCATAGGAAACGGAACCTAAAAACAGGAAACCTAAAAAAGTGAATAAGCACTTGTTAACCATTGTATTTCTAAAATTAATTTTCTTTTGCATAGCTATGTTTTTACGAATAATGAGTAAAAATAAACATTTTAACCAAAAATAAAAAAAGGCTGTCCTTTGAAAATGAGGACAGCTTCTTTATTTCTGAGTGATATCATTTTGATTCTTCTTTCATCTCTTCTTTCTCCATTTTCATCTCTTCTTTTTTTTCTTCCTTTAATATCTTTTTCTGAGCTACTAGTTTGCCTTGTTCATCAAAGTACAAAGCTTTTTTTTCGTTGCCATTTTTCACTTTTACAACATAATGTTTCAATCCTTGATTTTCAAAATCCCGGATGAGTTCTTTATCGGCAAATACTTTCCAATTTTTGTATTTACTTTCGTTAAGAGATGTTTCTACCACCTGAGGTAAGGGACCATCCTTTAAGATTTCGCGGGATCTCAATAATTTTCCATTGGCAGTATATACTGCATCAAAAGTTCCTCCTCCTTTAGTCTTTATTGTGACAGCATATCTGTCTGGCTTTACGTCCTCACTACCCTCTGTAACTACAGTCCATCCATATTTTTGAAACAAATATGGAAAATTAGACCATTGAACAGGTACACCATAAGTAAAGTCTTTGCCTGCCGATTTTTGTACTTCTGTAGGAATTTGATCTTTCTTTAAAATCAACGTGGCTACCGGAGCTTCTTCCGCTGGTTCATCCTCCGGATCCAATTCCTGTGGAAAAACAGGATACAGACAAAAGAATATTACTAAACAGGTTACAATCAGTCTTTTCATAATATTTTGATTTTTTAAGTTTAATACAATTGCTTTCTAAAAAACATAACACACTCTAAAATAAAATATTATTATAATCGGTTATTGTTTACTTATAAAAAACAAAGGATTTTAAAAAAAGTTTATCAAATCTAATTTGCTTTTAACCAGATAATTATAAAGATGTATTACAGATTACGAAAGGGAAATCTGATTTTTCAATTCGCTTCAAATGATTATATTTAAAGGTTTAACCTAATACCAAAGCTCCATGTTTTTTTTAATTTCTAAAGTATTGTTTTTCTTATTAACGCCTATTTTCTGGGTGTTTACATTACTAGGTATAGCTATGTTTTCCAAACAACCAAACCGGAAAAAGAAATTCCTTATTTTCGGTTTTTTGGTGCTATACTTATTTTCAAATAAATTTCTTTTTAATGAAGTAGAACGTAAGTGGGAGTTCCAACTCACAAAACTGGATAACGTGGGTAAATACGATTATGCTATTGTACTGGGTGGCTTTTCATCGTTCGATACAACTTATGCTAAAGTAAAATTCAACGAAGCCAGCGATCGGATGTGGCAAGGGCTGCAATTATATTATCAAAAAAAAGTGAAGAAAATTCTTATTTCGGGTGGTTCAGGATCTATCCTTCACCAGGATGAAACTGAAGCTGACAAGGTAAAAGCATTTCTGGTATCGATTAAAGTACCGGAATCGGATGTTATTATGGAGATGACTTCAAGAAATACCCATGAAAATGCTGTATTTACTCAGGCTTGGTTAAAAAAACATGACCCTGGAGCGCAGTGTCTGTTGGTGACTTCAGCATCACATATGCGACGAGCAATGGGTTGTTACAAAAAGGAGGGAGTGAACGTTACGCCCTATGCTACCCACCAAATAAGCGAACCCCGGAAATTTGATTACGACATTTTAGTTTTACCACAAGCCATTACGTTAGATTATTGGAATTCGTTAATAAAAGAGTGGGTTGGGTATGCGGCTTATAAGGTTTCGGGATATATTTAACGATGAACAATTAGAAATAAGCGGTTGGCGATTAGCCATTAGCACTTTCAAATTATACATTTAGCATATATGACTTTATCTCATTACTACAATTATTTGACCATCTGGCGGACTTCCTGTAAATCACCATCTGTAGTAACCGGAGTTAGTTTTAGAATGTAGGCCATTAAAGGGTAAAGATCAACGTTTTTGAAGGATGGATAGGTGCCACTTTGAAAGGCAGGACCCATCGCATAGAATATGGCATGCATATCGGTATTGCTGTTATCATACCCATGAGCACCAGCCTCATTGGCGACCGCAGACCATACCATTAGATAAGTACTGTCCGCTAATAAAACTAATTGACCAATGTTTGGGTTATTATTGAAATGTAACCGTGCTGGTACTTCGCTCTTTTTCCAAACAGATAGATGTGGTACTTTTGATAGATGAGATAGGATACTATCTTCAAAACCTGGCAGAGGATCTATCATGATAGAGGGGGGGCCTCCTGTTATCCGCGCATACCAAGTTGATTTTATATAATGGTCGAGAAAAATCTCACTTTTTTCGTTCACTTTGCTCATACCGTGATCGGATGTTATGATAACGTTAACCCTGTTGCCCACTGGTAACGCTTTTATTTTATTTATTAAATCACCCACAATACTGTCGAGATGCATTACCATAGCGCGTGTTTCCGGAGAAAACGGGCCGTAGCTATGACCTGACTGGTCGGGTTGTTCTATATATAACATTATCAAATGAGGTCTGACAGCTGTGGGTAGACTCAACCAGTGAATTACGGTATCGACACGCTGCTCATAAGTAAAAAATGTACTCCAGTTTTTCCAATAAGTGGGGTGCATTCCCCCGATGGGAGCGTAACTTCCAACCCAATAAAAACCAGCAGATTTCATAAGTTGCTTCTGTGCGGTTATCCAAATAGGTTCTCCACCATAGAATCTTGCGTCGTAGACTGTTTTAGTATCAGCTGAACTAAAAGTAATGTTGAGTGCAGGATCATAAAAAACATTATGTACAATTCCATGATGTTCGGGATACAACCCTGTAGCCAAAGAATAATGATTGGGGAAAGTAACTGTTGGAAAGCATGGAATGATGGAGCGGGCTTTTAGGCCCTGTGCTTCAATTTTTTTAAGATTGGGGGTAGGAAAGGAATCCGGATAGTCCCACCGGAACCCATCCAAGGAAACAACTACCAGGTAAGGCATAGAGTCATTCTGTACAAAATCGTTCGCGGCAATAATCTCCTTGTGGGTCGAACATGACGAAAAACAAATGAGTACCATGCCAAAAATGAACAATTTACTTTTCATGATCGCCGAATAATGAGACTAAACAAGAAAGGATGCTGTGTTGTTTTGAACAATGAACAATTAGTAATTAGTAAACGAACAATGAACAGGGAACAATGAACAATAACAATGAATAGTGATCGGTAACATTAATCTACTTTACCATCAGTCTTACTTCTTCAAAATCACCATCTGTTTTTACCGGTGAAAGTTTCAATATGTACGACATTAAGGGATAGAAGTGAACGTTTCTGAACGATGGAAAAATGCCATTCTGAAAGGCAGGTCCCATTGCATAGAATATCGCATGCATATCGGTATTACGGTTATCGTAGCCATGTGAGCCAGCCTCTTTCACAAAATCGGACCAGTTTATCAAATAAGTGCTGTCTGCCAAAACTACAATCTGACCAATGTTGGGATTTGTATTAAAATGTAAACAGCCGGGTACATCGCTTTTTTTCCACACTGAAAGATGCGGTACTTTTGAAAGATGAGAGATAATACTGTCAGTATAACCGGGTACAGGATCAATCATTAGCGAGGGACTACCACCGGTTGTACGTATATACCAATTTGATTTGATATATTGATTCAGAAAAATCTCATTATTTTGATTTACGTTTTCCATGCCATGATCCGATGTAAAAACGAAATTTAATCTGTTACTTATTGGTAATGATTTGGTTTTATCGAGTAAATCTCCCACAAGACTGTCGAGACGCATAACCATAGACCGCGTTTTGGAGGAAAATGGCCCATAACTATGACCAGTTAAATCCGGTTCTTCCATATAAAACATAATCAAATGCGGCCTTACATCGGAGGGAAGGCTTAACCAATATACTACCGTGTCAATGCGTTGTTCGAAAGTATTTGTTCCGACGCACTTTTTCCAGTACGTTGGATGCATTCCCTGAATAGGAACATTACTGCCAATCCAAAAATAGTTGGCTGTCATCATTTGTTGTTTTTGTGCTGTTACCCAAATAGGTTCTCCTAAATAAAATCGCGCGTCGGCAGGATTGAATGTAGCATTAAGTAATGGGTTATAAAAATCATTATGTACAATTCCGTGATTTTCGGGGTATAAACCCGTGGCGAGCGTATAATGATTTGGAAAAGTAATAGTTGGAAAACTAGGAATAATGGACTTAGCCCTTAAACCTTGTGCTCGTACTTTATTTAAATTTGGAGTGGGAAAAGTATCCGGGTAATCCCAGCGAAACCCATCCATCGAAAGCACAACCAGATAAGGCATAGAATCGTTTTGAACGAAAGTTGTCTGGTGAAAGTTTTCCTTTTGAATAGTGCAGGACGAGAAGCCGATAAGTACTGAAACAAAAACAATTACTGCACTTTTCAAGAATACAAAAATTAATTATTAACCATACATATACAACGCATGTTGTTTTGAAAATATTGTGTTTCTGTTTTTTAGAATGCCAGTAATCGCATTTTCAGCTATTTGGCTATCCTAGGCACCAAAGCCTGCATCTTTCTTTAACTCCTGATTGCCTAAAAAATGGTAACTTTGTAATTACAGACTTTAATCATTGGGATTTTTTATGAAAGCACATTGTTTGCAACACGAACCATTTGAAGGTATAGCCACAATTGAAACCTGGTTGAAAAAAAATAAGTTTGAACTTTCCTATACTAATTTTTATGAATCTAATCATTTGCCCTTACCAAAGGACATCGATTGGCTGATTATTATGGGGGGCGGTATGAGCGTAAATGATGAACAGGAACTCCCATGGCTTATCGCTGAAAAAGAATTTATCCGGGCATGTATCGCAGAGGGTAAAATAATAGCCGGAATTTGCCTTGGCGCCCAACTTATTGCCAATGCGCTTGGTGCAAAAGTTTACAGGAATAACCAGAAAGAAATCGGTTGGTTTCCCATCCGTAAATCTAACCAAATAAAATCAGCACTATTCGATGGTTTGCCGGAAGAATTGACGGTGTTCCACTGGCATGGTGAAACCTTTGATTTACCTTCGGGAGCTGAACTCATTGCCAGTTCCGTAGCTTGCAAAAATCAAATATTTTTAATCAATGAAAAAATAGTGGGGTTTCAATGTCATTTGGAAACCACGGCCGAATCACTCACTTCACTCTCGGAATGCTGTAGATCAGAACTCATATCCGCAACCTTCATTCAAAAAGAAGGTCAAATGATAGAAGACGAAAAAAAGTACTCGGCGGATATGCATAAGGTGTTGTTCCGGCTTCTTGATAATCTTTTAAAGGCAAATAAATAAAGGAGTTAACCGTAGCTTTTTTCCTCAATCTTTTGTAAATTTACATAAACTTATTGATAATGATTTTGGATTTAAGACCACACTTGTTTTGGGATGTAGATTTTAATTCGCTGAACGAGGAAAAAAACATAAGACTTATTATTGAACGGGTGCTTAACCGTGGGACTATTGATGAGTTCAAGCAAATATTATCCTATTATGGCGAAGATGCTATCAAGGGTGTAGTCGTGAATATCGGAACCCTTGATCTTAAAACTATAGAATTTGCTCATACATTTTTCCATATCCCTAAAGAAAATTTTAAATGTTATACAAAGAAACTGTTGAACCAGGAACCATAGCTTTAATAAAATCTTTGATGGAGAAAGATTATCTTAAAGATTTTAATCTGGTAGGAGGAACCGCACTTTCTCTCCAAATTGGCCATCGAAAATCAATTGATATCGACTTATTTACAAGAAACGATTTTTCTCCATCCGGCTTACTTGATAATTTGCGAAATGATTATGAGTTTAAGTTGGATGCAATGGAAAAAAATACTTTACGAGGTTTTATGAATGAAGTTAAAATCGACTTAATTAAACACAAAGGAGATGGGGTTAGGCCTTTAGTAATAGAAGAGCGTATTAAAATGGCTTCACTGGAAGATATTGGTGCAATGAAAGTGAGAGCAATTGGTGGTGATGGTACAAGAATTAAGGACTTCATTGATGTTTATTTCTTGCTTAAAATTTATTCGTTCGGTGATTTGATCTCGTGGTATAAGATAAAATATAAATTAGATAATGATTTTCATGCGGTTAAGAGTTTGGTCTATTTTAACGATATCGATCTCAATGATTGGCCTAAAATGATTCGTGAAAAAGATTTAACTATTACTTCGATAAAGGATACCATCAGCAAAGCCAGAGATGAATATTTAAAATACAAACTATAAAAAATGGAATGCTCCTATCGTAAAAGCAAAACTAATATTCAGGCAAAATCTATCCATCGCCGAAAAGGGGCATTTGCAAATCGCTTTGAATTAACTAACTATAAATAAAAAATGATTTTTTAATCATATTTCGAATGGCTGTTCTCTGGAAAAATCGGGTCGGAAGGAATCATGGCTCTCTAAATCTTGTATCCATCCTTTACTGAATCCAAGTTCGTTAAAAGCATCAACAACCCTTTGGTATTCTGCTGCTGTTATCGTTCTGTTCAATACAGGATGAGTTGCAACTGTTTTTGTCGGATAATACTGTGCCATCAGGGATAGGTGCATCCTCGTAGAAATTTCTTCGGCAATAAGTCTCAAAACTTCTATGCTTTGCTCAATTGCACCAGGTAAAACAAGGTGGCGAATGATGATCCCTGATTCTGCCAAACCATCATTGTTCACAATGAGCGTCGAACCTTTCTGGCGATACATTTCCTTTAGTGCGGCAAGAGCGATTTCAGGATAATTACGAGCTTGCGAATATTCAAAAGCAAGTCGGGAATCCATATACTTAAAGTCAGGCAGATACACATCAATCAATCCCTCGAGCATACAAATGGTTTCGGCTTTGTCGTATCCATTGGAGTTATAAACAACAACAGGACGTTTACCTGCCTTGTGCAATCCTTCTATAATGGAAACCATCTGAGGAATGTAATGAGAAGGAGAAACAAAGCCTATGATGTTTTCTGTTTGCTCAAGTGTTTCGCAAATGCGATCAATAACTGTTTCGAGTGAAAGACTTTCCTGTATGGTTGCAACCGAATTCCTTGAAATATCATGATTCTGGCAATAAATGCATTGTAAATTGCAATGAGGGAAGAATATATTACAAATTCCTTTTTTACCTGAAATGACCGGTTCTTCACCTTTGTGCACGCATATGGATGAAATATTAAAGTCAGCATCGCTCTTGCAGAATCCGAAAGGCCCGGTGATTCTGTTTACGCCGCATTCGCGGGGACAAAGGGTGCATTGCGTAAGTTCAAGGTTCAAAATGCAAAGTTTAAAGTTCAAAGAGAACGAAGAAGTTGGTTTCAGAATTTCAATTTTTCAGCTACGAGTTCAATATTCGACGTAGTTGCAAACTACGCCGAGCGCATAGTAGCTCATTTTTCATTTTTCAATGTTCATTGTTTGCTAATCGCTAAGTTTCAAAACAGCCAAAAATGCTGATTGAGGGACTTCTACATTGCCAACCTGGCGCATCCGCTTCTTACCTTTCTTTTGCTTTTCAAGGAGTTTACGTTTACGGGTGATGTCGCCTCCATAACATTTGGCGGTTACATCCTTACGAACGGCTTTGATGGTTTCGCGGGCAATAATTTTTGCGCCAATTGCAGCCTGAATGGCGATATCAAATTGCTGGCGTGGGATAAGCTCTTTTAACTTTTCACAAATCCGCCGGCCAAAATCATAGGCATGATCGCGATGGATTAGCGCTGAAAGGGCATCCACACTTTCGCTGTTGAGCAGAATATCCAACTTTACCAGGTCTGCTCGCTGAAAACCAACCTGGTGGTAGTCAAATGAGGCATATCCTTTGGAAATACTTTTGAGTTTATCGTAAAAATCGAAGATAATTTCAGCCAAGGGCATTTCAAAGGTAACTTCAACCCTGTCTGTAGTAAGGAATACCTGGTTTTTAAGTACTCCCCGTTTATCGATACAAAGTTTCATAATCGCACCCAGATATTCGGATTGACTGATAACCTGAGCAATAATGTAGGGCTCTTCAATATAGTCGATGAGCGTTGGTGCCGGTAATCCCGAGGGATTATGAACATCGATTTCCTCACCTTTGGTTGTAAATACTTTAAAAGAAACGTTGGGTACCGTGGTAATCACATCCATGTCAAACTCACGATCCAGACGCTCCTGGATAATTTCCATATGCAGCAATCCGAGAAACCCGCATCTAAAACCAAAGCCAAGAGCCGCAGACGATTCAGGAATAAA
>CAYZNC010000111.1:14354-16811 GCA_964478555.1 uncultured Bacteroidales bacterium | reverse complement strand
GAACTAACTGTAGCAATAGCAGCATTGCTTGTAGTCCATACGATGATTTTATTGGTAGCATTAGCAGGTGCTATGGTTACACTTAATTGAACGGTACCGTTTATAGTTGCAGTTGTTGATGCCAAATTAAGGCTGACGCCAGTTACAGGAATCGTAACTCCGTCATATAGCGAAGACATTTTATCCGCCCAAAGTTTTTGCATACTGGCTGCTCCACTTGCATTTGGATGAACACCATCACTTGACAGATCATCCGGGTGAGTTGAAAACCAGGTATAAAAGTCGGGACCTGCTATGAGACTATTTTGCGTTGTGAGATCATCAATAGCAGTGAGATAATCGGGGTTTACCTGCCAACCTGCTGCAGTTTGATTGGTGCCAATCATACGTGATATTATAGGTTGGATACCTGCTGCTTTGCAAGCAGTAATCACGGTTTGCATATTATTCTTAAAAGTGGCAACGTTGGCATTACTTCCTCCCCAAGCATCATTAGTGCCCATTTCAATAGCCCAATACTTAACATCTTGTGTTGCAGCCAAATATTTTGAGATATCTCCAGCTAAATCTCCGCTGTTTATGCAGGGTATTCCACCTCTAACCATAGCAGGAGTAAAACCAGGATGTGCCAGCGCGACAAGATCAGCAAAATCCTGAGTGGGAGGTGTAGCTTTAAATGCATTGGCTGTAATACTGGTACCTGGAAAAAACCAAATATCACTTCCATTATTAGAAGCATCAAACACCTCTACTTCATTGATAAAACCACCGCCTGTGGTTATACTCATCTTAACCCAACTTGCGCCGGAAAAATCAATCAAATGACCCCGGGCTGTTACAGTATTGCCAATGATAGTAGCCATTGTTGTCCAGGTACCATCAGCGCCATTTGTAGAATTAGAAGATTTCTGAATTACATAATCCACAGGACAAGTAACACTTTGTTTGCAACTGTGTGCAGTTGCGATTATGTCGGACCATGAATAATTAGGATTATTCCAATTGAAGAATACTTTAGAGGGTCCTGCGCCCAAATTAATAGCAATCCAGGAGCCATTACTTACCATCCATGATGTTCCTCCAAAATTATTATCAACGAGAATGGGAGTAATTCCGCTTGAAGTATAAACAGTTTTGCCCCGTGAAATAATTGAATTGGGTGTTACCGATGCCTTACTTAGAGAACTCATTAAAATTGTTAAAAAAAGAATGATCGAAAAAAAAGTAAATTTTTTTATCATAGGTATAATTTTTAATGAAGTCCGGATCTGGCAAAGCCAAATCCGGACTTGGGAACTAATTATTTTTTAATGACTTTATAAACAGCGGTATTGTTATCTTGTACAACTTGTATAAAATAAATACCCGATGAAAGATCATCGCCAAATTCGATTTGATTGTCATTAATGCTCTTTGCATCAAAGAGTTTTACCACTTTTCCAAGAGAGTCATAAACTTTTACAGATTTTAATCCCTGTAACTTATTAGCCTTCAGAATAACAGAAGTAGTAAACGGATTTGGATAAAGTATTACGCCATTCTCATTTAGATCATTTGTAGCAACTTCAGCACTCTTCACACATGCAGGAGTAGTTGCGCTGTTACTAAAGTAGATGGTAAAGCCCCCCGATTTCGAAACCATCACAAAATCAGTAGTATTGTATACGGTAATATTGTATGCTCCATCTAACCCCGGGAATCCTGTACCTGCCAAAGTGATTGCAGGTTGTGCCGAAGCAAATGTTTGCGTAACACCGGTTCTTAAATCAACATACCAGTTTGGTACACCATTGGTTGTATTGATAGAGAATTGATATAAACCTTTGTTTGGTAAATCCCAATTCATAGTGAATGAACTTACATTGCTCAGATTTGGACCACCTGTACCTAACACATAGGCGTGTGTGTACGATCTGTTGATCGTAGGTAATGCAGCAGCAACTGGTGTGCCAAACGTACAACTACCGGTTCCACCTGTAATTACAGTAACTACAGATGATGATGTCTTAGCACCATCGGCAGTTGTGGCTGTGATGGTAGCTGTTCCTATAGCCACTCCAGTTACAAGTCCTGTTGAGCTCACAGTAGCTATCGCTATATTGCTTGAAATCCAGCTAACTGCTTTATTAGTTGCGTTTGCCGGAGATACAGTAGCAGTCAACTGAGTCGTTGCCGAAACATTGACTGATACAGTTGCTGGACTGACAACTACTCCAGTTACTGCAATATTTCCGGAAGTCACCGTAACGACACAGGTTGCTGTTTTGGAACCATCCACGGTTGTAACTGTAATAGTGGCTGTACCTGATGCAACTCCGGTTACCAAACCAGTTGTACTAACAGTTGCAATCAAAGAGCTACTTGAAGTCCAGGTAACATTTTTATTGGACGCATTGGCAGGAGCAACGGTAGCAACCAACTGAGTTGTTGATACAACGGGAATTGAAATTGTGGAAG
>CAYZNC010000111.1:0-14254 GCA_964478555.1 uncultured Bacteroidales bacterium | reverse complement strand
TTTAATTTGTCAATTTTCCATTGTACAGGAGTTACCCACTGATCATCCAGCAACCCACCTGTGTCACCGGAATTGGGATTCCAGCACCAAAAAGTCCAGGAATACCTGCTTCCCATAAATGCAAGCCACGTGTCAAACCATTTACCCTCTGTACCACTATATGAAGTTGGATCTCTGATACCAAATTCACCACACAATAAAGGCGCTGTATTATTTGCATAGATATAATCAAAATGTGAGGTCCATATAGCTGCCATATTACCTGGAAATCCGGCATCTGTAAACCATGTTTGGTTAAAAACTTCGGGACCGTATTCATGAGGTGAGTAAACCAATTTTTTAGGATTGCTGATAACAACTGGAAAATCTGCAACTCCCTCTAAATTTCCACCCCACCAGTATCCGTCGTTATTATAAGTTTGAATCCCTTCTACTATAATTAATACGTTTGGATTGGCTTGAAGAATGGCATTACCGCAACGTTCTGCAGCTTTATTCCAATCCGTTAAGGGATTTGAATTTCCCCAGGTACATCCTTGTCCATGCGCTCCATTGGGTTCATTGTCTATATCCATACCTATTACCGCATCGTTATTTTTATATCTGGCGGCCATAGTAGTCCAATCAGAAATCCATTTTGCTTCCGATACATCAGGTGTATACCAAACACTTTCATTAAGGTAATTATCGCTTTTGCGTGAATGGTTATCCAAAACGATTTTAATATTTAACTGTTGGCAATACTCAACTATCTTATCCAACATTTGCATCGGGCTTGTGAAAGTCGACTCAATTTGGTTCATTGGTGTTACACCGGTATAAGGATCTGTTCCATAAGAATTAATACTTATAGTTGCTCCAGGTTTCAGTATGTCGTTACTCCAGGGGAAACGAATACAGTTAAAACCGCAATCTTTAATTTGTTTCAACATACTTCTACAATCCCTCGACCAAATACCATGAGGATACATCATACTCGTTTCGAACCCGAACCAGTTTACACCGGTTAAGCGTACCGTATTTCCTTTGGAATCAATAAGTTTATTTCCTGATGAGCTCAAAAAATTTTGTGAAAAAAGGTTCACAGATTGAAGCGCAAGGAAAGTGATTAGAATTAAAATATAATTAGTTTTTTTCATCACCATTAAGTTTTTTAAGTGTCGTTAAGGAAAATACCTGACGTTTGGCTAAATGTGCTAAACGCCAGGTACACTTCCATTTAATTAATTGTAATAGTTAGTTGCTAAACATTAGCATTTCATTTGATCTTTAAAAATTTAAAAAAGGCAGTCTTAAAAGATTTCAGACCTTTTAAGACGCCTTGGTAATCAACAATTATTGTTTAATTAATTTGTAAGTATGTGTGCCATTAGCACCAACCACTTTTACAATATAAATTCCGTTAGCAAAACCATTTCCAAATTTTACGCTGTTACCTTTAAGTTCAGCCTTTTGTAAAATCAATACTAATTTGCCCATTTGATCGAACACTTGTACCGATGATACATTTTCCGAATTGTTTAACTGTAATTGAACTTCATTGGTAAATGGATTCGGATAAAGAATTGCATTTTCTTCAAGAGAAGCTAATCCTTCTGCACTCTTTGTGCATACTGGTGCTGTTGCGCTACTGCTGAAGTAAAGTGTAAAACCACCTGTTTTAGAAACCAAAACAAAGTTACCATTGTCGATAGCAGCATAATAACTACCGTCTAAGCCTGTAAAGCCTGTTCCTGCCAAAGTGATTGAAGGTTGTATGGATGCAAAAGTTTGTGTTGCACTTATTCTTATATCAACATACCAGTTTGGCTTGCCATCTTTTGTATTCATAGATAACTGCCATAAGCCTTTGTTTGGTAAGTCCCAGTTAATGGTAAGATTACTTACATTGCTCAGATTTGGTCCGCCGGATCCAAGTACATAAATGTAATTGTACGACTTGTTCAAAGTTGCCAGTGTGGTTGCCAATGGTGTTCCAAAACTACATGGAGGAATATTGATAATGCTTACAGTAACTGCACAAGTAGCAGTTTTTGCACCATCATGGGTAGTAGCGGTGATAGTTGCACTTCCTGCTGTTACACCGGTTACAAGACCAGTTGCACTTACCGTAGCAATTGCTGTGCTACTTGAACTCCATGTTAATGCTTGATCAGTTGCATTTGCTGGTGCAATTGCAGCTGCAAGTTGTGAAGTAGAACCTACGTTAATTGCAGCCGTAGCGGGAGTTACAGTCACTCCTGTTACAGGAACTATAATATTGTTAACGGTAACTAAGCAAGTAGCAGTTTTTGCACCATCGTGGGTTGTAACGGTAATAGTTGCAGAACCTCCAGCTACTCCAGTTACAAGACCCGTTGAACTTACAGTTGCTGTAGCTGCGCTACTTGAACTCCAGGTTACTGCTTTATCTGTTGCATTTGCAGGAAGAACAGTAGCTATAAATTGCGAAGTTGATCCAATATTAATTCCCAGTGTTGCAACATTTAGAGTTACTCCTGTTACTGGAACTACAATATTGGTAATGGTAACTGCGCATGTGGCTATTTTTGCACCATCATGAGTTGTAACGGTAATAGTTGCACTTCCCACTGCTACCCCAGTTACAAGACCTGTCGCACTTACAGTAGCGGCAGCTGTATTACTCGAACTCCATGTTACTGCTTTATCAGTTGCATTTGAAGGAGCAATAGTAGCCGTTAGTTGTGAAGTTAATCCAACATTAACTGTTGCAGTTGCAGGACTTACTGTTACACCTGTTACAGGAACATTGGTAACGGTAACCAGGCTTGTAGAAGTTTTTAAGCCATCTTGTGTAGTAGCAGTAATAGTTGCAGTACCAGGTGCTATTCCGGATACTAAACCCGTGGCACTGACAGTGGCCACAGATGTACTACCTGAACTCCAGGTTACAGTCTGATTAGTAGCATTCGCTGGAGCTACAGTAGCAGTTAACTGGGTTGTTAAACCAGTATTAACGGAAACAGTGGCTGGAGCAACAGTAACACCGGTAACCGGGACATTTGTGCTGGTTCCATAAACTTCGAATTCATAAATCGAATATCCATAGGGAGTGACGCGTGCAGTGCCATACATTCTTACGTATCTTGCAGAAATAGCAGCAAAAGTAATATCATCCGTACTACCATTACCACCTACTATGGATGCAGCCGTTGTCCAAGTTGTACCATTAGTTGAAACCTGAATACTATAATCTGTAGCATATGCTGCTTCCCAAGTTAATATTACACGATTAATAGTTTGGGCTGAACCTAAATCAACCTGTAACCATTGCGGATCAGCAAAAGCACTTCCCCAACGTGAACCATAACTACCATCTACTGCTAAGTTAGCAGTAAGACCGCTATTTTCATCTGATGATGATGTTGCAGTTTTATTGAGAGCCAGGTTAGGAGTGGTTGGTGGCAAATTATTATTACTTACATTGATAGTTACAGCAGTTGAAGCTGTTGAGCCTTTTCTGTCGTCAATAGCATGTGCTGTAATAGTATAGGACCCTGATAATTGTGGTGTCCAGCTAAAAGAATAAGGTGCTATAGCATCTTCACCTACTTTTGACCCACTCACATAAAATTCAACATTGGTAACAGTACCATCTGCGTCAGCAGCATTGGCTGACAGTGTAATAGGTGTTCCCTGGTTATAAGTACCGGAAGCTGAAGGTGCAGTGAGCGATACTGTAGGAGGTACATTAACCTTTGGAGGAGTATGCAGTGTAAAATAAATTTTCCCTGCCATACCTAACAAAAATGCAGAATTATAGTCAATGGCAACTTCAGTTTGTTGGTAGTTTCCTACTACATCGCTATAAGCATCACTCATATCCGGACCTCCAACCAAACCACCAACTATCCCGTGTGTAGGACCACCCTGAACTGGTTCATTAGCCCTGTGATGAGGGTGAACAGGAGGATTTGTACCCCAACCTGTTAAATAGGAACTGTTTCTGGGATTAGTTCCGCAAATATAGTTCATGCAAAGATCTGCTGTTTTAAGATAATCGGCATACTGGAATTTTTTTGCAGCCAAATAACCCAAACCTGCTTCTGCGGAATTATATCTTAATACTCCCCATGTGTCGAGCCATGGCATACCATAAGCTGTTTTCTTTAAGGTAGTACTATACCATACCATATTATTATTAATACCATCAAAATATTTCTGAGTACCGGTTAATTCATACATTTTAAGAAGTACGTAAAGCGTAACATCGTCCCATGCCGGAGCCCAATGTTTATTATAAGGATCGTCGCCACCATCGTTTTTTTGATCGATCCAACCGTCAACTGGTGCTAAATAAGTGTTGTCGCCAGTAGCTATGGAAAGCCAAATTGCACCCCAACTCAGGTCATCAAAATGGGAAGTACTTTTGTAAAATGCTCCACCACCACCATCACTACTACGACCGAGGTTGGTTTTTCCAAGAGTAAAAAGTTCTTTGGCTGCGGTGAGACACTTGTTGGCATAAGTTGCATCAATACTTTTATAATTGAGATACATTAATGCCAAAGCTGCTGCTGCTTCACCCAATACATCGGAAGCAGGTGCAGAAGTGTTATTTACAATAACCGGCCTGGAACCTGTTTGTAATTCAGGCGATCCCCAATAGCCGTGATCAATATTGCCATCGCCAACCTGATAATAAAAGGTAGTAGCATTGGGATGACATTTTAAAAAATAATCCGTAAAGTACTTAAGTTCACTAAGTAATTTAGTTGTGGCATTCGCATTATCAAACGACTCTTTGAATTCATAAAGTGCAAATCCAAGAGTAGCAGCCGACCAGCACTGTGGAAGACCGAACTTTACATGGTCTCCGGCATCATGAAATCCACCGGAAAGATCAAGACTAACGGCACTTCCATCGGTTGTATGGCATGCGCCTCTCCAAGAAAAAACGTTGTCTAATGCCACATTACTTCCACATTTATTGGCATCAAAAAAATCAACAGCCTTTAATAAGGCGTCGTTGTAATTGTAAGTTTGTGCTTTCGCAGAAACACCATAAAGAAGGAGAATACAAATTAGTAGTCCCCAACAATAGTTAGTTGTTTTCATTGTTTGGTTAAATTTTAATTAATACTTATAAAAATGAAAAATTAGAGACAGAACCTCTGCAGGCTCTGTGGTTAAGGCATTCTTAAACACAGAGTCGCAGGGTTTTTTACTTTTTGTTAATCAAATAAGATTTTACTTCAGTTGAAGTATACACCCTCAGGAAGTAGATTCCGGCTTTCAAACTCTCGCCAATCCTCATCTCATTTGTAATGGATGATTTTCCCAGGACAGTCAATATCCTTCCTAATTCATCTACTACATCCACTTTGCTCACATCGCCAGGATTTTCGATTTGAATACAGATGGATCCAGAAAATGGATTAGGAAATAATTTAATTGCATTTTCTTCTGCCATAGCAGATGCACTCTTTGTACATACAGGTGCAGTTGCACTGCTGCTGAAGTAAAGCGTAAAACCACCGGTTTTTGATACCAACACAAAGTTACCATTGTCGATAGCGGCATAATAACTACCGTCTAAACCGGTAAATCCTGTTCCTGCCAAAGTGATAGATGGTTGCACAGATGCAAAAGTTTGCGTTGCACCTGTTTTTATATCAACGTACCAATTTGGTTTACCATCTTTGGTATTCATTGATAACTGCCATAAACCTTTATTGGCTAAATCCCAGTTAATGGTAAAGTTACTAACGTTACTCAGACTTGGCCCGCCTGTTCCAAGCACATATGTATAATTGTACGTCTTGTTTAAACTTGCCAAGGCAGTTGCTAAAGGAGTTCCAAAACTGCAAGGAGGAACATTCACAGTGCCAACAGTTACTGCACAAGTAGCTGTAAAACCACCATCAGTAGTTTTAACAGTGATTATGACAGAACCAGTAGCAACACCAGTAACCAGACCTGTTGTACTTACAGTAGCAATTGCTGTGTTACTTGAACTCCAGGTTACGGTTTTAATCGTAGCATTTGTTGGAGCAACTATTGCATTAAGTTGAGCAGTTGTACCAACATTTACAGAAGCAGTGGCTGGCGTTATACTAACTCCGGTTACACTGACCGATAAAGTGGTTACTGTAATTGTACAAGTGGCCGTTTTGGCTCCATCTATTGTAGTTGCGGTAATCGTAGCGGAGCCTGCTGCTTTAGCAATGGCTAGTCCACTTGGGGAAACAGTTACTATAGCAGTAGTACTTGAAGCCCAGGTTACTGCTTGATTAGCGTTTAACTGGATTGTATCTCCAACATGTAATGTAGCACTGGCAGGAGTAACAACTAATGTTGGAATAACCACAGTTATTACACAAGTTGCTTTAAAACCACCATCAACAGTTGTAACTGTAATCGTTGTGGTTCCAGCAGCTAAACAGGTTACTAAACCGGATGTGCTAACAGTTCCAATAGCGGAACTACTGGAAGACCATGTAACAGATTTATTAGTTGCATTTGCTGGTGCCACGGTAGGAGTTAATTGAACTGTTGTTCCTATGCTTACGTTAGCAGTTGTGGGTGTTAATGAAACTCCTGTAACTGATACCGGTATATTGGTAACTGTTATAGCACTGGTTGCCTTAAAACCACCATCAACAGTTGTAGCAGTGATCGTTGCAGTTCCTGCAGCCACACCAGTAACTAAACCAGTAGCACTAACGGTCGCCATAGCAGTATTACTTGAACTCCAGGTAACACTTTTGTTAGTTGCAGTTGTGGGGGCAACATTGGCCGTAAGCTGTAAGGTTGTTCCTACATTAACTGTTCCAGTAGCAGGAGTTAGGGTTACGCCAGTTACTGGTATGGTAGTTCCATTGGTGCCGTTAACTTCCAAATGTGATGCGGAAGATGTAGCCTTGTAGTAGATATTATAACCTCCATTAACACGTGCAGGCATTGTACTGGACCAGATATTAGTATAACTTACACCATTAATGGTTACCATGTCCATATTCCAGGAGTTAACATTGCTGATATTGCCAGAAGTAAAATAACAATTTTCTAAAGCTCCCGTTTGTACGAAAGGTAGCGTAATGGCAGTAGGATTATTACAAGCACTGCCGTTATAGGCTTGGAATGTAGCAGTTATTGCCTTATTACCATTCATGGTTATGGTAATAGGATTTGCAGTACCGGTTGATGATCCGCTCCAACCTGTAAACAAACTATTGATTGTAGGAACAGCTGTTAAAGTAACAACAGTCCCAGAATCTATAGGTGAACCTGTCGGATTAGCCGTTACACTTCCGTCTCCTGAAACAGAAACCGTTAATGTATATTGTGGCACGTACCCTTTTACAACAAAATTAGCGGTTAATATGCGGCTTGATAACATTTTTACAGTGATTGGATTAGTTGCACCGCTCATATCCCCACTCCAATTACTAAATTTATAACCTGTGGCAGGAACTGCTGTTGCAGTAACACTTGATAATGGTGCGTAAGATCCTCCTGTTGGATTTACAGTAACTGTGCCGCTTCCCGTTGTTGTAACCTGAAGTGGATACGTAACATTTGTAGGGCTATAATTAAAATACTGACGTAACCATTGTAATGCAGGACGTTCGGTAATCCCATCCGAACCTAACAGGAATGCTGTTGGTCTCCACATTTCACCGTCAACAAAACCCCACATGGTAATACCTTTTACAGCGGGATTTGTCCAAAAATACGGAAACTGGGTTTGAAGAATCGATAACTGGGTTGCATCATCACCCTGAACTTCATACTCTGAAATATAAATATCCACTCCTGTAGCGGCCAGATTGTCAAAATTGGTTTTAATTGTAGCTAGTGGAACGGGTTCCAAACTATGGCATTGCAAACCAATGCCGTCAATCAGGTTGCGCGCTTTAAGTAAATTAACTATTTTAACAAGATTTGTGTTTTCTGAACTATAAATTTCAGCATTGTACTCATTCAAAATTAATTTCGATTTTGGGAATAAAGTTCTGGCTTCGGTGAAACACCATATTACCCAATCCCAACCAGTGGTACCGTCACCTCCAAGGGCATCTTTATAAGTCGGTGGTGCATGAAGTGGTTCATTAACCACATCGATCATATCTATGTCCGGGTACCTGGTGGCAATTGCAGTCATCCATTTTATTACTTCGTCTTTTTGATCAGCTGCTGCAAGTGTTTTTACCCAGGCTGGATCACCGGAAGAACCTCCCCATATCAAAGTATGTTCCTTGAACGGATAACCATTCTGTTTAGCATGACTATAGGCACGATCAAGCCAAAGCCAATAGTTAAAATCGCCACGATTTTGTTCACACGATGCCCATTTACCGGCATTTCCTGGAGTAACCTGATTCCAGTAGTAATCGTAATTTAATGAGGTTTGTCCCTGGTAATGAATGTTACCGAGGAATTTGGTTTGTCCCTTAGCAAGTTGTGCATAACTCGATGACATGAATAAAAACATCATAATCATACTCGTTAGGACAACTTTTCTTAAAAAGTCAATTTTTTTCATTCAGGTAAAGTTTTAATTAGGTTAATAAAATTTAGGGTGTTATGATACGCTGTGATTTCTATTATTAAAGCGGAAAAACAATAGAAACTCACAGCGTTTTACATTGATAAAATGTTTATTATAATTATTTTTTCAAAATCTTGTAAACCTTGGTATCCACTAAAGTTTTAACGCTAAGGAAGTAAATACCAGACTTTAAACCTTCTCCTATTTTCATTTCACCGGAAATGGATGATTTTTCCAATATGGAGACAACCCTCCCCAATTCATCAACAACGCATATGTTTATAACGTCGTTGGGATTAGCAATTTGAATAGTAATTGCATTCGTAAAGGGATTTGGGAATACTTTTACTGAGTTGCGTTCAGAGGCTTCTACCTCTGCGCTTTTTGCACATACAGGTGCTGTTGCACTGCTGCTGAAGTAAAGTGTAAAACCACCGGTTTTAGAAACCAAAACAAAGTTACCATTGTCGATAGCAGCATAATAACTACCGTCTAAGCCTGTAAAGCCTGTTCCTGCCAAAGTGATTGAAGGTTGTATGGATGCAAAAGTTTGTGTTGCACTTATTCTTATATCAACATACCAGTTTGGCTTGCCATCTTTTGTATTCATAGATAACTGCCATAAGCCTTTGTTTGGTAAGTCCCAGTTAATGGTAAGATTACTTACATTGCTCAGATTTGGTCCGCCGGATCCAAGTACATAAATGTAATTGTACGACTTGTTCAAAGTTGCCAGTGTGGTTGCCAATGGTGTTCCAAAACTACATGGAGGAATATTGATAATGCTTACAGTAACTGCACAAGTAGCAGTTTTTGCACCATCATGGGTAGTAACTGTAATAGTTGCACTTCCTGCTGCTACACCTGTTACAAGACCATTTGAACTAACCGTTGCAATTGCTGTATTGCTTGAACTCCATGTTAATGCCTTATCGGTTGCATTTGAAGGAGCAATAGTTGCAGCAAGTTGCGAAGTAGAAGCAACATTAATTGCAGCCGTAGAAGGAGTTACAGTTACTCCTGTAACCGGGACTACTATATTAGTAACGGTAATTGTAATTGAGGCTGTTTTTGCACCATCATGAGTTGTAACGTTAATAGTTGCACTTCCCACTGCTACAGCAGTTACAAGACCCGTTGCACTAACGGTTGCCACGGCGGTGTTACTTGAACTCCATGTTACAACTTTATCCGTTGCATTTGATGGAGCAATAGTAGCTGTTAGTTGGGTAGTTGCTCCAATGTTTACAGAAGCTGTTGCGGGAGTCAAAGTTACTCCTGTAACAGAAACGTTTGTTACACCGCTCATATATTGTTTTAACCATTTCATTGCTGATCTTTCCGTACCATCAGCATTAAGTAAACCGGTACCAGCTTTCCATGTTTGTCCTTCAATGTATCCCCACAGGGTGATACCTTTCACACTTGCATGTTCCCACATGATTGGGAAAAGTGCTTGATATTCTGCCAATTGAGTATCTTCGGTAGTGGATGCACCTCTTATATCGAGTTCCGATATATAAACAGGCAAACCGGTTGCGGCATAGTCATTCAGACAGGATGTCATCTGACTTGCAGTCATATAATCGAGATTAAAACAATGGGCCTGAACGCCAATCCCATCAATTAAACCCTGAGCTTTTAAAATATTAATAATGGCGATGTATTGTGCACGAACAGTTGGGTCATTTTCGGTACCATATTCATTGATTAACAATTTTGCAGTTGGACAATATTTTCTGGCAGTTTGGAAGGACCACACGATCCAGTCATAACCTGTAGTTCCGGCCCCACCTAAAGCATCTTTAAAAGGGCATGAGGTTTTGATGGGTTCATTTACCACATCAATGAAATCTGTATTCGGATATCGTGCACCGTAGGCTGATATCCATTGTTCTACTTCGGCTTTCTGATCCGCTGCTGATAGTGAAGTGATCCAACTTGGATATTGGGAACCCCAAACGAAATTATGTTGTTTAAATACATAACCGTGAGTCTTGGCAAAATTATAAGCATTATCAAGGTTGGTCCAATTCATAGTACCTCTGGTGGCCTCAACAGATCCCCATTTACCCGCATTTTCTGGGGTGACCTGGTTCCAATAAGTTGTAAAGCTTGCAGGAGCGCTACCGGGAAAAACACCCCCAAGAAATTTGCTCTTCCCTACTGCAAGTTGTGCATTAGCTTTTGTGAAAGAAAATAGACAACATAACAACACCGATAACGTCGCCACTAAACAAAATCTTTGTTTCATCATCATGTTTTATTTTTAGTTAGTTAATAAAGTGACCCAATAACTTATGTTATTCAAAAAACCTAAAGGGATAACCACATAAAAATTTATGTGGTCATTCCCTTTAGGGGTAAGAGCTTAACAAATAAAATCTAATTCATTATTTCTTTATTATTTTAAACGCACTTGTAGTTTGAACAGAAACTACTTTCACTATGTACATCCCAGATGGTAATTCATTTCCAAAATACATATCATTGGAAATTTGCGATTTGTTTACTCTTAGAACTACGCTTCCTAATTGGTTAACCACATACACTTCAGTAACTAATTCAGGCTTTGAATTATGAAGATTTATTGCCGTTGCGAATGGGTTCGGAAAAAGCGTAATAATATTCCCTTCTGCCAATGAAGATGAACCTTCGGCACTCTTTGTACAAACAGGTGCTGTAGCACTCGTGCTAAAGTAAAGCGTAAAACCAACTGTTTTTGATACCAGAACTAAGTTTCCATTGTCAATAGCAGCATAATAACTACCATCTAAGCCGGTAAATCCTGTTCCTGCAAAAGTTATTGAAGGTTGAACGGAGGCAAAAGTTTGGGTTGTTCCTGCCCTCAGGTCGACATACCAGTTTGGTTTGCCATCTTTTGTATTCATAGATAACTGCCATAATCCCTTGTTAGCTAAGTCCCAGTTAATAGTGAGGTTACTAACGTTACTAAGATTTGGTCCGCCAGTTCCAAGTACATATATGTAGGTATAAGCCTTATTTAGACTTGCCAATGTTGTTGCTAATGGCGTTCCAAAACTGCAAGGAGGAATAGTCACGGTATTCACGGTAACTACACATGTGGCTGTTTTCAAACCATCCTGGGTAGTAACGGTAATGGTTGTACTTCCAACGGCCACACCTGTGATCAAACCTGTTGAACTTACAGTTGCAATGGCGGTGTTACCAGAACTCCATGTCACTGCTTTATTAGTAGCAGTTGTAGGAGCTATTGTTGCTGTAAGTTGAGCAGTTGCACCAACATTAACAGAAGCTGTTGCAGGAGTCAAAGTTACACCAGTTACGGGAATTATTGTATTGGTAACCGTAACCACGCATGTAGCGGTTTTTAAACCATCCTGAGTAGTAACGGTAATGGTTGCACTTCCAACGGCCACACCTGTAACCAAACCTGTTGCACTAACAGTTGCAATGCCAACATTACTTGAACCCCAGGTTACTACTTTATTACTGGCAGTCGCGGGAGCAACTGTTGCGGTAAGTTGAGCAGTTGCACCAATATTAACTGAAGCTGTTGTGGGCATCAGAGTTACACCAGTTACTGAAATAACTGTATTGGTAACGGTAACTGCGCACGTAGCTGTTTTTAAACCATCCTGAGTAGTAACGGTAATGGTTGCACTTCCTACAGTCATACCTGTAACCAAACCCGTTGCACTTACGGTAGCTATTGTTGTGTTACTTGAACTCCAGGTTACTGCTTTATTAGTAGCAGTTGCCGGTGCTATTGTTGCTGCAATTTGAAGAGTTGCACCAATATTAACTGACGCTGATGCGGGTGTTACTGCAACCCCTGTTACTAAAATTACTGTATTCGTAACGGTAACAACACAGGTGGCGGTTTTTAAACCATCCTGAGTGGTAGCGGTAATGGTAGCACTTCCAACGGCCGCACCTGTAACCAGGCCAGTAGCACTTACGGTTGCGATTAAAGTATTGCTTGAACTCCAGGTTACTGCTTTATTAGTAGCATTTGCAGGTAATATTGTTGCTGCTAATTGTGACGTTGTACCAATGTTAACGGTTGCTGTAGCCGGAGCCAAAGTCACACTGGTTACAGGAACGTTTACACCAATAGGTGGTTCTTTTCCAATAGCAAGTTTGCCATCGATATACATGGGTGCCAAAAGCGTATTTGCATAGGTAGTGGTTAAACCCTGATGACTGTAATCATTAGTTGGATCCCAATGAGTAGTGAAGAGTACAGGATCCTGACCGGAAATCAGCGCAAATTGTAATTCCCGTTTTCCGTAAAATCCAGCTGCAGGCCATTGAAATTCCATATAATATACACCATTAGCAGCATCCCAGGCAATAGGTCCTTTCATAACAACTGGAGTACCAGTGGCTGCCGATTCATCATAGTAAATTGCAGTGGTTATGTCTGAAATAGATTGGTTAAATGGAAATAATTCCGATACATTAAAATAATATCTGGCAACTATTGGCACATTTATTCTTGGAGGATAAGCTGAATTATTTTGAACCCTGAGGCAAATCTGTGAAGCTTGATTACTCTCGCGTTCAATTCTTGATTCAATACCAAATTCCACTGTAGGAGGATCGGTTGGATAAAAATTAGCAATGGGCGACATTCCTGCTCCAAAATAAGTGTATAAGCCTGCCAATGCCCCAACTAATCCGGCATTGTAATCTACTGCTACTTCATTATAAACAAAATCATTGGTAGTATCTTTGTGTTCATCCTGTGCTCCCGGGCCACCAACTAATCCTCCATACAAAATATGGCGGTGTTGTGGAGGGTCGAACATGCTGTTAGTTGCTGAACCGTGTGCAGCTCTGTGATGCGGATGTTTGGCTGAATTTCCGTAACCAACAATATAAGAACGGTTTAAAGGATTTTTTCCCATGATATACTGCATTTGGCTAATCGTCCAGCTATCAAAATCGGAATTAGCGGCGTATTTTTTGTACACCACTGCCTGTAACTGTGCGGCTGCATTATATCTTGCTGAACCATAAGAATTGAGCATGGAAAATCCAGCAGGCGTTTTGGCTAAAAAGGTACCATCGCTGGTATTGGCATGCGGAACACCGGACCAATATTCCAGATTCCATCTAAAGATATACCAATAGAATGGATCGTTAGTAATGGGTGCCAATTTAGCAAATACGCCGCCCCATTTTGTATCCCAGGAGTGAACCCAAATATTTTGCCAACTATCACCAACGGAATGGATTATTCTAGATAACCAGCCCGTATAATTCCCGTTAGCATCCTTTCCAATAATATCATTTAAGTATTTCGCATCGTTGGTTGCCACATATAACCAAATTGCGGCCCATGACAGTTCGTCTTCATCAAAAGAAGAATTGTAGTAACCACCGGAATAACCCATTTTACCGTTTCGGTATTGAACGGCAAAATCGTAAAGAGCTTTTGCTGTAGTTAAACATCTATTTGCATAAGCAGTACTATCAGCTTTATCATTCAGATACGATAACGCCAGCGAAGCCGCTGCACCAGCACATTGGTCACTTGCGGGATTTTCAGTTGTTGCGAAATAACCTGGGCGGGTAATTTTGGTACGATCAACAATTTCAGGCGGACCCCAAAATGTATGGTCGGAATCACCGTCTCCTACCTGATAACAGAATGCCACCACTTTACCAGCAGGATTCATGAATGTGCAACGCAAATAATAATCCGAAAACCACTTTGTAATATCCCGGATGTGGTTTATTTCACAAATA
>CAYZNC010000110.1:1887-16853 GCA_964478555.1 uncultured Bacteroidales bacterium | reverse complement strand
TTTGTTTCTTCACATGCTTCCAATTGTTTTGCCATATTTGCTTTCGTATCCATGTTTTTTGTTCGAAAATGGATAACCATTGCCATGCTTTTTTGGGCCCTGTTAATTGTTTACAGCCGTATTTATCTGGGCGTACACTACCCGGGCGATGTACTTGGCGGTGCAATTATTGGCTTTTTCATCGGCACCATGATATTCATTTTAGATGATTTTGTGCATAACAGATACTTTAGTCCCCCCAAAAAAGCAACATAAACTTTGTCTTTATTCTTTGTACATTAAGTACCATCGATGCTTTGTATTACACCCCAAATTACGGATCCTTATTTTAATATTGCTTCGGAAGAATATCTGCTGAAACATTTTTCAGATGACATATTTCTGTTGTACTGCAATGAACCTTCCATAATCGTTGGCAAACATCAGAATACCTTTGCTGAAATTAATTATTGGCTCGTTAAAGAAAAGGGCATTAAAGTGGTACGCCGATTGTCTGGTGGAGGAACCGTTTATCACGATGCAGGAAATTTGAATTTTTGTTTTATCCGGAATGGTCAAATAGGTAGTTTAGTTGATTTTCAAAAATTTACGCAGCCCATTGTAGAAATGCTTCAAACCATGGGAATTCCCGCCGAACGTAGCGGCAGGAATGATCTCATCATCAACGGACTTAAAATTTCAGGTAATGCGGAGCATGTTTTTAAGAACCGTACTTTACATCACGGAACCCTCTTGATTAGCTCCTACTTGGAGAATTTGAAAGGAGCGCTCCAAAACAATGCGGAAAACTACCACGACAAAGCCATTAAATCAGTCCGCAGCAAAGTAACTAACTTACAGGAATATCTGCCAAAGGATTTCACTATCGAGGCATTTCGTAAACGTTTGATTGAGCATATTTTCGCGAAATTCCCTACTATTCAACCCTATGTATTTTCAGATACCGATCTAAAGTCGATTCAAGAACTTATTGACCAGAAATATTCCTCCTGGGAATGGAATTTTGGTTACTCTCCAAAATTTACCTTTAAAAATAGCGGTAAGATCGATAATGATATTATTGATATCGAGATTGATATCGACAAAGGCATAATTCAAAGCATAAGTGTTAAATTAAATAACAATCAGGTCTCCGGTATTGAAGATATCCTTTGTGGAGTTAAATACAACGAAGAAACCATCAGGCAAAAACTTCAACAGCTTCAAAACCTCGAAATTATCGCCTTGGTTAGGCTGTTTTTTTAAAATCTATTCCTTATCTTCCTTATCTTTCTGTGCTTTGTCTTTTTCATTTACAACATTGGTTCCCTTGTCAGGTGGCTCCTTGCCGTAGGCAACGCCTTCTACATAATAGCCCTGAGGGTCATTGAATCCTCCATAATATTCTTCCTTGGTAATAAGAATAATTGTTGATTTTGCTGCTGCCGCCTGCTTACGAATTTTAATAGTAGCACTCTGTTGCGCATCCTTTTTACTACGAGCATTTGGTTTTGATTTTCCGGCTACATCACAATGTTTATAAAGACCGGCCACATCCTTTTCCTTATGAGTAATCATTATGGACTCCCATTCGTTGTCCTTAACTTCAGCAAGAACCGGTTTACTGAAAATATCAACACGACCGTTACGATAAATAATTTTTTCCAGTTCTTTCAGTTCAAGTCTGATGATTGAGTCTGGCTTTGAAGGCAATGCGTAAGAAACTGTCAGTGCGCTCACTTGTTTAACTAATGCCGGTATTTTCCTGTTTCCCAACCTAATGATTGTGTCAACAGGAACTTGTTTTGTTTGCCCCACAGGTACTTGCTTAATTTGTCCAAATACCTCTCCTCCAAAAATAATTAAAAATAACAAAACTAATGTTCTCATAATAACCGTTTTACGCTCCACAATTAATGACTAATATCCAAATAAAAACAAATTTAGCATTTTCTTATTGACCATCCAAGTTAATTCACAAATAGAATGCCATTTTTTAATCATTGCCATAGGCAAAGAAATAGAAACCAAGCGAAAGGGGTATTAACTGCAAAGCAAAGGAACTATTGAGCATTCCATTGAACGAAATGATTAATTTATAAAGAGAGAGAAGGAAAATGATGAGTCCTGAGATAACGGTAAGGCCATTGTTGGAAAACATGCCACCAGCCATATTTAACAATCCTAATATTAAGGCTATGACTGCAATAACGAATGACAGGTTCCGAAAATTCCATGTTGTAACAACATTCAAATACAAAACACATAAAATAGCAATGAGGGATATCCGGAGCAACCAATTAGCCACGGACTTACCACCGTTGAAGGATTTCATAAAGAAATTTTTATAATTTGTAAATAATGATACTTTTGCAATATTAATACAAAAGAAGCAAAAATATTATATCACCACAATTAACCCGGCTAAATGGAAGAATTAATCACTTTAAAAAGAATTAACACTAACGAAGAGGCCTCCACTATAATAGAATTACTCCAAAAAAACGACATTGAGTATACCCTTGAAAAAGAGGATAATCAGGATACTGAATTGGCAGGTGATCTGGCTTTTGGAATAGACATTAAGGTTAAAGCCGAAGACTTGGAAAAAGCCGAAGAATTGTTAAAAGGTATTGAAGAGATTGATGTAGAACGTTTAGAGAAAGATTATTATTTATTTGCTTTCTCCGATCAGGAATTAATTGAGATACTTCAGAAACCCGATGAATGGAGTTATAACGACTACCTTTGGGCTCAGGATATATTAAAACAGCGTGGAAAAGAAGTTGCAGCTGCAACTTTAGCCGAATGGAAACAGAAGCGAATGGAATTTCTTTCAAAACCAACCAAAATTTCAAATAATTTCATACTAACTGCATATTTATTTTGTTTATTTGGAGGTATAATTGGCTATTTCATGGGTAACTATCTTAGCAATGCCCAAAAAATATTACCTAATGGCAAAAAAATATTCACGTACGATGAGGATTCCCGCAAGAAAGGCCATACTTTAAAAAAGACCGGCCTGGTCAGTTTGCTCATTTTAATAATACTGATTGTCATTTTAATAGCCTATACCAAAGAATAAGAGTGGCTATCAGCTGTTAGCGGTTGGCTTTTAACTATTGGCAGTTAGGTATTGATTAAGACTTAAGTGTCAATAACCCCGTTAGTTATTAATCATTAATCATTAGGCGAAGCCAATTACCAACAGCTAAAAGCCAAAAGCCATTTCTTAACCGCTGATTATTCGAAGTAAGCATTTATTTTTCACCACATATTAACAACCCTGTTGAAAAATCGGTTCTAGGGTGGCATTTGTTTTATATATCTTTGTCGAAATTTTCATTTGGTTATGATTGCTGAAAACTATTCAGAAGATACGATCCGGACACTGGACTGGAAAGAACATATCAGAAGGCGCCCGGGTATGTACATTGGTAAACTTGGCGACGGTACTGCTCCAGACGACGGTATCTACGTGCTGGTTAAAGAAGTGTTGGATAACTCCATCGACGAATTTATGATGGGCTTTGGCAAAACTATCGAGATAACCGTGAACGAACGTCAGGTTAAAATTCGTGATTATGGCCGGGGTATTCCACTTGGCAAAGTGATTGACGTGGCCTCAAAAATGAACACAGGAGCCAAATACGATGACAAAGTATTTAAAAAATCCGTAGGATTGAATGGCGTAGGTATCAAGGCTGTAAATGCCTTATCATCACACTTTCTCATCCAGAGTTACCGCGATTCAAAAACTAAAGTAGCGGAATTTTCAGGCGGTAATCTGCTCGTTGATAAACCCGAAGAATACTCTGATAACCCCAATGGGACAAAAATTGTGTTTACCGCCGATGAAGCATTATTTGGTAATTTCTACTTTATTCTCGAACATCTCGAAAAGATGTGCCGGAATTATGTCTTTCTCAATAGCGGACTTACCATCAATTTTAATGGTAACAAGTTCTTTTCGGAAAATGGCTTGCTTGACCTGTTAAATGAAAATATGAGTACCCCCGGGTTATATCCGGTTATACATATCAGTGGTGAAGATATTGAAGTGGCTATGTGCCACGGCAATCAATATGGAGAGGAGTATTATTCGTTTGTTAACGGACAACACACAACGCAGGGAGGAACACATTTACAAACATTCCGAGAAGCCTATGTAAAGGTAATCAGGGAATTTTATAAGAAAGAATTTGATCCATCCGACATCCGCATTTCCATTATTGCAGCCGTGAGCATTAAAGTCCAGGAACCCGTATTTGAATCGCAAACAAAAACCAAGCTTGGATCAAAAGACGTAGGACCGGAAGGTCCATCAGTTAAGAATTTTATCACCGATTTTCTTAAAAAAGAACTCGATAATTTCCTGCACAGGAATCCCGACACAGCTGAGGCATTGTTCCGTAAAATAGTTGAGGCGGAAAAGGAAAGAAAGGCTATGGCTGGTATTAAGAGCCTTGCCCGTGAACGAGCAAAAAAAGTAAACCTCCACAACCGTAAGCTCCGCGATTGCCGGATTCATTTTAATTCCGACGATGAAAGACGATATGAAACTTCCATATTTATTACAGAAGGAGATTCAGCCAGTGGCTCTATCACCAAATCCCGTGATGTAAACACCCAGGGTGTATTTAGTCTCAAAGGAAAACCCTTAAATACATTTGGTCTTACTAAAAAAATTGTTTACGAAAACGAAGAATTTAATCTTTTGCAAGCCGCCCTTGATATTGAAGACGGAATCGAAAACTTACGTTATAATCAGGTAGTTATCGCAACTGATGCGGATGTGGATGGTATGCACATTCGTTTACTGATGATTACCTTCTTCCTTCAATTTTTTCCGGATCTTGTCAAAAATGACCATCTGTACATTTTACAAACCCCTTTGTTTCGTGTTCGTAATAAGAAAAAAACCAGATATTGTTATAATACTGATGAACGGGAAAGCGCTATCTCCGAACTAGGCCCAAACCCCGAAATAACACGATTTAAAGGTCTTGGCGAAATTTCGCCTGATGAGTTCAAGCATTTTATCAGCAACAATATACGCCTCGAGCCTGTTACCCTCAGAAAGGCAGATAATGTTTCTGAGTTACTCGAGTTTTACATGGGCAAAAATACACCCGAACGGCAGGATTTTATCATTGACAATCTTAGGATCGAAGAGGATATGGTAGAAGAAGAAGCAATTTAATGTCATCCCTTGCTTCTTAAAAGGGTTCGGCTTCTATACACTAAACAACAAGACAAAGACAAGGAATACATATAATGAGTAACGATAATAACAAAGACGACCTGTTAAATATAGACCCAACGGAAGAAGAATCCTCTTCTGACAATGGGTTGACACATGGTGAAGAATTGCATAAAGTAATGCCCTTAACGGGTATGTATAAAGACTGGTTTCTGGATTATGCTTCTTATGTTATTCTGGAACGCGCCGTTCCTCATCTAAACGACGGACTTAAACCTGTGCAACGTCGTATTTTGCATTCAATGCGACGCATGGACGACGGCCGTTTCAATAAAGTTGCCAATATAATTGGGCACACCATGCAATTTCACCCCCATGGCGATGCATCCATAGGCGATGCACTCGTACAGGTTGGACAGAAAGAATTATTGATTGACACCCAGGGAAACTGGGGTAACATACTTACCGGCGATGACGCTGCAGCTCCACGTTATATCGAAGCCCGGCTCTCGAAATTTGCGCTTGAGGTAGTCTTCAACCCCAAAACAACAGGCTGGATGTTAAGCTATGACGGCCGTAACAAAGAACCTATAACGCTTCCGGTTAAATTCCCACTATTGCTTGCACAAGGTGTTGAAGGAATAGCAGTGGGTTTGGCTTCAAAAATTTTACCTCATAACTTTCTTGAACTAATAGATGCCTCTATTGCCTGCCTTAAAGAAGAACCATTTGAGCTTTTCCCGGATTTCCCAACAGGAGGCATGATAGACGTTTCACGATATAATGACGGATTACGGGGAGGCAACGTAAAAGTTCGCGCCCGAATTTCAAAATTAGATCGTAAAACATTGGTAATTACCGAAATACCTTTTGGACGAAACACCACTAGCCTTATAGAAAGTATACTGAGGGCCAATGAAAAAGGAAAAATAAAACTCAGAAAAGTAGACGATAATACTGCCGAAAATGTAGAAATTGTAGTACATCTGGCGCCAGGCGTTGAACCCGACAAAACCATCGACGCACTTTACGCTTTTACGGATTGTGAAATTCCTATTTCGCCCAATTCATGTGTCATCGACGAGGATAAACCACGATTCATCGGGGTAACTGACATGCTCAAGATCTCAACTTATAACACACGCGATCTTCTGAAGCAGGAACTCGAAATACGATTAGCCGAACTCGAAGAAGAATGGCACCTGACATCGCTGGAAAAATTATTCTTTGAGAAAAAGATCTATCGTGAACTTGAAAAAGACACAGACACCTGGGAACTAGTGCTCAGTGCCATCGATAAAGGTTTTGACCCTTACCGTAAGTTGTTGCGCCGCGAAATTACCCGTGACGACATAATAAAACTAACGGATAAACCGGTAAGAAAAATTTCAAAATTCGACCTCAAAAAGGCCGATGAACTAATTAAAAATATTGAGCAAGAAGCAATACAGGTAAAACATAACATTGACAACATTGTAAAATTTACCATTGCTTATTTCCAAAATATTAAAAAGAAATACGGGGCCAAAAGGGAACGAAAAACTGAAATACGTAGCTTTGACAGTATTCAGGCCGCACAGGTAGTAATCGCCAATGAAAAACTTTACGCAAACCTGGAAGATGGATTTGTAGGATATGGACTTAAAAAAGATCAGTACATATGCGATTGTTCTGATATAGATGACATCATCGTTTTTAGGAAAGATGGCACTTATATCACTACCAAAATACAAGAAAAAGCCTTTCTGGGAAAAGGACTGCTTTATGCCAATGTATTCCGCAAAAACGATACGCGTACCATCTATAACATTATTTATCGCGATGGCAGAAACGGGGTTATCATGATGAAGCGTTGTGCTATAACCGGAACCACCAGAGATAAAGAATACACCATTACCAAAGGCACTGTTGATTCTCAGATTTTGTATTTCAGTGCAAATCCAAATGGCGAAGCCGAAGTGGTAAGAATTACTTTACGCCCACGTCCACGGTTAAAAAGCCTGATTATCGATCTCGACTTTGTACAGCTTGCCATAAAAGGTCGCGACGCGCAGGGCAATATCTTAACCCGTTATGCAATCCATAAAATAGTGTTGAAAGAAAAAGGAGTCTCCACGTTGGGAGGACAAAAAGTATGGTATGACGAAACCGTAAATCGCCTCAATGCTGAAGGTAAGGGCAAATTACTGGGTGAATTTCGCGAGGGAAATCGTCTTCTGGAAATCACAAAGTCGGGTTCATACAGACTTAGTTCTTTTGATTTAACTACTCATTTTGAAGATGACGTGCTTTTAATTGAAAAATTCAGCGCTAATAAAGTTTATTCAGCGATTTATTATGATGGGAGTCATAAAAATTACTTTCTGAAACGTTTTGTTTTCGAAGCCACATCAAATCTCACAAATTTCACGGCTGAAGAAGCGGGTTCAAAATTAGTTTGTATAAGCAGTCACCAGCACCCCAGATTTGAGATGAAATTTGGAGGCGCACATAAAACAAGACCTGTCGAAATAGTGACTGCCGAAGAATTCATTGCTGTAAAAGGGGTGAAAGCCAAAGGTAAACGACTAACTACATTTGTGGTTGCTACAATAACAGAAATTGCCCCCACGATCCCTGATGAGGAAATAGTAGAAAAGCCCGATGACATAGAAGATACGGTTAATTTAAATATTGAACAGGATAACGAAACCGATACATCCCAAATGACCTTGGAAATTTAAAATCTCTTTTTATAATAATATTGCAATAATCATCGTTGTTTTACAATAACATACCTTCAAAAGGTAAATTGCTTAATGATTTCGGTGAAAAATTAACAAAAGAACCGGAAAATATATTTTTGCTTCTGATTTATAAAATGTTTGATAATTTTTGTTTTATTTTCGATGATTAGTATTTTTGCCAGCAATTATTATATGGAATGTATTTTGATATGGCAATTTTAATAGTCCGCTACCGATATTTTCAACTAATGCGGTTAATTTACGTACAATAACTTCCAGGCCACATAAAGACGTACATGAAGACAGTTCTGCAAAAAATTGGGAAGCTGTTGCTTAAACCTCTTCCCCCTGTAACTTCCACTGAAGACGATACAATTCCATATTGGCGTCAGACGATCATATATTATATTTCAGCTTCTATTCTTTACATTGGTATTTTAGCCTTAATCGGAAGTATTTATGCGTCTATAATCACCAAACTATATCTCATTGCGGTATTTGATATTGTAATTTACCTGATTGTATGCTACTGCTACTTATCAAAGAAAATCAGTTTCAGGTTAAAAAGCATGATAATCATAATCTTTTCCTACATCTTAGGCATTGTATTGTTAGTAGTAGTAGGACCATATGGAGCTGGCCTCTTATGGCTATTTGCGTTTCCCGTTTTTGCGGGTATTCTGGAAGGATTTTCGGTCAGTTGCATCGCTTTACTTATTAATTTTATAACCTTATCACTTTACACCATTGCTCTTTATTCAGGTTTGTTGCACAACTATCATTTTGAAGTATACAATAAGGAATCGTGGCTAGCAACTTTTATTAATTTTATGTTGATAGACGTTACCACCACTATAGCCTTAACTACTATTCTTGGAGGCCTTTATAAAAGCCTTCATAAACAGGCAATGATTCAAAAACAGCTGAAAGAAGAACAACTGAAACTTGAAATAGCCCGTAAATTAGCAGAGGATAACAGCAGACAGAAATCCCTTTTTCTGGCTAATATGTCTCATGAAATACGGACACCGATGAATGCTATTCTGGGATTTTCCGATTTATTAATAAACAAGGACTATCCCAAAGAAAAACAGGAATTTTTCTTTAATATTATTCAGGAAAAAGGGCAATATCTTTTGCAATTGGTAAATGACCTTATTGATATTTCCAGAATTGAGGCTAATCAAATAAAATTAAATTACGAACCTTGTGATTTGCGACAATTTTTCGAAGAACTGGAAATAATTTTTGAAGAGGAATCGAAACGTCTTAAGAAAGATTATCTTAACCTTTACTTTAAACGCCCAAATCTTCTCGAAAACATGATTGTTGATGTGGATGTAACCAGATTAAGACAAATTATGATCAATTTATTATCCAATGCACTCAAATTTACCAACGAAGGATATATCGAATTTGGCTATGAACAAGTTGATAACTTTGTATGTTTCTATGTCAAAGATTCCGGAATTGGTTTAAATAAAACCGATGAGGTTCGAATCTTCCAACGATATGAACAAGCGGTTAATAATCCCTTGAACAAATTCGAAGGAGCCGGATTAGGACTTTTCATTACTAAAAACCTCGTAACCCTTATGAATGGAACCATATGGGTAGAATCAGAACTAAACAAAGGATCAAGTTTTTTTGTCCAAATACCTGTTTCCTCTATATCAAATAGTTAGCCCCTATTGAAAATAAAAATTACCAGCTTTGTATTATTTTTACTTATTTGCTTAACAACCCGTTAATAAATTTTGTTAATTTGAAACATGAGTGCACTCCGAAAAAGCCCGGAATCGAAGCTGCTGAAAATCATAAGTTAGATTTTTGTGCAATCCTGTATTTTATAAAATATTAATTTAAAAAAGATGAAAAGATTCAAAAAACGACACATCAGGTATACAACATTGTTTTCAGTAGTTGTTTTATCAGTAATTCTGTTGTCTTATAGTTTTTGTATTCGCGAAAATAAAGAGCAGGTATTAATAAAACTGGTTATACAAGTGTTAGATATGGCACATTTTAGCCCCCTGGAAATCAATGACGATTTTTCAGCTAAAGTATTTAATCAATATTTAAAGCATGTTGATTTTAATAAACGCTTTTTTACAAAAGAAGATCTTAAAAAACTGGAACCCTATAAAACCAAAATTGACGACGAAATAAAAGCCAGAAGTGTAGAGTTTTATACTGTCACTAATGATATGCTTTCAAAAAACATCGATAAAGTGCAGGGATATTATAAAGAAATTCTTAATAAACCTTTCAAGTTCGATGGGAATGAAACATTTGAAACGGACCCGGATAAACTTGACTATCCACAGAATGATGCAGCCTTAAAGGAAGCATGGCAAAAAGCATTGAAATACCAAGCATTGGTTCAACTTTCAAACATGCAGCAGGAACAGGATCAAAGTAAATCCGACACAATACGCAAAAAATCCTTTGCGGAAATGGAAGCTGAAGTCAGAGGAAAAGTACTCAAACTCAACAACGATTGGTTTAAACGGTTGAAACAAATGTCGGATATGGACCGGTTTGGTTTGTTTCTGAATGCCATTACCGGAATTTATGACCCTCATACAGCCTATCTTTTACCTGAGGATGAAGAGAACTTTAACATATCCATGTCAGGTCAGCTTGAGGGAATCGGTGCCCAATTACAAGAATCGGATGGGCATGTAAAAGTCGTTGGCATTGTTCCCGGAAGCGCATCTTGGTTGCAAGGAGAATTAAAGGTGAATGATATCATCCTGAAAGTAAAGCAAGAAGGTCAGGAGGCTGTAGATGTATATGATATGCCCCTGGAAGATGTGGTTAAAATGATCCGCGGAAAAAAGGGAACTAAAGTAACGCTACAAGTAAAAAAAATAGACGGTACCTTTAAAACTATCACCATAACACGTGATGTGGTAATCATAGATGAAACCTATGCAAAATCCGCTGTTATAGATAATGGATCAGGGAAAACCGGCTATATATATCTTCCAAAGTTTTATGCTAATTTCGAACAAACTGAAACTGGTCGTTCTTGCGCTGAAGATGTAGCCAAAGAAATTGAAAAACTTAACCGTGAAAAAGTTAACGGTATTATTCTCGATCTAAGGAACAACGGAGGTGGTGCGTTAACTGATGCTGTTCGAATGGCTGGTTTGTTTATTAAAGATGGTCCAATAGTACAAGTAAAAACTAAAATGGGTGTGCCAAAGATACTGGAGGATACCGACACCACCATACAATATCGCGGCCCTATGATTGTGTTGGTAAACAGTTTTAGTGCCTCAGCTTCTGAAATTCTTGCCGCTGCAATGCAGGATTATCATCGTGCTTTTATTATGGGAACGCCATCTTTTGGAAAAGGAACGGTGCAAACAAAAATGGATTTGGATAGATATTGGAATGGTACACAGAGCGTAGGATCCTTAGGATCACTACTGGTAACTATTCAAAAGTTTTATAGGATCAATGGAGGAGCTACACAGCTTAAAGGTGTCACACCAGACATTATGCTTCCCGATCAGTACAGTGAAATAGAAACCGGGGAACGTGATCAGGATTACCACATGCCATGGACTCAGATAAAACCCGTTCCCTATGCTAAGTGGACCGGATTGCCAAACTTCGATCAAATTGTGCAGAAAGAAACCAACATTGTTAACAGCGATCCTGACTTCAAGATTATTAAAGAAGAAGCGGATGCCTTAAAGAAACAACATGATGAAACTATAGAAACGCTCAACATTGATAAATTTGGAAAAGAGGAAAAAGAAATACAGGTAAAAAACAAAAAATTTGAAGAATCAAACAAAAAAGAAACCGGTCTTAAAATTCATTCTTTGGTAAAAGATGTGGAAGAAATGAAGGGAGATACCGGAAAAATAGTAAGGAACGCAAACTGGATTAAGGGATTAACCAAGGACATCGACCTGAGGGAAGCTGCCCGTGTAATCAATTTTATTAACGAGCATTAATCCGGCAAATAACCTTATATCTTTCAACTATTTAACTAAACGTTGCACTAACGTACTAAATTGACAGTAATGATGCATCAGATCATTAAGGATTTTACCGATGCCCGGCATATATTGGATGAATTTATCAGCAATGAACAAAATTGGGTAGCATTCGAAAAGGCCGGGCAAATTATGGTAGAAGCCATAAAAAACAATCATACAATTTTTTCATGTGGTAATGGTGGTTCCATGTGCGATGCAATGCATTTCGCAGAAGAACTTTCGGGGCGTTTCAGAAATGATCGCCCTGCCATTCCAGCTATAGCCATAAGTGATCCGTCGCATATTACCTGTGTAGCCAACGATTATGGCTTTGATAGCATATTTTCCCGTTTTATCGAAGGAATTGGTAAGCAGGGTGATGTTTTGCTTGCTATCAGCACCAGTGGTAATTCAAAAAATATCGTTAAAGCCGCTGAAGTTGCTAAAAAGAAGGGAATGAAAATTATCGCTTTAACCGGTAAAAGCGGAGGAACACTAGCTTCAATTTCTGATGTAGAACTGCGAGCACCTAAGTCTGAGTATTCTGATAGGGTGCAGGAAATCCATATCAAAATAATTCATTCTCTCATCCATTACATTGAATTAAACTTACCATAATTATTCTTAAACCCAATTCATTGGCAAAAGAACGTATCATACTGGGTATCGACCCTGGAACGAATATTATGGGATATGGCATTTTGTGTGCTACCGGCAACAATCCTGAGATGGTTGCACTGGGAATTATCGATCTTCAAAAGATTGAGGACCACTTTGTGAAATTGAAGATGATTTTCGAACGCACTGTCTCGTTGATTGATCAGTATAAACCCGATGAACTGGCTATCGAAGCTCCCTTTTACGGAAAAAATGTTCAATCTATGCTGAAACTTGGTCGCGCCCAGGGAACTGCCATAGCCGCTGCTTTATCACGTTCCATTCCCATTTATGAATATGCTCCCCGCAAAATAAAATTATCCATAACCGGTCAGGGCAATGCTTCTAAAGAGCAAGTGGCACTCATTTTACAGCGAATACTTAGCATACAGGATTTACCGAAAAACCTCGATGCTACCGACGGTTTGGCGGCAGCCCTGTGTCATTTCTTTCAAAACAAAGCCATTTCAACCAACAAGGATGTTAAAAGTTGGAAAGATTTTATCAGTAAAAATCCCGAAAAAATTAAATAATTAAAAGATTACAAGTTTGCTAATACTCTTGGCAAGCTCAACGAATTCTTCCTGACTTAACTTTAGCTTGGGTTTGGAAAATTCCATATCGTGAAGACCATTAAGAGGTATCAGATGAATGTGTGCATGAGGCACCTCCAATCCAATTACCGTTATTCCTATCCTTTTACAGGTCACTACCTTTTCAATGGCTTTTGCTACTTTCTTTGCAAATATCATCATCCCGCCAAGCGTTTGATCATCGACATCAAAAATATAATCAACTTCTTTCTTCGGAATAATCAGGGTGTGACCCTTTGCAAGCGGATTAATATCCAGAAAAGCAAAATAATTCTCGTCTTCAGCTATTTTATAGGATGGTATTTCTCCTTTGATAATTTTTGTGAAAATGGAACTCATAATAAGTTATTTAGAAATTTCCAGGATTTCAAATGAAAGCTTACCGGAAGGCACATTTATTTCAACCACATCGCCAAGTTTTTTACCAATTAACCCCCTGGCAATAGGCGTATTGACCGATAACTTACCCTCTTTAAGATTAGCTTCCTGCTCTGATACTAAAAAATATTCCATTACCGTATTGGTTTTCAGATTCTTTATTTTAACGCGATTAAGAATTTGCACCTTTGAGGTTTCAATTCTGGATTCATCAATAATCCTGGAATTAGCAATGACATCTTCCAGCTTTGCAATTTTCGATTCCAGCATAGCTTGTGCATCTTTAGCAGCATCGTACTCTGCATTTTCGGATAAATCGCCTTTATCTCTGGCTTCCGCAAGCTGACGTGCAATGCTCGGACGTTCTATGTTTGTCAAAACTTCCAGTTCGCTCTTTAGTTTGAAGTAACCTTCCTCGGTCAAATACGAAACCTTCGTCATAATAATACCTCCACTTTAATACTTGAGTATAAAACAAAAAAGAATCCCGATTGCTCGGAACCCTTTCTCCGATGCAAATCTAATGTTTTTAATGATAAATTGATAAGTTATAATCCATATAACTGTAGCAAATATAAATATCTATGATTAAAGATTAATTATTGGAATTTGTCACAAGTTACAAAAGGTTTTTGAAAAAGAAAAGTTTAAAATAATTTCTATTAATCACCGCCACACAAATAATTGCTTTCCTCATGTTGTTGGTTTTTTCCGTCCAAAAATCCTTTTGAAAAAGGACTCCTTATACTTATTGTTATTTTTATCAGCCTTTTTTCTGGTTTCTTTCATCCGAAGCCTGGTAGCCTTAGTTTGCATCTTCTCCCGGTGCTTCAATTCCTTTTCCCGGGCCTTGTCATAAGACTTTATCAGTTCTTCTTTTTGATTCTCTTTTTTTGCTTCGGCAGCCTTCACCTTATGCGACTTGGAACTCTCAATGCTCCTCTCATCCCTACGATTATTTCTTTCAATTCTTCTCATACTGGCCGTTTTGGCACAGTCTGTAAACAAAAAAACTGACGAAACAAAAAGTAAAACGATAACGATCCACCTATAGGGTATTTTCATACCTTTGTCCCAATAAATGCGATATAAAAATGAATACAAGAGCAAAGATAAAAAAAAATTTAATAACCTTATCATTGATATTATGTTGCTTGGGTTGTAAGAAGGAAAATACGCAGCAAATACCTTACGTTTCGGTCAATCTTATTTTGAGTGCCAATGAATTATTAGCGATTCCGCTTGGTTCAACAAAAACTTATCCTGGCGGCAATGACAGTCTTTATATCTATCATTCGGACCTCAGCAGCTATGAAGCTTTTGACCGTTTATGCACAAATTACCCGAACGACACCAGCAGAATAGTAACAGATATCGTCGGAGGCACCACTGCTACATGTCCGCGCTGCAAATCGAAATTTGAACTTAT
>CAYZNC010000110.1:0-1877 GCA_964478555.1 uncultured Bacteroidales bacterium | reverse complement strand
ACTAAGACAATACCAGACTACGGTTTTAGGCGGGCGATTGTATGTTACCAATTAAGGTGAAAAAAACAGTATTAATGAATTTAGTGACCTTGAAGTAATTATTTTTTAGCTTCCAAAACCATTGTTTCCAATTCGTTAAATTTCTTTGGAATAACTCGGTCATGTTTTTCGAGCTCTATTAAGTGAGGGTGATTACTTAATCCAACTTCAGCTTCACAAATATTATTAAATCCTGTCTTTTTTAGCATAAGATTTAAGCTATCTTTATCGTGAATAATTTTATGTCCAAAGCTTCTGAAGAAATTACTAATAACAAAAACATTTAAGTATTCTTTTTCATCAAAGTTATTTACAATCTTTTTGAGGAATCTTTTTGTCGCCCAGTTGACATAATCCTTATGAATTTGTTTTCCAGGATCATTATATAATTCAATGAGGAAATCCAGCCGAGGTGTTGCAATCCTTAATACACCTTCTGGTTTAAGCACTCTATTGCATTCAGCAAGCATATTGTAAGCCTCGTCAAAATCCAAATGCTCGAAAATATGTTCTGAAAAAATATAATCAAAACAGTCATTACTAAAAGGAAACTTTTTGCCTGCATCAAGATACGCAATCTTATTCTTTACAAATTTCGTATCCGTGTTTAACCACTCTTCAAAAAAATTAGAACCACAACCTACATGTAATTTTTTTATTTCATGATTTTTGAAATAATCTGTGAACATCGTTTTACTTTGCTTCTTAATGATTGGAAATTTAATCTTAAGTAGAAGTTTTGTTTCTCCAATTTTTATTTTGTTTTTTTTATTCATGCTTTCTAATTTTTTAAAACATTTATAGTCTAATGATTGTAAAGAGTTTATAAGTATTTTGCAACCCAGAGTCTTTTGTATTTTACAAGACTAATTTCTTCAAAGTTGCTTTTTAGCAAATCAATACATTGTTTTGATTGTGCTTTAGCTTCTTTCGTATGTCCCGGGTAATTAAAATAGGCTTCATTGCCATAAGGATAGCATGAGGTATAAATGTATTTTATCTTGTTTTCAACACCACATTGAAGCATATTGAATGGATCTCTTAGATGTTCCAGCACTTCTCCAAAAATTGCCAAATCTTGACCTTTTGTTATTTCCTGATAATTGGCTGGAGCATAAATTTTATTGCGGTTAATATTTGCTTTACCCAATCTGAAATCGGCAAAATCTGCCTCTTCTTTAAAATCGCAAAACGTTATTGAGGCTCCAAGATTTCCGAAAAAGAATCCATAATCTGAAACGAGGCATCCAAAATCTAGGATTTTTAAATTCGAAAAATCTACTATGGAAGACAGTAAGTTGTATATCAGATAGCAATCAGGATAACTATTATAGTCAAAAAGTGTTCGGAAAACGTAGCCATTAATTCCTTCATTTTCGCATAAGCTTCTGCGATTTTCAGGAGATGTTTTAATTAATTTGTCAATTACTTCAAAAGAAGTATTATAATATTCTGATAAAATATATTTTCTGTACAAAGTGTCTTGTGATTTTGCTTTGCTGATTGCGTTAGTTATTTTATTTTGTTTTAACTTGAGTTTATAAATATCCAACAAATTGTTAAATTCATATAAGTTACAATTATTCATCTTAGGTGTGGTTAAAGTGTCTTGCTCTTTCATATATTAAAGTTTTTCGGTTTAAATTCTTTATTGCTTCCTCAATTGAAGTTTTGTATTTCATCATATATTCATCCACATATTCATTTTTGTTTAAAGCAACTGTGGTTACAAATTGTTTCAAACATGATTCCTCTGTTAATCTCCAACGTTGTTCCGGAGGAGAGTCTTCAGTTTTAAAATTCACGTCTCCGCGTTTTGCGCGGTTCATCCAGTTTTT
>CAYZNC010000109.1:0-16956 GCA_964478555.1 uncultured Bacteroidales bacterium | reverse complement strand
TGTCAAAGAACTTAAAATATTTAATTTTTACACAGCCTCTGAAGCGAGAGGGGAGCCGCTCTGCTTTAAGTTTTACGTCAATTTTTTCTCAGTATAGCTATTGTAAGAAAGTTATATACTCATTGAAGCTTAGAGGATTACTCCCTCTCTCTTCAGGAGAGGGCTGGGGTGAGGCCATCTATTTAATATACCGGCTTGCAAATTCGATAAAGAAAGGCCAGTTCGGAGCCGGTGTATGGCCGCCACTATGTTGACGGAAAGCAAGATCGCCATCGGTTAATGATGTTTCTACCTTGGGAAAGATATCCGTTCCCAAATCCTTTTTTCCCAGAAGTTTATAGACAGGTCCTGCATGAACAGTTGCCAGAAACATACCTTTTGCATCTGCCCAGCCATCGCCTTTTTCACCACTACTGATAAAGACCGGACGCGGAGCACAAAGTGCTATTAATTCGTGACCGTCAACCGGCATATCATTGGGGGTTAACGGGCCTGCATACTTAAGGAAATTACCAGCCATCCAATGGTATTCTTTTGTCCCTGCCACATTCTCAACAATTTCACCTGCGTTGCGGCGGTTAATTTTAGCACCAGCTTCTCCCGACGAGCTTACATAGGCAACTGCAAAACGCCTGTCATAAGCCATCGTTACCAATGTAGTTTTGCCAAAGCGGGAATGCCCTTCAATGCCAACTTCTTTGGCATTAACTGATGGATCTGTTTCAAAATAGTCGAGAGCACGACTTGCGCCCCATGCCCATGCACGTATCGAGCCCCAATCTTCCGGTTTGCGGCGCTCTCCTTTGTTCATAAGTCCAATTATCCCCTTTGTCAATCCAGCTCCATTGTCGGCCTGAAAACTTGTAGGATAAATAATGGCATAACCCCAGCCTTTTTTCAGAACTTGTTGCTGCCAGCTTGGTTCTGGCTTTGCATTTGATGATTGTGGCATGCGAAAGCCCGGAGGAAAAATAAACCCAAATTCCATAATCACCGGCACCGGGCCTTTTGCGTTGGCAGGAGTAGACAAGGTTAGCTTGATATCAACGGTAATTGCCGGATAACTGGAATTATCAACATGGCCAACTAAAGTTTTGGTAATTACTTGTTCAGTTCCTACCGTATCTTTAGTTATTTTGGTTATTTTCCAGGTTACATTAGGGGTATTTTCAGGTACCCGGCCATAAATTTCACGGTCGAAATCTTCTACTATTTCCGGCCTGCGATTATTCCACCATATCTCCTGAGAAGTCACTTTTACCCCATTCTTTAATAACAGAGGATCGGGCAGGCTAGGATATGGATTGGCCTTTATTTCATCATAATTGGCTGCATTAGGTGCTTTAGTATCACTGCCATTCGCACCAGGCCTCAAAGTTTTGATATGCAATTGATCCATCATATTTTGATGATCAAGTTCGCTGATTTGAAGCAAACTATCCATTGCCCTTTTTAAACTATCCATCACATATTTAGATGGTTGAGCAAAAGCATGGCAATCTAATATGAGTGCCAGGATAAACAAACTAATTAATTTTTTCATGATGTTCAATTATTAAAACTATTAAACAATGACTGTAGCTTTGAGTTTAAACGAGCTAATTTATTAAACTATTTTGTATTTTTAAGCCCACCTAAAGCATGTGCAAAATAACTAAACAAACCCAAAATGACCGAACATGTTTGCGAAAAAACACAAACACCAATGAAAATAGCAAACATGGATTTCCCTGCCTGCCAGACAGGCGGGCATAGTACCTTAACCAAAAAATTATTTACGTATGAAAAATGTACTTTTATTTTTAGCCCAGGGATTTGAGGCTTATGAAGCAAGTGTATTTACAGATGTAATGGGATGGTCCAGAAGTTATGGTAGTGAGCCTGTAAATTTAGTGACAACAGGCTTGAGAAAAGAAATAAAATGTACGTGGAATTTAATGGTTAGACCGGAGCTGGAATTCTCAAGTATTCAACTACAAAATTTCGATGCATTAGCAATACCAGGAGGTTTTGAAGAAGCAGGATTTTATGAGGACGCCTATGATGAAAAGTTTTTAAATCTGATCCGCGAATTTGATAATCTTCATAAAATAATTGCATCAGTTTGTGTAGCCGCCTTGCCCATAGGGAAATCCGGGGTATTAAGAAACAGAAATGCAACTACCTACGATTTGGAAGGTGTTCGCAGAAATCAGCTTGCAGCCTTTGGTGTAAACGTCAAGGACGAAAAAATTGTAGTTGATGGCAATATCATAACTTCCACAGGACCATCTACCGCCATTAATGTGGCATTTAAATTATTGGAAAAGCTTACCAGTCTCGAAAATGTGAATACGGTTAAAAAGTATATGAGATTTGTATAACAGTAGGTAAGTTATTAATTTTTTAAAGGTCGCATAATTGGATACCGAAACCGATGTTGAACATTACAAACATTCCCGATGTTAAATATATCTTTTCTGCACTTTATGGATACGCTGAATATAAGAATGCGGTAAGGATTGGCAAAACTAAAATAAATGAGCAGTAATAATAAAATATAAAATTTTTTGTAATCATCGTAAAATCACCTATATTAGTAACATATACAAAAAAGTCTGATATTATGAAAAAGAAAATGTTTTTTATTTTGGCTTTAGGCTTACTGGCGGGGATTAGTGCTATTGCTCAAACCTACATTATTTTGGTAAAGCCCATGGGTGTTAAGGAATGGGGATATGCAAATCTGAAAGGCGAACTCATTATTCCGGCAAAATACAGGAAATGTACTGAATTTTCAGAAGATGGTTTGGCGGTCATTTATGATGCCAAGCAGTTCACCTTCATTAATATCAAAGGGGAAACTTTAAAAACTGAAATAACAGATTTTAAATTATATGAGATTTTTGGATTTGGAATAAAAGGATTTGAGAATGGATTTGTTCCCGTAAAGCAGAACGAAAAATGGGGTTATTTAAACACAAGTGGCAAATTAGCGATACCCGCCAAATACGATAAGGTTTCAACTTTTAATAGTGACCGAGGAGTGGCACAAAGCGGGGGTAAATACATTATTGTTAACAACCAGGGAGTGGAAATTCCAATTGAGGCTTCCATTATAACTGATGTAAAACAGTTCGCGGAAGGTTTCGCTCCCTATAAAGGTGCAGAAGATAGATTCGGATTTATCGATGTGAATGGTAAGGTTGCTATTCAAGCCCAGTTTCAAAGTGTAGGATATTTTAGCGGAGGTTTGGCCTGGGCAAAAATGGATAAAGCGATAGGTTTCATAAACCCCAAAGGTGAATGGGTTATTAAGCCTCAATTTACTACTGCAAAAAACTTTGATGCGGAAACCGGTATGGCACGTGTTAAAGTTGCCGATAAATGGGCTTATGTGAATAAATCCGGAGAGATTACCAATATAAACGATTCGCAAATCGTTGAAGATTTCTCAAACGGATTGGCCAGAGGAAAGAAAAATGACAAATTTGGCTTCTACAACACCAAGGCGGAATGGGTAATTCAACCCCAATTTGATGGTGCTCGCGATTTTAAAAATGGTTATGCAGCTGCCAAGTCAGGCGGAAAATGGGGAATTATAGACAAAGAGGGTAAATGGGTTATACAACCTTCATTTGACGAAGTTAAGGACGTAGAATTGATCAAATAATCAGCGAATTTTAAAATATTGTCGGCAAAGAATATCAAACTCATGTTCAAAATTGGGTGTAAATATATTTTTGCCGACATTTTCTTTTATCTCTTTAAGGGGCCAGAATCTGCCAGTTTCAACTTCCTCAGGATTAAAAATAATATTACCATTAAATTCCGATGCAAACATAAATACGAGCTCCGTTTCAATCTGTGACTCCCATTTATAACGCAAGATCAGCTTTGCTGAAAACGAGGATATTCCGATCTCTTCCATGGCCTCTCTTTTTAATGCCGTCTCAATATTTTCACCAACACTAATATGCCCGCCTACAGCAGTATCCCATTTACCCGGCTGAATCTGTTTTGTTGCGGGGCGTTTTTGTAAATATATTTTTTCCTTATGAATAACATGTAAATGAACCACTGGATGGAGAAAACTTTTAATTGAATGACATAAGGAACGAGGGGCTTTTCCAGTTACCGTTCCTTCTTCGTCCACCAAAGGTAACCATTCTTCATGCTTGTATTTTGCATTTTTAATTCTCGCACGAAGTAATTCAAAACCAAAATATCCGCCAAAGAGTATATAAAACAGTGCAGTGCTAACAAATACCCATGCCTCTTTCGACATAAAAAAAGCAGCGTAAAAAACCAGCAACGTATGAAATGTGAATATAAAAAACAGAATTTTAAGACTTCGGGTAAATTGTTTTTGTTGTTCATCACCAAACTGCATGCCTTGCATATAGCGAGCAGACATTTTTGCCATGATGTTGAATTTTGAAAATGCGGAGATTCCAAGGATGGTACAGAAAATAATACCGATAAATCCCGGTTTTAGCTTGAAGAAAATATCATTTTCAAGGAATAAAGAGGTTCCGCCAAGTACAATCAGCAGCAAAGTATCAAAAAGGATGAATTTATCAAACCGTTTTTCGCGGATAAACGTAAACAGCAACTGTCCTGTACCGAAAATGATGGCAACGATGAGCCCCACTTTGGTTCCCCATATTTCATCAACAACAATAAATACAACAAGCGGGAGAAGGCCAGGAAGAAATTGCTTAAAAAGTGCTGTACGATTCATAATGAATACCAGGTAAAGTATAAAAATTTCAAATTTAACCATTGTTTTGAAATAACCTGAGTTCAAGGAACCATGAACCTTGTAATTATAGAGCATTCGGAAAGCAGTGCATTGATCTTTAGTTTTTTAAACATTTATTTAAAAAAAGATTACATTTGAAATGAAAATCAACCCTATATGATGTGAATATAGCTATAAACATAATTTTTTGAGGATGAGACTTCTTGGTAATATTATTTGGCTTGTATTCGGAGGTATTTTTATTGCAATAGAATATTTAATTTCAAGTGTTCTTTTGATGATAACTATTGTGGGTATTCCTTTTGGTTTACAAACATTAAAATTAGCAAGCTTAGCTTTGTGGCCATTTGGGAGTCATATTCAATATAAAAAAAGTGCCCCAGGTTGTTTGTCGACACTTATGAATCTGATTTGGTTTTTTATCGGAGGTTGTTGGATTTGCTTGTCTCACCTTGCTTTTGGAATTTTACTGGCAATTACAATTATAGGTATTCCTTTTGCAAAACAGCATTTTAAACTGGCATCACTGGCATTGACTCCGTTTGGGAGAGAAATAGTGGAAAGATAGGCTAATGGTAAAGTTTATTTGATATACCTAATTTGTGCAAAATATAAAATTGGCCACGAATGCACGAATAAATTATTTGTGAATTTGCGACCAGGTTATTTTGTTTGCATTGAAAGGTGGTTTCGACTCCGCTCAACCACCGGCTTCGTTCACATCAACACCATTTGCAAATGACGTACAATGAGAAGTCGGTACATGAATGTAGTTGAAGGGCTATTATTCGCCAAGTTTATAGATTCTTTCTATCAAATGCCATTTTTCATCGGCTGTAGCCTCAGCTGAAGTATTCTGGAACTGTGCCATATAAGCTTCCCATTCCGATTGTCGTGGCTTTTTTGCCAATTCTGCCATAGCCTTGTCGTGGTCGAAATCCGGTATGGTGTCCATTATCATAAACAGCCTGGTGCCGGCAAGATAAATTTCCATATCGAGAATACCAACTTCCTTCATCCCTTGTGATATCTCGGGCCATGCTTGTCCTTTGGAATGTGCCTTTTTATAGGCAACAATCAATGCAGGATCGTTACGTAGTTCGAGCGTTTTGCAAAAGCGCTTAAAAGAAGTATAGGTGCTTTTTTCGGAGTATTCCATAAGTAACTTTTTTTTAATGTGATGCAATAGCTTCGTTGTGGTGCCCTTCGTAAAGAGGCCCGGATGGCTTGGAACCAATAAAAGAATAATATACTATAAATATATAACTTACAATAGGTACTATCATTGCTAATGCCATGCTATGAGTTTTATCCGATATGAGACCCATTATAGGTGTCCAAACTGCCCCTCCAATAATCGCCATGATGATCATGGAACCGCCAAGTTTGGTGTTCGGACCCAATCCCTTAATGCCGAGTGCGAATATTGTAGGGAACATCAGCGACATAAAGAAACTAGACGCAACAAGAGTCAATCCTCCAATGGTACCCGGGTTTATAACTGCATTGGCAACCAACGCAATATTAATGATGCTGTAAATACCCATGAGTTTTTTTGGTTCAACCACTTTCATTAATGCAGTGGCAACGAAACGGCCTATGCCAAAAACCAACAATGATGCAAAGAGATACATTCCGGCTTCTTTTTCTGGTTTTTGCATGTAATCTTTGATATATTGGATCAGAAAGCTCCATGTACCAACTTGGGCGCCAACATAAAAGAATTGAGCCAATACCCCCTGGATGAAGTGAGGATATTTCATAAGTGCCGATAATGTGCCATAGGTTTGCACTTCCTGATCGGTTTCGAGTTTTTTATCCGAAGGGAACTTAGTTCTCCATAATAGAATAGCCCACAATAAAATAACCGAGCCGATAATAAGATAGGGAGGAGAAATTCGCACAATTTCGCTGTGCAGATAATCTTTGTAGGTTCCAGCAATTTTCATTGCTTCTACCTGAGCTGTAGAAAGCTCTGTGCCTGAAAAAATGAAGACAGTGCCTATTAAGGCTCCGGACATTGCACCAAGCGGGTTAAAGGCTTGTGAAAAGTTTAGACGTTGTTCTGATGTAGCAGCATCACCCAGAACAGCAATAAATGAGTTAGCACCGGTTTCCAGAAACGCCAAACCACTGGCTATAACAAACAATGCAAAAAGAAATAACCAATATTGGGCAATATGTGTAGCCGGGTAAAACAGAAAACATCCAGTAGCAAAAAGTAATAAGCCTATAATTAATCCTGTTTTATAATTATATCTGTCCATGATCATGGCAGCTGGCATAGCCAATAAGAAGTACCCCAAGTAAAAGGCAGATTGGACTAAACCAGCCTGGAGGCGGGTTAATGCAAACGTCTTCATAAATTGAGGAATGAGAATATCGTTAAGGTTGTTTGGCAATGCCCAAAGAAAGAATAATGCAGTCACCAAAATAAATGGGATTAACAACTCTTTGCTTACAATTTTGTGCTCTCCTGACATAAAGATTAATTTTGGTTTGATTAATATTTATAAATTTAGCTGTCAAATTCCGGGATAAGCGCTTTGTATTCCATTAAGCAAGGAATTAGAACAACTTATTTTTTCATATTTTAAGGAAACGAATATAAAAAAAGAATTTGGTTATTTCTATTACAATAATGATGTTTCAGATTTTTTACCGGTTGCGTTAAGCAGTTTTAGAGCTTCCGTCTATTTTTTGGATTTCTTTTTCTTTTTTTGCTCGTACGCATTGGCTTCGTCAATCAATGCTCGCCAGTCGTGGACACTTGCTTCCGACATATCGATAGTTTCTTCGTACTCGTTTTTTTTTATTGTTAGGGTAGTAATTTCTTTGTTCAAAAAGCCTTCAATAATGGTAAGTGTTTCTTTCTCTTCGGCACTGCAAAATGATATGGCCAGTCCTTTTTGAGTACCGCGACCAGTACGACCAACCCGGTGAACATAATTTTCGGCTTCATCGGGCAAATCATAATTTACCACAATCTCAACGTTGGGGATATCAATGCCACGGGCGCTTACATCGGTGGCAATTACAATTTTGTTGGTACCTTCCTTAAATTGTTTCATTACCTGGCTGCGTTCGTCCTGGTCCTTATTACCATGAATAGTTTGGCTTGCAATATTGACTCGTTCAAGCGCTTTACAGACCCTTTCGGCGCGGATTTTCGTACGTACAAATACCAGTATTTTTTTCTCCGGATTTTCTTTTATGATTCGTTCCAGAAAAAAGCGTTTGTCGTCCATTTCAATGTAGGCAACCGAATGATCAATGTTTTTTGAAACGGGATCTTTAGGAGAAAGATGGATTCGAACGGCTTTTTGCACCAGTGTATAGGCAAGATCCTTAATATGCTCATTAATGGTAGCCGAGAAAAAAAGCGTTTGCCGTTTACGGGATATTTTTGTGATCAGCTGGTTCATATCATGAATAAAGCCTAACTCCAGCATATGATCAGCTTCATCAAGTATTAATATGTCGACATCTCTAAGTAATATATGACCCTGGCTTTCCAAATCAAATAGGCGACCCGGAGTAGCTATTAAAACATCTACGCCGCTTTTTAACTGAGCAATTTGATGGTCCTGGTTAACACCCCCAAAAATCCCCATCGTTTTCACATACGTACCTTTTGCCAACTGCTCAAATACTTCGTTTACCTGAATGGCTAGTTCATGTGTTGGAACCATTACAATGCACTGGATTTGGCTCTGGGAGCTTCCTCTTTTGCGTTGAAACAATAGTTGAAGGACAGGTAATGCATAGGCTACGGTTTTTCCGGTGCCTGTTTGGGCAATGGCCAGTACATCTTCACCTCTAAGAATGGGAGGAATAGATTTGTATTGAATATCAGTTGGCTTTTTGTAGCCTAAGGATTCGAGGTTCTTCTGTATTTCAGGAGCAAAATTGTACCGGTTAAATTGCATTTTTTATAAGGTATGCCGCTAAATGATCAGATGGTTATTATTTAACAATTTTTACCCGGCCAATTTCGCCAGTAGTGAGACGCACCTTGATACCATGCGGGTGGTACAAACTTTTGGTAAGAATATCCTGTACTACACCTTCCGTAATAACGTGTGAGCCTTGATTTTCCTTAGTTACGATACCTACAACGCTACCGGATGTTATATCGCTTCTGTTTTGTCCTTTCATAGATTTATAATTTTTGCAAAGAAGTGTTCTTAAGGAGTTGGTGGATTGATAATCAGCAGAGGATGGTCTGGTTCATGAAATTTTTTATGTGGAATGTGAAAACTTTTTGAATATGGATTGTTTAATCTTTGAAATTTTTTAGTAATTTTCACTTTATATTCTAAAATTATACCACCATGTCAAAAGAAAAAGGCCCTACCAAGGAAAAAAATAAAAAAGAACCGGAAAAGAGTTTAAAGGAAAAACGCGCCGCAAAAAAGGAAAAAAGAAATAGTAAAAGAGACTAAAAATCTCTTTCACTATTTGCTTTAATGCTGAATTTCTGTAAAATGCGAAAATATATTTTACAGCGATTATATTTTTTCTAATTGCAGTTCGAACGATTTGTCCATGCTTACTTTAATGGTACGCTCTTTCAGTATACTTTTGGTTACTGTATTGCTATCCAAAACCTGAACCAAATCGCGGGCAATAGCAGGATTCTTTAATGAATTCATTGCTTTACCGTTGATGATTTCAAAACTAAAAAAGTGGCCGGAATTAGATTTGGGACTGTAGTTGTCTACTTCGTGTTTGTAAAGTTGTAATTTCTGACTTTCGATATCTGTTTTTTTAACAAGTATCCTAATTGCAGCAGCGTATTTCATCCACAGATGTAAATACTTTCCATCATCTTTCATCATATGCTTAATTGTTAAAGTTATAGTTCAACTATCGAAGTTTAATAATACAAAAATACCGATTAGGAAATTCTAAAAACGGGACCGCAAAGTTATGTGCTTTTTTTTAACTTATAGTTATTAATTCAAAATTTATTCGTAAATTATAGTGTATTTTTCTTTAAAATTCATCTAATCTGATTATTATAAAAAGATGTGCTGAATTGAGCAATTAGGATTACCTTCGCAGTAAATAAAATTCAAAAAAGTGACATTCGACGAGTTAAATTTAAATAAACCTTTGCTCAAGGCATTGGCCGATCTTGAGTTCGAGTATCTTACGCCTGTTCAGGAACAAGCTTTTTCAATTATTATGTCGGGGAGGGACGTTGTTGGCATTGCTCAAACAGGAACCGGAAAAACACTGGCTTACTTATTGCCCTTGTTACGAAATTTATCATTTTCTGATGCCAAAGATCCGAGGGTTTTGATTGTAGTGCCCACGCGAGAATTAGTCGTACAAGTAGTTGAAGAAGCGAATAAGCTAGTTAAATACGGGAATATAAGGGTCGCAGGGGTATATGGAGGAACCAATGTAAACACACAAAAACAGTTGGTATATAAAGGTATGGACGTTTTGGTTGCTACCCCGGGAAGATTGATAGACCTGACATTAACCGGCGTTTTAAGATTGCGATCCATTCAGAAATTCGTAATAGATGAGGTAGATGAAATGCTAAACCTGGGATTTCGTTCTCAGCTGACTAGTGTAATGGACCTGTTGCCGGCAAAGCGTCAAAATCTTTTATTTTCAGCAACACTTACAAAAGATGTCGAAAATCTTTTTATCGATTTCTTCAAGAATCCACAAAAAATTGAGGTCGCTCCTCACGGAACCCCAATTGAAAAAATAACCCAGCAGGCTTATCTGGTTCCTAACTTTTATACCAAGATAAATCTTTTGGAATGGTTGCTTAAAAATGATTCAGAGTTAAGCAGAGTGCTTGTATTTGTGAATTCTAAAAAAATAGCGGACCGTCTCTATGAATCGATGGAAAAGTTATTTCCTGAGAATATTGGCGTTATTCATTCCAATAAATCGCAGAATGCCAGATTGAATGCGCTAAAGCAATTTCAGGAAGGAACTGTCCGGATGCTTATTGCAACTGATATTATTGCACGTGGACTTGATATTACAGATGTAACCCATGTTATCAATTTCGAAACGCCCGATGAACCCGGCGATTATATTCACCGGATAGGACGCACAGGCCGTGCAGAAAAAGACGGGAGTGCCATCACTTTTGCCAATGCCTCTGACCCAGCTCCATTAAAGGAAATTGAGCAGTTGATGAAGAAATCGGTTCCCATCTTGCCATTACCCGAAAGTCTGATCATTTCCAATGTTCTTACGGAAGAAGAAAAACCCGGAAAATTATTTGATAAGGATTACTTAAAAATTCCTTCCAGAAAAGACTTTCAGGGAGCATTTCATGAAAAGAAAGAAAAAAACCTGAAAGTTAATTTGGGTGGTCCTAAAAAAAGAAATCCAAAATACGGGAAACCACTTCGGCAAAAATTGACCAAAAAATCAGGAAAAACCCGGTTTTAGTTGTATGTAAATATAGCACCTGCAGACAATGACAGAACAAGCCAATAATCCTTTGCACGGAAAAACACTGGAAACGATATTGATACACTTAATCGACCATTATGGATGGAAAGGGTTAAGTGAACAAATTAATATTAACTGTTTTAAAAGTAACCCCAGTCTTCAATCGAGTCTTACCTTTCTTCGCAAAACTCCCTGGGCCAGGGATAAAGTGGAAAAATTGTATTTGGATTTGATCTATTGGGAAAGTAAGCAGTAGAAGGAAGTAAAAAGTATTAAGTAAAAAGTAGCAAGTATAAAGTACAAAGGTTTTAAGCTGTTAGAAACTGTTATAGCCCCTTGTTTAAGGGTTGGGGTTGAATCCTTCCATAATTTTACTTAACTCCTCTCTGTAATCGTATTGCAAATCCTCATGCATGGTTGCTAAAGCTTTTTCAATTTTTTGAATTTGCCGCTGATAAAGGTTACTAAGAGCCGTACTTTGGTGCATTGATAGTTCTGAATTTTTAAGTTTTGTGCAGAAAAAGAGTAACAATTCGGCTTCCGTTTGGTGAGAGCCTGAGTAACGAATATATTTACCCGTGGTTCGAAGTATTTTCCGTATGGTTTTTTTAGCAAAGTAAAGATTACTCTTATTAATGCTTTCAAATTGTTCGGTAATCAAATCTTTAACACTTTTGATATAAGCGTTTTCGTCCTGGGCTTCAAATAACAGATACGTAAGCAGTTCCTTATTATCTTTCTTATATTTTGCAAGATGCAGGCATAATTCCAATAACTGAGCAGGAGGGAGTGATTTTAGTTCATTTTTTAACTCATTAAGGGAGGCGGCTTTCATGGGTTATCGCATTTTTAAAATCTAAAGGTAAAAACTAATTTTTAATAGTCGAATAAATCAACTTGTTCCCTTCATCATGACATTGAACGTCTTAATTCCTGCCAATTGGCGGTCAGGCTTTGTGTATTGTTTCTAATATCTATTAATTGAGTTTACTTTGTAAAAATTATTTCTCATAAATTTATGACTTTAGTAGCTAACAATACCCGCATTTACATGGCACCCCTTCAGGGGTTTACCGATTATGCTTTTCGGGCAACCTTCATACCTATTTTTGGAACACCGGATGCCGCATTCTCACCTTTTATAGAAAGCCATAAACCGGATCATCGTGCTTTTCGCGATGTTTTGCCGGAAAGGAACACCGTATGTAAGCTTGTTCCTCAAATATTAGGTAATGATGCTAACGAAATTGGCATTATATTGAACCGGTTACAAGAAATGGAATACGATGAGGTGAACTGGAACTTGGGTTGTCCTTATTCCATGGTTACAAAAAAAACGATGGGAGCAGGGTTGTTGCCTCATCCCAACCGCATCGACGGTATCCTTAATCAACTTTTTGCAAATTTCAACGGTAAGTTTTCCGTTAAAATGAGGTTAGGTTTTACCAATGGTGATGACTGGAAAGCATTGGTGCCCATTTTGAACCGCTATCCGTTGCATGAAGTAATAATCCACGGCAGAACCGCTGCCCAAATGTATAAAGGTGAGGTGGATGTAGCATCATTTATAGAAATGGCTGACCAACTGATTCATCCGGTTTGCTATAACGGTAATATATTTTCGTTGGAGCAGTATAACAGTTTGGTTGTACAGCTTCCCAATGTTAAGCAATGGATGCTGGGCAGAGGATTATTATCCAATCCTTTGCTCATGCAGGAGATACGAACAGGACTGAAAGCAGGTGGTGAGGAAATAATAAAGGCTTTGGAACAATTGCACAATCAATTGATATACCATAACAGCAGTCGTTTACAAGGTTCTTCCCATGTTCTTAGTAAGATGAAACCCTACTGGGAGTATTTTGCCTTGTCATTACCCGGGCGGGAAAAAATTTTAAAGAAAATAAAAAAGTCGGTTACTTTGGATGCTTATAAAATAGCTTGCAATGAAGTGTTTCGGTAAAGGTGCCAGGTTATTTGTTGTTAGCATTCCGTAACTATTGCTTAATTATTGGATGCTTGTTTTTGCCAATACTTCCTGCCATAACTACAGAAAATTTCTTTCCCATTAATGATATCACAGGTTGCGACTAAACAAACACGATCGTCATCATCCAAGGTGATGGTAGCATTATTCGAAAATTCTGATTTTACCAAACCCTCTGCATCATTAGCGTATTTAGCAAAACATTTCACTTTCATCGAATCCATAATAGTTCCATCCAACATATTGATGAAATACCGGTTAGTACCATTATTTGCCCTAATATCAGCTTCTTCTGCCGATAATATTTCCCCCTTGAATATAGAAATTATTTCATTTTTAAAGATGAGTAAAGAAGTGAATAATCCTTTACCCGCATTAGGTATCTGTGATTCCTGTATGTATAAATAATCCAATTCTTTGGCGTCAATTTTATCAGGAGATTCGACAACATACTTTTTAATTGATTTCATTTGTTTTTAAGTTAAGAAATAGATCAATGTAATTTTAGGGAGGCTAAAAGTAGTAAAAATTGATTTCGAATTCTGAAAAACATTTACGTCGAAGGAAATTCTTATTTTTGACCCCAACGTAAGTTAACCAATAAATATCATTAGAATAGTTAATTATGCACCAGTCGACCATATTTATCATTTTCGCAGGGTTGTTTTTGTTAGCTTGCAATAGTACTACTTCTGACGCTGCCAAAATGCATGAACAGAAACTACTACCAAGGCATGTGGTCATTAAGGACTCGTTAATTATAGAGGTACAGCCTTTTTCCGATATTCCTGATAGTTTGGTGAACTATGTATTCATGAATGTAAAAAAACTTTGTCCTTATGTGATGTTAAATACTTCGTTATCGCTCCCACAAAATGCATATTATAAACCACGTAACAGGTATAAAGCTGATTCACTGCTCAATTATTTAAAAATAAACCTGAAGAAAGGACATGTGGTCATCGGCTTAACCAGTAAAGATATCAGCACCTCCAAAGGAAAAATAGCTGACTGGGGTGTTATGGGATTGGGCTTTTGCCCTGGAAATGCCTGTGTGATCTCAAGTTTCAGGCTCGATAAAAACAATATCTCCGATCAATTATTCAAAGTTGCCATACATGAGTTGGGACACACGCAAGGTCTGGATCATTGCTGTAATAAAACTTGTATTATGAGGGATGCAGAAGGAAAAAATACGACCAATGAGGAGAAGGAATTTTGTTCCAAATGTAAAGCTGTTTTAACAACTAAAGGATGGGTGTTTAGGGAATAGGTAATTAGGCTGTAGGCGGTCTGCACTTTGACCTACAGTCTAATTTCCTAAATGCTCATCTATAATGAATATCTTATAATCCAATCAGTTTTGATTTTGGCAATCACAAACCAATTTTTTGCTCATACTCATGCCTTCGGTTTCGTATTCTTCGCGTTTCCACCACTCAATCCCACCTATGAGTTCTCTAACTTTAAAGCCTAACTGGGTCATTTTTAAAGCGCCTTTGGTGGAGGCATTACACCCAATGCCAGAGCAATAGATAACGCATAGTGTATTCTTATCAATATGCGAAGTAGATTCAGACGTCATCGTGCGATGAGGAATATTAACAGCTCCTTTAATGTGTTCATCCGAAAAAGACTCTTTTGAGCGAGCATCAATAATTAACATTTTTTCACCCCTATTGACGGCTTCATGCACATCCCATGCATCCATCTCATACTTAATCTTTTCTTCGTAGAATGAAATTTGATCGTTCATAGCATTTATTTTTTGGTGTACTCTTAGAACAACCCAATTATAAATTGGTTTAAAATGGCTGGAGTTTCAATTATAAGCTAAGCCACTTCAACTATAAATTGCATTTTCGTTGAGGTTGCAGATAACTTTTCTAATTGAGAAATTCCTACTTATTAATTCCATTGAACCCATTTTGATTTAAAGTGTTTAATAGACACACATTTTATTAAACATTATTATGCAAGAAGATCTTTCCTGGATTTGGAATACTGCATTTTTAAAGCGGTTAGCAGTGGGATCTGTTGTTACTGCTCTATTGGTGTATATTATTACAATGCCCTTCATGATAAAACCACGCTATGAGTCGGAAACTATTGTTTATGCACCATTAACAATACTTTCGCAACAAATTAACCAACAAGGTATTGGTTTTGGTAACGACCGGGAAATTGACATGTATATACAGGTTTTAAAGTCAGATGCTTTAACAGATAGTCTCGTAAAACATTTTGAAAAGGATACCAACAGCCTGGAAAAACGAAATAGGTTAACCCATTTATTACAATCGCGGATCAAAGTGGAGAAAACACGTTACGGATCCATATCCATAAAAGTTCTTGATCATGATCCAAAAAGAGCAGCCTCAGTAGCTACCTATATCGTCGATGTTGGTGAAAAAATTAAGGAAAGCCTTTTGCATCACAATAGGGCGGAAGCTTTTAACTATGCCCAAAGTCTGTTTGAACAAAAGGCTTCGGAGGTATCTGACCTCGAGAAGAGATACGATTCTCTGATGAAATCATCTTCGTTACTGCCAAAAGATAATCTATTAAAGGAAAAGACCCGGCAAGTTTACAACATGGAACTGCAGGAACTCATAACGCGCAAAAATCAATTTGAACAAATTAAAAAGGATTTTGACACTCCTTTACCTAAAGCATATATTATTTCACCTGCGGTTCCCGCAACAAAAGCTATATGGCCTAACCGTTGGCTTTTCTCCGGTTTGAGTGCAGTTATATTTATATTTTTACTTACAGTTTTTGAAATTATTAAACGTGATATCCGATCATAAATATGTGTGGCATGGGTGGATTTTTTCTGTGCTCATGCTGCCACTGATGATTGCAATTGGTTTTCTGTTAGACCAGCGGTATACAATTGTTGCATGGGGTGCTGTGTTTGTAGTAATATTGTTGGCTTCATGGCTGGTATCAAGGTTTTCGCTTCAATATTATTTTATGCTATTGCTTGCTTTGCTATTACCGTTTTCTATCGAAACTTCCATCAATGAAAATTTAAATATTAATATACCAACAGAACCAATGCTAGCCATCGCATTTACATCAATATGCTGGGATGTGCTGAGAAAACCAGGTTTGATAAAGCAATTGTTTTGGAATGAGAGCCTATGGATATTACCATTATTGTTCAGTTTTTTTCTTACTGCTTTTTTTTCAACTATACTGTGGGTATCCATTAAGTTTTCGATGCTTAATATAATTTATATCCTGGTATTTTTTATCTGGCAAAAATATTATTTTAAGGTCTATCCAAGCTTATTTCCAAAGCTCTTGGGTTTATATACGATTTCCCTTCTTGCGGTTATCATTTACGCTTTTTATCAATTTTCACAGTATAGTTGGTATCTGCCTACTATTAAAGGTATTTTTCGGCCTTTTTATAAAGATCATACCATTCTTGGAGCTGCCACAGCCATGCTGGCTTCATTTTTTCTTTCTTATGCATTTAAAGTAAAGCATTTGATGTCTAAATTAATGGTTGGGGTAGCAGGATTATTTTTAATGGCAATTGTTATTTTTAGTAACAGCCGTGCGGCTATTTTAAGCCTGATTTTTTCGGCATTTATTGGGGTGTTATTGATGTTGAGAATCCGCATAAAGTATATTGTTATAAGCCTTGTTTCAGTACTTTTATTGTTGGGCATTTTTAATAGCAGGTTTTTACAGGTTCTAAAGACAAATCAATATTTATCACACAACACCAACTCCGGGATGTTAGAAAGTCTGGAATCTTCCGGTAATATCAGTTCAGACA
>CAYZNC010000108.1:0-16976 GCA_964478555.1 uncultured Bacteroidales bacterium | reverse complement strand
ATGGCTGGGAACGGAGAAAGTTATCCAAGTGGCTCACCCAATGTATTTACGCATGTCGACGATGGTATTACAGTTACGTCAGGATGGAGCGCAGGTACCGACGGTACTTACGGCAGCGATAAGTTTGATCAACTTGGCAAAGCCCATTTCACCATCAATGCTTTATACGAAGGTAAAGGCAAAGAGGGTCCTGTAGATATTAGCAAAGGAGGCACCCTGGTGGTGGAAGAAATCTTTGGCGGTTCGCCCTGGGTTCTTTTCTCACATGTGCTAACGGCAAATGCAGAAGGTGTGGAATACAAAATTACCTCTTCAGCAAGTCCTACCACCGTTAAATATGGTATTGATACCGTGTATATCAAGCATGAAATTGAAGATGTTAATGAGCCACACGAATTTGACGGAAACTACGATCCATACCGTGCTTCCTTCGGTAGCCCCGAAGCCACCGTTACTTCTATGGCTGGGGGTAAAGACCCATGCGACTGGGTGAATCCGAATTATGCTACCACTACCATTATCGATCCCAATAAGGATCATAAGACCGTAACATTAATTCCGGGAGCTAACAAAAGCACACAACTCCAGGCAGCGGGTTATCCCAGAGCAGCTAGCGGTACGTTCCTTGAGGTAAAAATTGAGGTAATGAACGGCAGTAATTACGATTGGGAAAATGCTACCATTACCCCGGTATTAACCGGATTGGGCAATACCAAAGCCGAATTAAGTTATGTTTCTTATCCTCGTCCGTTGGTTCCTGGCGATCAGCCTGCCACAGACACAACAGCATGGCGGTTTAACCAGCCTGAAGGCGAAGTATTAATCAACCTGGGGAATAAGTTTGTAAGCAAACTACAGGGAACCAGAAGGGTTTACTTTGTTTTCTTGTTTAGCATCGACGAAACGTTGCCAAAAGGAATCCATGAGATTGGGTTCACTTTAACCGGTACTAAGACCAACTACAAGGGCCAGTCAGGTGGAAATCTATCGATGAACGTTGCTCCGGTTAAATTTTGCATTGTCAATAAAGGAAATGATGGTAAACCTACCGCCTATACAAAGTTTAAAATTGGCAAGGGTACTTTAACTAATCTGAATGTAAACGGCTCGGAATATTTCCAGGGTCAGCAACAGGTTCGTTGGTCGGGCCAGGATATTAATTACACCGATTTTAGCAAGATGAACGGAACATTGTCTGCTACCTTTAGCAATGGCGTTGAAGTTATTGACCTTGCTCCGGTGAAGAATCTACCAAGTGCGGATACTTCCAAGCTTTACCTGCTCGAAAAAGTTGTGGTAAACAGCTATCGCGCCGGTGAAGATATCGACCTTACTACGGGCGAGAATCTGAATTACACATATGCTCCATTGGGCAACTTTTCAGTACCCGGTAATAAGATTGTTGTTTCACCATACGGTCCACGCATACTGATTAAGCAAGAGCTGTACAGTGTTAATGGCGTTCTTGTTGACAACGGCATTAAAATTAATCCGGACGACAGTAAATTATACATTGTTACAAAACTTAGTGTCATCAATGTGGGCTCGGATGTGTCCCAAAATACGGTAATCAGTGTTAATATTGGCACATTTTATAACGTATTGACCGATAGTTTGGCTTCAAACTTAAGCTACAGCGATGGAATTCTTACTGCCAATCTGGGACTAATGGTGCCGGGTGAAACCAAGACCGCGTATGTTTACTATGGTTTTAACCAAGCGATTACTTCACAGGAAGATCTGTTGACTGTTATCAAACGATCCAACATTACCTACCAGAGCACGGTGGAAAGTGCAAGATTTAGCTATGCCGATACCACAAAAGTGCTGTTCAAAGCCTATGATTTCCAACTTGAAAATGTAGAAAATCAAAAAATTGGTGATCATGAATATAGCATTACAGCTACAGCAGTAAACAGGGGCTTGCCAGCTTCCAATGTTTGGCTGCGTATATATCCTGTGGTTGGTGGAGGTATCAGCGAATTCCCGATCGCAGAATTACAGATCAAAAATTTTCAAGCTGGTCAAACTGTCCAATTGCCCGTTGATTATGTGACGCCGAATAACGAAAAGATCGAAATTTATGCGAAGATCGACGACGGCGATAAAATAGCAGAATTGATCGAGAAGAATAACACGATGATTAAATTATTAACGGAAGCTACAGGTATTGATGAGGTGAAGAGTTCCTATAATGTAATAGTTGCTCCGAACCCGTTTACCGATCAGGTGCGTTTTGAATATCAGCTACCTGCGGATACAAAAGAGGTTACCTTGAGTATATACACACAAACCGGCGCTGAAGTTGTGAAATTCATTAATTGTCCATCCCAGACCGGATTGAATAGCATCAAATGGACTCCGTCGCAATTAGCTTCGGGAAATTATATCTATCGTTTAACCATCACCGGACATGACGGAAAAGTCGTGAAGGTGCCGGGAATACTGGTTAAAACAGAGCGATAAAGCTTACTATAAGTTTATACCGCCAAGGCGCTAAGACGCGAAGAAAATATGCTTTGCGTTTTAGCGTCTTGGCGGTAAATAACAATTAACGATTTACTAATTTTTCTTACAGCGGTATATTTTGAAGCGTATATTTTTATATTTCATATTCCTGATAATTTCCCATTCGCTTTTAGCCCAGGTGGGCTTTACCGCACCTGATACGGTTTGTGTGGATGAGTTGTTTGCACCGGTTAATTTATCGCGTACTGCAAACAATTACTTCTGGCATTTCTGTTCCGGGAATTTAAATAATGTACCAACAGGGGTAAACCTCGGTAACACCGGAAATCTTAATGGCCCTGCGTTTATTGCAATTGCAGAGGACACAGGAGGGTATTATTCGTTTATCACTAACCATGTTACCCGCAGTATAACCCGTAACCGTTTTGGGAATAGCCTATTAAATACTCCTGTTTCAGATAGTCTTGGAAATTTCGGAGGAATTATACCAAGCCATGTAGAGGGTATACAGGTTAAAAAAGATAACGATGGTACCTGGTATGGATTCATTGTAGGCGGTTTGGGAGGCGATGAGAAACTGATACGCCTTAACTTTGGGAATTCACTTGAAAATACACCAACGGCTCAGGATTTCGGTAACATCGGAAGCATGGCTTATCCTGTCGACTTTTATTTATTTCTCGAAAATGGTAAGTGGATTGGCTTTACAGTTAATTACACCAATAGTACGATTACCCGTTTCAACTTTGGCAATAGCCTTGCGAACACCCCCTCCGGGACAAATTTGGGTAATATCGGTACATTGGACCATCCATGCGGTATTTGTCCCTTTCGGGAGAATAACACCTGGTTTATGTTAATTACCAACTTCGACTCCCATAGTATTTCAAAGTTAAATTTCGGTAATTCCTTGTTAAACAACCCATCCGGCATAAACATGGGTGAAATAGCAAGTCTCAATTCGCCTTTTGATATAACTGTTATTCGCGACTGTGGTCAAACTTTTGGTTTTGTTGGGAACCGCTTTAGTGATGACATTATCCGGCTCGATTTTCCTCAGGGTATCAATGGACATATCATTTATACTCCCCTCGGGAACATTGGTAATCTATTTCACCCGCATGGTATTTCTGATGTGAACAGAGTTGAAAATGAAATTTTTGTATTTGTGGCCAATATCGATGATCACACTTTATCGCGGCTTTATTTTTCAACCTGTACCGAACCTTCAATTCTTACCTCTACGACTCGCACGCCTCAACAACTATATTACAAACATCCGGGGAATTATAATATTTCGTTGATAATTGACCAAGGCTTATCTACCGAAGAATTTGTTTGTAAAAATATTTTAGTTCGTGAAAAGCCCACAGTTTCGTTACCTAACGATACGCTGGTCTGTCCCAGAGTTCAACTCACAATCGATGCTGGAAGTGGCTATAACAGTTATAAGTGGAAGGACGGCAGTAGCAAACAAACCTTTTCTACTGATAAAGCGGATACTTTGTGGGTAGAGGTATCCAACCAGTTTGGATGCAAAGCCCGTGATACCATGGTAGTCAAACATCCGCCTGATAACCTTTTTTTGGGTAACGATACGTCTTTTGTGCTTGGTGAAGCCATTGTGCTAAATACAGGTGACATTTACAGAACCTATGTCTGGAATACCGGTGAAAGCCAAAGCAGCATTACCGTTATAAAACCGGGGGAATACTCGGTAACTGTAACTGACATGAATACCTGTGTGTTTTCTGATACCATTCTGATCAGCCTCAAAGTTGATATTCCCAATTTCTTTACGCCAAATGGCGATGGATATAACGATACCTGGAACCCTAAAATATTCTTCCATTACCCGGAGGCTGAAATAAAAATTTTTAACCGGTATGGGAAAGTGCTTGCCAGTTACCATGGAAGCGATCCCGGCTGGAACGGAACATATAATGGCAGACCTGTGGAACCCGACACATACTGGTACGTAATTGACCTTAAAAACGGGATAAAACCTTATGCCGGATCGATAACCATAAAACGCTAAAATGAGATCTTTTTGGTTTATTTTACTTTTGTTGTTTAGCTTACATTCTGCTGCCCAGGAACTGTCGGTTTATAACGAGTATCATTTAAATAAATCGTTGATCAACCCGGCAATTATTGGTAGCGATGACTGTACATGGTTTAAAGCCACAGATCGGCATCAATGGGTCGGCATTGATGGGGCTCCGCAAATACAAACCTTATCTGTTGAAGCGCGTATTTCCGGCAAAAAATCTTTACAACCCGGTGAAAAAGCCTCTCATGGTATTGGAGGATATATTTACAATGATAAGAACGGAGCCTACCGAAACCTGGGAGGACAGATTGCTTATGCTTATCATTTTCTTCTCAGTAAAAACAGCGGTCTTAAAATGGGGATGGGACTGGCATTCAAATTGTATCAGGCATCATTCAACGAAAGTAGCTTGAAAGGGGACTATGACCCCATTATAACAGGAGGCACTTCTAGTGAAATCAGACCTGATATTGCTGCGGGCCTTTTTCTATATAACCAAAAATTCTTCGGGGGTTTGTCTGCAGCGAGGCTTTTAAACCAATCCTCAGCAACCGGGCGGAATCGCAATTATTTTCTCATGTTGGGTTATCTTACGGGCGGTGAAAGGGATGATTTCAGACTTTTACCTTCGGTTGTTTTGAAAGCTACAGAAAATCTCGAAAAGCAAATTGATCTTAATGCTAAACTATTGATGGGGAAAACCTGGTGGTTAGCATTGTCGTACCGCCATCAATTCGATAATATTCCCGGCGCACCGGTTTCCATTATTCCGATGGTTGGACTGAATAAAGGCAATTTTTCATTTGCTTACTCTTTAGATATTACTCCCGGCAGTATACAAAAGTTTAATTATGGCACCCATGAACTTATGATCTCCTATCATATTTGCGGGGATAACTACCGGTGTCCCGTTTACAGGTAAGAATGCCACAGTGTTTTTTACATTATTTTAACATTTGTTTTGGATAAGTCTTTAACTTTCATGGTAACTTGACAAAAATTTTCTAAATTTATAATTCTGTACTTTTTTATATTAAATGAACCGCAGTTTTCGTTTATTACAGCACACCAATAAATCATGGAAATACTTGTTTTATGAACAAAATTTTTAGCTCTTTTTTCTTTCTTTTAGTTAGTTATTGTATAGGTTACTCTCAAGATACTATTAATCCCTACAATGCAGAAAAACAAATTCATAAGGGTATCGAATTTCATGATAAAGGAGAATATTCAAAAGCCATTGAAATATATCAGCAGGTTAATCGCAACGACTCCAACTATAGCTGGGCACAGACAGAATTATCATTGACTTTTCTTAGAATGAAAGAATATGAGAAGGTTATTTCTGTTTGTAGAAACGCTTTGGGTAATAAAATAGTAAGTGATGCACTCATTTATAGTAATCTTGGCACGGCACTTGATGAAACTGGTAAGAGTGAGGAAAGCCTTAAAGTATATGATGCGGGCATAAAGATTTTCCCAATGAATTTTCTTCTGTATTATAACAAGGCTATTACACTGCAACGGATGGGGCGGTATCAGGATGCTGTTGAATATTATCAAAAAACCTTATGGGCTAACCCTAATCACCGGAACTCACACCTTCGGCTTGGTTACTTATGTGCCGATGAAGGGAAGTATACGCAAGCCATGCTTTCATTAATGACCTGTATTATGTTGTCTCCTTCCGATTCAAGCAGTCTGGAAATTCTTAGTTTTTTAAATAAATTTCTCGCGCAAAAAAACACACTCACTCCTAAAAAGATTATACTTTCCGAAGGCGATGATTTTGCGGGACTTGATATGATCATTTCAAACCATCTTGCCTTAAACCAAAAATATAAATTGAAAGGTAAACTCGACTTTCCTATTGTGAGGCAAATACAGATTCTGCTTGAGAACCTTTCGTATAATTCTAATGATAAGGGCTTTTGGATGCAGTTTTATGTGCCTACCTTTACGGAAATAATGAAAACTGAACGTTTTGAGCCTTTCCTCAATTGTGTATTATTAAGTAGCACCAATGCCGCTATTTCAAAAGTAGTATCGAAGAATGTCTCCAAAATCAAAGGTTTTATTGAATGGGGATCGGAATTTTGGAATAATTCGCATCCTTACATTGTTCTCGGCAATTTTGGTCAAAAAGAAAAATTTAATGCAGTTCGCATCGACAATAAAATCAGAGCCATTGGTAACTTTGATAAGGCTAATAAGAATACAGGTCTTTGGTTGTATTATGATATTAACGGAAACCTAGTCAGCAAAGGGAATTTTAGCAACGGCTTGCGTCAAGGTCCATGGGCTCTTTATCATTCCAATGGCGAAAAATCGGGTGAAATTAATTTTGTCAAAGACAAGCCGGAAGGTTCATTCGCAGAGTACAATTTAAATGGAGATGTTATAAAGAAAACATTTTATAAAGATAGTATACCTTCTAAGGAGGTTACTTTTTTTGCTTCCGGAGATACCATTTCCATAACCAACTACATCAATGGTAAACAGGAGGGACTGTATCGCTCCTTCTATCCGGTTCGAACTAAAGAATACGAAATCCCTTATTTACAGGACAAAATTTCCGGAACAGCCCGAAAATATTTTGATAACGGAGTCAATGAATTAGAGGCAGAGTTCAAGGATGACCAACGAAACGGATCCTTCAGGGAATACTATAAAAATAAAGTGCTTTATAATAAAGAATCTTATCTGGATGGTAAATTGGAAGGCCCGGTGAAATATTATTACAGCAACGGCGCGCTTAAAATTGAGGCAATGGCACATGCAGGTAAGACCATTAAAGAATATAAAACCTATTATCGTAACGGTAAGTTAATGGAAATCTATACTTATGATGATTTTGGCAAACTGAATGGCACTTATAAACACTATGACATCGATGGTAAACTGCATTACGAGATAGATTACACCAATGATAATCCTGTGGCTGTAAGATATTATAATAAAAAAAATACAATCATTTTTGAGAGCAAAAAGAATAAAAATACCCTGGTTTATAAAGGATTTTACGCTAATGGGCGACCTGAATCGGAGGGCGTGTATAAAGATGGAAATAAACAAGGTAAATGGATTTACTATGATATTTATGGCATTGTAAATCACGAAGAAAACTACACTGATGGTGTCCTAAACGGCCCATACCGTTATTTTTTTCAAAATGGGAAAATAGACAGAAGTTTCGTTTACTTGAACGGAAAAATGAATGGCCCTTATCTGGAATATTATGCGAACGATTCTTTATATGCCAGAGGATATTATCTTAACGGCCGTTGGGCAGGCAAATGGGAATCTTATCAGCCCAACGGTACGTTGATTTTCAAAGAATATTATGTCGAAGGCGAAAAGCATGGATGGCAGGAAATATTTGATATTACCGGAAAATTAAGCCAGGAAACCCAAATGGAAAATGGGAAATGGGTGAAAGATATTTTATATGACAGTTTGGATAAGGTTATTGATACCATTACCTTAAAAGGAGCAACCGGTAATTATGCCTCACATTATTCAAATCAGCAGACATGCCTTAAAAGCGATTATGTTAATGGTCAATTGCATGGAAAATGTGCTTTATATTTTTCTTCAGGAAGTTTGGAATATGAAGGTGAATATTTCAATAACAATACAAATGGCTTATGGAAATGGTATGATGCTGATAATAAGATAGCAACGGAGGGTTTTTATTTCTATGGAAGTCAGGACAGCACTTGGACAGAATACTATCCGAATAAACAAATTAAAAGTATAAGGAAATATGTGGACGGAGAACAATCCGGCCCGTTTACCGAATTTTATGAAAATGGCAGTAAAAAACAGAAGGGACAATATCGCGACAATGAAAAATATGGCACCTTTGAATACTTTGCCGAATCAGGAGATTTAATGTACGATCTTTATTATTATCATAATGATGTAATTGGATGTAGTTATCTCAAGGCAGGTAAACTTGTCGACACCATTTATCTCGATAAGGGAAATAGCAATATGGTAACTTTCTATAATAACGGACAAAAATCAATGGAATCTCAGTATATTATGGGCTGGTTACAAGGCAAGAAAACAACCTGGTATCCCAATGGTACTTTATGTTACGAAACAACTTTTCTTAACGGCTCAATTAATGGTACCGCCAAACTCTACTATGCTGATGGTACTTTGAAAGCTGATGAAAATTACTTTTGGGGAAGATTAAACGGGGAATGCCGCTACTTTTACGCCAGTGGAAAAGTTTCAAAGTTACTGTTGTACAATATGGATAAGTTGCATGGTATATCTCAATATTTTAAACAGGACGGCACGCTTTTAAGAACCAAGCATTACTATAACGGGGTTTTGAGCGAGACATCCAATTCTCAAACAAAATAATATAAATTAAATGTCAAAAATGATATGGATTTTAAAATTGGTACGGACGCAAGATCTTACGTCTCTGCTAGCTATCAAAATATTTACTCTTCTCATTATCCTTCAACCCATGACATTGTGTGCCCAAAAACTGGATTTGAACATGTACCGTCAAAAATATCCGGGAGAAGCGAGGGTGCTTTTGGATACCCGTTCCGATATTAATATCGATATTGTTAATGATAAGCTTCAGATTGAAATGAAAAATCACGAAGAAACACTGATCATTGACAAAAATGTAATGTATAAGGCAGATCAAAGTGTAAGTACATCAGGGTTTTTCAAAATCACCCAATTATCTGCCAAAACCTTAGTTCCAACTAAGTTTAGCTATAAACCAATGAATGTTGAAAAATTTGACACGTCAGATTTTTCGCGGTCATCAACATTTTTCGATGATGTGAAGACGATAAATTTTACTTTTCCTATGGTGGAAGAGGGCGCCCGAACTGTTATGGATTACACTTACCGTATTAGTGAACCTCGCTATCTAAGCTCTCATTATTTTAGCAGTTTTATGCCTGTGGAGGCCTCCGAGTTATCTGTCAGCTGTCCCCCGAACGTTAATATAGCTTATAAATTGATGAATTGCGATAGTCTTAAAATAGATTTCACGCGTAAGCAAGTAGGCAATAAAATTGTGTATCAATGGAAAGCCAATAAAATACCTAAATTGAACGTGGATGATGATGCCCCTGCGGTACCATATTATGCAGCGCACATGTTTATATATATTACAGATTATACCGTAAATGGAATGAAAGTTAAGGTATTGTCTGACATGTCAGACCTTTTCTCATGGTATCAGGGCCTGGTATCACAAATTAATAAAGAAACAAGCCCGGGGCTCAAGGCTCTTGTTGATTCTCTTACAACCAATACGAATGGAGAACTGGATAAGGTAAAAAAGATTTATTACTGGGTTCAGGATCATATTAAATACATTGCGTTCGAAGCTGGTCGCGGAGGTTTTGTACCCAGAGATGCGGATGTGGTATTTACCAAACGCTATGGCGATTGCAAAGATATGGCAAGCATTATCAATAAAATGTTGCAAGTTGCGGGTATCCAGAGTTATCTCACATGGATTGGAACCAGGCATCTTCCTTATCGTTATGACGATTTGCCCTTACCCGCTGTGGATAATCACATGATTGTTACTTATAAATACAAAGGACGTTACTATTACCTCGATGCTACTCCCGGTCGGCATCCTTTCGATTATCCTTCCTATGTAATTCAAGGTAAGGAGGCTTTGATCGATTTGAACGACAAGTATGAAGTGGCTGATGTACCTGAAGTGGATCCGGCATTGAATCTCCAGGCCGATACTATTAAAATCAAGCTGGATGGAAAGAAAATAGTAGGGTCGGGAATCTCTTATTTCAGAGGTTATTCACGTGTCGATATGTATAATAATATTGCGCAGAAAAATAAAAACGATCTTGCAATTTTTTTAAAGGGCTATTTTCAAAAAGGGAATAACAAATTCCTGATCGATAATTTTAATGTTAAGAACTTAGAGGAAAGAGACAAGGATCTCGTAATTTCGTATAATTTTAACCTGGGAGATTATGCCACCGTCGTTGGTAATGAAGTTTTCTTAAATATGAATATGGATAAAATAGAAACCGGAGATGATATCAAGGATACGAAAACAACTCCACTGGAGATTAAGTATAAAAAGCAAATGATCAACCATGTTATCTTCGAAATGCCCGAAGGTTATAAACTTACCTATATGCCAGGCAATTCCGAATATAAAAACGACCTGTTCGGGTTTAATATTTCCTACAAAACCGAGTCGAATAAAGTTTGTCTAACGCAAAATTTCTATACTAATTTTTTACTTTTGCAGCATAAGACATTTCCGCAATGGAATTCCATGCTGGATTCACTTAGAACAGCTTATAAAACATCCGTAAATCTCAAAAAAGATCGCGAACCTTAACATTTATAGTCAATCATGAACCAAAGTCATTCCTCAAAAACAACAACTTTTTCACGTATGGAATCGAAAATAATCAAATTTCATCTGCTTATTTTAAGCCTTGCCTTTTGTGGTTCGTTATTTGCTCAGGAATATAAATCGTATCAATGGGATTCTTTGCCAAAACTACACAAGCTAAGTGCCGCTGATGAGCAACTTTCGGAATTGGTAGTGAAAGAAACCCATGTGTTAGAATATGTGTTAGTCAATAATAATTTTGTTTGTTATAAACTGCTTCATAAAATAATAAAAGTTAATAATGATGAAGCCATCGAAAGAAACAACAGGATTTATCTTCCAATGAGTGCCAGTGCTAAAATAATTGTTAACAAAGCCCGTGTAATTAGCGCAAGAGGTGAGGTAAGAGTATTGAAGAATGAAGATATTAAAGAAGGCATTAACGAAGAAACAAAAACAACTTATCAATATTTTGCACTTGAAGGAGTAGACAAGGGTAGTGAAATAGAGTACCTTATGATTGTCGAACGAAATGCTGATTATCACGGAGAAGAGGCTATTCTTCAGAATGAAATACCCAAAAGAAATCTGAATTATTCCATTATTTGTCCTTCTAATTTGATTTTTAAAAGTAAAAGTTATAACGGATTGCCTGATTTGGAGAACTCCAATGCACCCGATGGCCGGAATGTTTTATCAGTACATGTAGACACGATTCCTGGTTTAAAGGAAGAACCATTTGCCGTATATAATCCCAATTTGATGCAGTTTGTGTATAAGCTGGATGAAAATAAAAGTACGACACAAAAGAATCTTATCAATTATATTGAAGCTTCACAGACTGTATTTGATTTGACACATGAACAGCCCAATAAATCAGCTTCAAAAAGTCTTGACAAGCTTTTGAAACAAATAAATTTGAATGGAATAAATGATCTTGAAGAGAAAGTACGCACTATTGAAAATTACATCAAGTCTAATTTTGGAATTACTGAAAAAGCTATTCATAAGGACTTATCGTCAATTTTGGAGTATAAATCGACAGATGAGGTTGGAATCACCAAGTTGTATACAGCAATTTTTGACCACCTGCAGATTAATTATAAGGTGGTCTTAACTACTAACCGTTATTCACTCCGGTTTGATCCTGATTTTGAAGCTTATAATTTTCTGGAGTCTTATCTGATATATTTACCGGGTATCAGTAAGTACCTTAGTCCATCGTCAATTGTGCATCGTTTGGGGGTTATACCTTTTGGGTTTACGTACAACTATGGTTTGTTTGTTAAAAATGTGACCTTAGGTGATTTCACTAGCGGGGTTGGGGAAATAAGTTTTGTGGAGCCGGATAGTTTCACAAGAAACAGGCACAACCACATAGTTAAGGTAGATTTCTCCAAATCTGTGGGCAATCCTGATTTATACTATACCGTTCTTTATGATGGGCAATACGCTCAATCGGTACAACCTTATTACTCTTATATTCCCAAAGAACGACAAGAAGAAATGAATAATAACCTCCTGAAAAATATTATTAAAGATGGGAAGTTTACGGATATTCAATTGGAAAATCAAGGTGCTGAATATTTAGGTGTTAAACCTTTTATTATTAAAGCAAGATTTAATTCTCCAACCATTGTTGAACAGGCAGGTGACAAGTATTTATTCAAGATAGGCGAATTAATTGGCCCCCAAGTTGAACTTTATCAGGAAGGCGAACGGAAATTCGATGTGGAAAATGATTTCAACCGGTCGTATTATCGCGAAATAACATTTGACATACCTTCGGGCTACAAAGTTAACAATCTGGAAGCTTTAAAGATGGATGTAGAGCTGAAGGATGGCGGTGATGCCACATCTGCTTTTATCTCAAGGTACGAAGTTATCAATAATAAAACAGTAGTTGTAAAAGTAAATGAGGATTACAAAAGCATTTATTATCCCAAGTCCAAATTCCAGGATTTCAGGAAAGTAGTAAATGCAGCAGCCGATTTTAATAAGATTATTGTTGTGTTTGAGAAACAGTAATTGGTTATCCAATTTGTGATGGGTTTTCACCAAATTCCTTTTTAAAACATGTTGTGAAATAGTTTGGATCACTAAAACCCGTTTGATAGGCTGCTTCTGAGACCCTCAAACCAGCTTCGCGAATGAGTTTATAGGCTTTCTTCAACCGGATGGATTTAATCAGATTATTTGGCGTTGAACCCGTAAGCGACTTCATTTTCCTGTGCAATTGGGCAAGACTGACAGCAAAATGCTCAGCGAGTAGTTCAACATTCAATTCCTGATTCAACATATTCTCTTCAATGAACAGTTTCAGTTCGAAAATAAAATCCACGTCTTTCTGTGGTAATGTTTTTTCCAGATTTTCAGAAGTATCCATTCCCTGAAATTTGTTTCGGAGGGTCTTTCTATTTTCTAACAATGTATATACTTGCGCATCCAGTAATTTTATATCGAAAGGTTTGTCCATATAAGCATCAGCCCCTGTTGAAAGCCCTTCTATGCGGTGCTCAATGGTATTATTAGCAGTAAGCATGATCACCGGTATATGAGAAGTATCAAAATTCTGTCTGAGTTCTTTACAAAATTCATATCCGTTCATATTTGGCATTTGTACATCGGTTAAAATAATATCAGGATTAATTTCTTTCGCAAGTTTTAAACCCGCGAAACCATCTCCGGCCGTATAAACCTTATGTTTTTTTTCAAAATGTCCGGCTAAATATTCTCTAAGCTCTGAATTGTCTTCAACCACTAAAATCCCTGGCAAATTATAATGTTTTTGTTTAGGCTGAATTTGGGTGTTTATCTCCAATGTTTCAACATTTTCGCCCCCGGACACCTGATAATTAGGTAATTCAAATACAACTAATTCATCGTGAGTAAAACTTTCTTTTCCGGAAGGAAGAATAATTGTAAAAGTTGAACCCAATCCTATAGCAGATTCTACCTGAATTTTGCCATGATGCATTTCCACCAGTTCTTTTACTATAGAAAGGCCAATCCCTGTACCTTCCTGGTTTATCGATTGAGAATTTTGAGTTTTAAAGAAACGATCAAATATTTTGTTTTTGTCTTTTTTGGAAATCCCAATGCCATTGTCGCTGACCTCTAGTTTTAAACACCTTCTTTCTTCAATTATTAGTTCCTCAGCGTTTAGTGATATTATCCCTCCTTTTTTCGTGAATTTTAATGCATTTGATAAGAGGTTCCAAAGTATTTTCTCAATTTTCTTTGCATCAACAAAACCACTGAGTTTTCTGTCGGCAGTGCATTTTAAATCTATGTTTTTGTTTTTGCATTCTTCCTTAAATGCTTCGAATATATCTGTTATAATATCAGAAATTACAGTTTCACTAACTTCCAGCACGTACTGCTTTTGTGTTATTTTTCTGAAATCGAGCAGGTCTGTAATAAGCTTATATAAACGTTTAGAATTTCGGCGAATAACCATTAGTTTGTCAACCTGTTCCTGATTGAGGCTTCCCGATTGCAATAAATCATTAACAGGGGCATCGATAAGTGTTAAAGGAGTTTTTAAATCGTGTGATACATTGGTAAAAAATGAAAGTTTCTTTTCTGTAAGTTCATGTTCTTTCTGAATTTTATATTCCGATATTTCTTTTTCTTTTTTTAACTCCATTCTTTTTAAATATGCATATATTGAAAGGTACAGAATGGTAAAAAATATAATTGCATAAGTAAGGTAAGCATACCAGCTTAAATACCATGGTGATTGTATATGAATTATGAGCCGTGTTGGTATTCCATCTTTCGTTTTATCAGCACTTTTAATTTCAAAAATATATGTACCCGGATATAAATTGGTATAATTTGCAAAATTTATTTCTCCCAGGTAGGTCCATTTCTTTTCCAATCCAATCAAACGGTAAGCATAATTATGATATTTTAAAAAACTTTTGTTTTTTGCGAAAAAGTGAATGGAAAAAGAATTCTTATTATAGGGCAGCCATATCTCTTTTGTGTCTTCCAGGGGTTGTTTTAAAAACTGCTTTTCTTCCGGGTTTCTGATGCTTCTGTTTTGAAAAGTAATATCTGATATTATCATTTCAGTTCTTGAGACATCGGGGTTGACTTTTACCGGATTTACAATTGTAAAGCCGGCAGTAGAGCCAAAAATTATTTTTCCATCATTTGTTTTAGCTGAAGCCCTCTCAAGAAATTCGTTTGCAGGAAGTCCGTCGTTATGATTAAAATTGAGCGCTTGCCCTGTTTTGGTATCGAACCTGCAAATCCCGGAAATGGTACTTATCCAAAGATAACGATCATCTACCGACTCAATTCTGATCAGTATGTTGCTCGGCAAACCTTCCTTAACGGTATACTTTTTATAGTTTTTACCATCTTTTGAAATGCGTATTAGTCCGTTAGAGGAAGAAGCTAGCCAATAATAGCCTTTTTTATCATGATAGAAATCGGTAATATAACAACCGATTCGTTTATTCATTTCCGATAGTTTGTTTTCCAATACATTATCTTTCCAATTTACATGAAATAAACCTTTGTCGGAAATCAAAGCCAATAGTTCACCTTGTTGGTTTTCTCTTATAGTATTCAGCAAATAATAGGTAATGTTGCTACCCTTATGATATAATTCAAATAAACTGGTTGTTCCTTTTTCAATATTGAAGTTTAATAAAATGCAATTATGAAATTGTGTTAGTATTAACAAATTACTCTTATTTATTTCGCGTAATTGAACAATTTGTTGCATCTCCTCTGTGCCATTACTGCTGGGATGATAGGTATTTAAGAGTTTATAATCAGAAGAGTATTTCCCCAAAAGCCCATCGTATGTACCAACCCATATATTATTATTTTGATCTGCATTAATTGCAGAAACTTTGGTTCCCTTCAAGTCCATTCTTAATTTTTGGCTGGACAGATTTTTAAACAGCAGTGTATTCTCATTCCATATTGACATTCCATAATTTGTGCCGAAATACATGAATGGACTTTTAATAAACACAGATACACCTTCATTGGCAACCAATGAATTTTCATTTCCTTTTTCGGGAAGTATATTTTGAAATAAGAGATTATCAGGCAAAATACATGTTAGACCGGCACCGTATGAAGCTAGCCAGATTTCCTGGTTGTTTCCGGGTAAAATATCATAAATGCTGTTACTATTGACAGATGCTTCAGTATTTTTACTCCGGTTTAAAATTCTTGAAAAGTGCAGGTTGTTGTCAAGGATAATGATACCGTTGCCATCTGTTGCAAGCCAGATTTCATGGCCTACTTTTACAATTTTTTTAAAGTAATAGTGATTATTAATATCTATTTGTATTACTGTGCCATTGCTAAGAATTGAATACAACTGTCCATTGTAGCAACCTACAAATATTTTGTCATTAATATTGTAAACAATAGTAGCAAATTTGCCTTTGAGATAGGTACCTTGAATTATCTTTAAACCACTTTCCCGGCTGAGCAGTCTGATTCCATCATTATTTTTACTGAACCATAACCCTTTATCTGAAAAACAAAAATCGTTAAGGTTTTTTTCTTTGTAAACAATCAGGATTTTGTTTCCAACAATTTTATTTATATTTCCGACTTCCAAAAAATAAATTTCACCGCTATCTTCTTGGATTTTTGTAATAAAACCCTCAACTATCAGTTCAAAGAAATTTGTTAAACGGTTATATTTAAAAAGTCCTTTATTAGAAGCTACCCAAAGCGTATTTTTTGAATCATAAAAAAGTTGAATAATCCAAATGCCGGATAATTCTTTATAACAATAAAAATTCTTCCCATCGTAGCGTGCAATTCCATTTGTGGTGCCCACCCACAAATATCCATACTGGTCCTGTATAAGGCAGGTAGTAATATTTCGGGGAAGACCATCAACTTCAGTAAAATGCAAATATCTTTCCTGTTCAGATGAAAAAGCGCAGAAAGAATATAGAAGCAGTCCTATATATATAATTGATTTTTTATTGATCACTGACATATGCATTTACACAAATATTGTAATGAACAACATCTTGATGCCTTACTAATCAAAGATAGAAGAAACCAATGTAACAAATATTATCTCATGTATATCGGTCAATT
>CAYZNC010000107.1:0-17019 GCA_964478555.1 uncultured Bacteroidales bacterium | reverse complement strand
AGTTACTGTAGAAAATCGTTTTTTGCCCATATAAACCCATGGAATTTTTTGTGATGCCAAAATCAATAATCATCTCATTGCGTGCCAGCATCCATCCCATGCCTTTATTCTTAAAATCCTGATCAACTGCAATACTTTTCACCCAATTCATGTTAATTTCCTTGTTTACATGCATTGCAACCTTTTTAACCGCATACAAGCTATCGAGTGTTACAAACAAATACCCCTGAAACAAAAAATCACTTTTATTCCGCGGGGCAAAAGCCAGCCTGATGCATTTTGAACTGTCCATCACAACCGTATCTTCAATAAAAAACCTATAGAAGGAAGGGGCAATCGGAGCAATAGGGCTTAAAAACTGGTTACCGAGCAAATCAATATTGTTATTATAAATATCTATGTCATGGTATAAATAATTAATCGATGCTGTTAGGCTTTTACTGTCGATATATTCATCAAAACTTACTAATTTTTCAGTTGTTATAATTTCCCCGGAAGATAGAGGGTTTTTCCTGTAATAGTAATTCGACAAATCCTCTTTAAGATAAACAGGCAGCAATTTTATTCCAGGAATAATGGTGGTATCCGTATTTTCAAGTACAAACCTGAAGTGTTTCATAAGCCTTTTATCTTCCAGTTTAGGGTTAACGTGGTCCAGCGATAAAATGATCTTCTGATATTTATTGTATTCAAGGTAATCAATATTCTCAATTCGATTAAACGCTTTGTGCTTGATTACTTCCTCAATAAGTTCTACAGCCGGATTCCCTTTATTCCTGTAACGTTGTTTTCGTTTAGCGCTCACCACCACTTCCTTCAATTGCTCTAACTTAGGGGCCAGTTTAATGTGGGTAAATTGATTTTTTCCGGATAATGTATGTACAACCGCATCCTGATATCCTACCGAAGATATTTTTACATAGCTAAAAGTGTCGCTGGTTTGAATGGAAAATACTCCTTCCTCATTGGTAGTGGATACAACAGTGGAATTCATGAACATAACATAGACTGACGGAATCGGTTCGTTTGACACTGAATCTGTAATTAGTCCCCGCATGATGGTAGGTTGACCGGTTTGCGGGAAGCAATTTATAAAAACAAGAAGGGCTATCGCAAAAAAGATAAGATGCTTTGGGTAAACCATTACTTTGGAGTTATTTTGAAATAAAAGTCCGGATGATAAATCAGTCATCTGTTGATTCATTCAGACTCAAAAAGCTTTTTGTTTTTTCTGTCTCTTATAAAAATACCTGGTCAACCCCGAGATTACAAAAAATCCAATTACAATAAGTATCCTGTACTTTTTGAAAGGATTTTCGGGGTCTATGTCGGATACTACAATGGTTAATAAAAACAAAGTAATGATCCAAGCTACGATGGTTATTATCCAAACAATCTTTGTCATAAATGTTTAATGTTCAGTCAATTATTATAAAAAAATATGTTTTTTTTATTCAGCCTTAGCATAATACTTTTCAAACTATATGAACTTTCATTGTATTATGATTTAATTGTCTATTTCATTTTTATCTTATATCGAACTATAATTAAAAGTGAAGGATTTCACCGGGTTCTTTTTTTATTAAAGTTCTGTGTTTTATAATAGAACGTAAAATTATGATTAGGAGAATGGAGATAAAAATTAACAGCACAACATATTTGATAGTACTTATTTGGGGCACAACCCGGGGCCAGATCGGTCCTAACAATTTCCCCGCTATGGTATATGCTGAGGCCCATATTGTAGCTGTAATAAGTGCAATTGGTAAAAATATTTTGGATTTAATCTGAAGTAACCCCGCAATGACTGAAGTATAGCCCCGAATAAAAGGAGTAAGACGTCCTATATAAATTCCGGTTAAGCCTTTTTCGGAAATTCTTTTTTTTATTTTCAAAATGGTTTTTATGGGAATTGGTAACCAACGTGGTTTGCGTTGAATAAGGTAATCGCCGGTAAAATAAAATACGGTATGTAAGATACTTGTACCGGTAAAATCAGCTAAGGTTGCCGCCAATATGACCATTGGTAAGTGCAATAAACCTTGGAATGTTAAATATCCGGAAAAGAGAAGTACCAATTCGTTTGGAATTGGATTAGGAGCACCTATCTCCTGAAGAAAAACAAGTACGAAAATTGCAACGTACCCATACTTGGTAATAAATAAGGTTATCTCAGGAGGCATGGATAAATCCTATTAATTGTTATTAAATGAATATTTATTGGCCGAATCAGGGCAAATTGTTGATTATTTGTGTAAATATTCCACCATTAAGCTCTCCTAACTATTAATAAATTTTATAATCTACTTGCAAGTAGTGTTTACTTTTCTTATAATATAAACCTCCATCAAGGTGAATTTGTTCATCAATTTTTGGAAAAGTTCAAATAATTCGATGGTAATTGGTATAAATATTTGTTCAAAATTTTGAAATTGAAGTAGATGATGATGGTTACTATTCGGTGAGTCGTGTGAGTATGAATTTTCTTGTTTAGAGAGCGCGCTTATTTTTTGCTTATTGTCAATAACCAAAATGATTTCTTATTTGCATTTCGCTTAGGAGAGAATAAATCGTTATTGAATTCTGTATTCTCTATAAAAATCTCCAATTCTTGCTCTTGCAAGCAAAATTTGAAATGGAAATGAATATAAAAAATCTTTTTCACTTTCAGATTTGCAGAATTTCCCCCTAAATTCTATAGTTCTAAGCTCATTCATAGTTCCTTGGCTTGTTAAAAATGGTTCCTAAATTCCTTGTGTTCGAGGAAAGGGATTTTCAACCATCAAATCAGAAGTAAAGCACCTCATGTAGCAAATCCTTAAGAATTATTCCGTCTTATCTTTTGGTTCAGATTTAACAGCGTTTGCTTTAATCCATTCAGATAGCTTTCCTATTTTCTCTTGCTTATTAAGCATCTCAATAAATTTAACCGTACAGAAATTTTCGACAGATTCATATCCTTGCATCAAAGCTTTAATCCCAGCTTCCTGAGTTTCAAATTCATCAGCTCGATCATTATTTATTTTAAACAAAACCATCCCTGCTATATAATCCATAAATAAATCGGTACTATAAAAATTGGATTTATCCTTTGTTATTTCATTTTTAAAGTCCTGTCTCACATTAAAATGCGTACTGGATATACCTGATATCCAGCTAAGCACAAACTTGTTAGCAGCATCTCTCTTTTCCCTATCTTTTGTTATAGGACTATTCATCATCCAATTTGCTACCATTACCATGGAATCCTTATAGGTTTCATAATCTATAACTTTTTTAAATTGAGTATTGACAGGAACCTTAATATCCTGGCCAAATGAGCTAATCATGAATGATAATGCTCCAATAAAAACTGTTATTTTTTTCATCATCTTCTTATTAAATTTATCAGGGAAAATACTATAATTTCCATTATCTCTTTTAAAAATTAACAATCATTAGTTTTTTTAAAGTAAATAATTACTGAATCTACTGAATATCAAAAAATGAAGATTAAATTGTATAATAAAAACGGGCTATAAAATCGTAAAAAAATTATTGGGGCGGAAGTGTTAATTTTCAGGGCATTGCAGCTATTCAATGTCTATGTACTTGAAAATGAATTGATAGTTAATCGGTTTCAAACCTCAAACGTTAGTCATAATGCTTCAAGCGTCTGATATATAAAATACTGCAAGAAATTTTAAACCTCTTACTTATACTTTTGTTTAAGTTATAATTACAAATTCTAAAAAATAATTAGTTATGGATAAAGTAGGCAGCAAGGTTGAGAACCCCTCACAAAGTCATGCAGACAATTCAAAAAAATTCTGACTTAAAAAATATTTGATAAAATACTTGCGTAGTTAAATAACTACATGTATATTTGTAGTCAAATAACTTCATTATGAATTTAAGACGAGACGTATTTCAAGCAATTGCAGACCCAACAAGAAGAGCGATACTTCTGTTGTTAGCTTCGCAATCATTGACAGCAGGGGCTATCGCTTCAAATTTTGACACCGCAAGACCAACAGTTTCAAAACATTTACAAATTCTTACAGAATGTGAATTGTTGAAACAGGAGCCACAAGGCAGAGAAATATATTATCATTTCAATCCGGGAAAGATGAAAGAAATAGCTGACTTTATTGAACCATTCCGCAATATGTGGGATGACAGGTTTAATAAATTGGAAAATATAATGAAACAAAAAAAATAGAAATATGGAACAAAAAACTAAAGTCATTGCTGAAAACGGCAAACAAGATTTGCTTATAACAAGGGAATTTGAATTACCGTTAGCATTACTTTTTAAAGCGTACATAGAACCTGAAATTATTGAGCAATGGATGGGAACAAAAGTATTGAAACTTGAAAATAAAAAACATGGTGGTTACCTTTTTGAAACAACCGACCCAAAAGGAAATAAACATAGGTTTAATGGGTCAATCCATGATTTTGTTTCCAATCTAAAAATCACAAGGACTTTTGAGTTTGAGAATATGCCTTTTGGTGTACAGCTTGAGTTTTTAGATTTTGAGAAACTTACTGACAACACAAGCAAACTTACAATACATACGGTATATCAATCAGTGGCACACAGAGATGAAAATCTAAAATTACCTTTTACATACGGTATAAATGTGGCACATAACAGATTACAAGAAATAGCAAACAATTTAAAATAATATAAAATGAAAAAGAGAAACAAAATAATTTATTGGATTGCCACAAGTCTATTGGCAATTGGTATGTTGCAAAGTGGGATTTTTGCAGTTCTCAGAACAAAACAGTGGGTTGACTTGGTAACTGGCTTGGGTTATCCGGTTTATTTTTTGACCATTCTTGGGGTATGGAAAATTCTTGGAGTTATCGCTATTTTAATCCCACGTTTTAAACTTATTAAAGAGTGGGCTTATGCTGGTTTCTTTTTCGCAATGACAGGTGCTTTAATTTCGCATTTGGCAATGGGCGATGGTGGTAAAGCAATTTTTGGACCACTTTTTCAGACCATTTTTATAATTCTGTCTTGGTATTTTAGACCAGCAGATAGAAAAATTAATTTTGATAACTAAAAAGCAAATAGTATGAATCCAAAAGTTGACTGGTTTTTTAATAAAACAACAAAGTGGCAAGAAGCATATGCCGAGTTAAGAACGCTTGTACTTGAATGTGATTTGACTGAAGAATTGAAATGGGGCTGTCCTTGTTACACATTTCAGAATAGCAACATTGTTTTAATTCATGGATTTAAAGACTACTGTGCTTTGTTGTTTATGAAAGGGGCTTTGCTAAAAGATACAGAGGGCATTTTAGTCCAACAGACAGAAAATGTACAGGCATCACGACAAATTCGATTCACACAAGTGCAAGACATAGTGAAAAATGAATCAATCCTGAAAGCATATATTAAAGAAGCCATTAATGTTGAAAAAGCAGGTTTGAAGGTAGAGTTAAAAAAGACCACCGAATTCAACATGCCTGAAGAATTTAAAATTGTATTAGAATATATGCCTGACTTGAAAACTGCTTTTGAAGCGCTGACGCCTGGACGCCAAAGAGGTTATCTACTTCATTTTTCTTCACCAAAACAATCTAAAACACGAGAAGCAAGAATTGAAAAATGTATTCAGCAAATACTCATCGGAAAAGGATTAGACGATTAGTGAACTTGTTGACAAAGCGCCATTTTCTTCAATTTCAGGTGGAGCTGCTGAAATATTTATGAATAAACAAAATACAATTGTACTTTTGTTTCAAGTGGTTTAGCCAATACAGCTGATGGTTGACTCAAAGCAGACTAGGTTTTATTTATCTGATTCGATTTGTAATAACTTATTTTTTCCATCTATTGATATTGAATGCTTTTTGAAAAATTCCATTCCTAAATTTATTGCTGGAAATCCACTGGTAACTAATGTAATCTGAGTATCTTTTAGTACAAGTTTTCCAATTGTAATTTCTCCATCTAATTGAGATGCATAGACTTCAAATTCTCCTCCAGGCGTTTTACCTTTGCCAATTAAAACTGGTTCGGATTTAAGTTTTAATTCGGATTTCCATTCCATGGGAATTGCAATATATCCTGGTGCACCACAGTCAAAATGTGCTAACACTTTTTTACCGTTTAAATTGATTTTTGCTTCAAGTATATTGTCGGCTTCGATAGGTATCGAATTGTTGTTTGGTTTCAATTCTCCTTTTTTGAAAATAAGTTTAGTATTTTGATAGTCAATCGTAATTATATAACCATTAAAAGCAGATATTCCAATAATTCCAATGGCATTAGGGGAAAATATATCTTGAGGTTTTACGGCAATGGCCTCAATATTTTTAAGGTTTAGTCCATTGAATTTAAGAGATGGAATAATTACGCTTTTTACCTTTTCTTTTACATTTCCGTTTGGACTTTCTATAACCTTGGAACCTATAGCTTTAAGGTTATGAAATTTGACAATGCTATCATTTAATAGAATTCCATTGGTTCCCGTATCAAAAATGAAATTACAGTTTTCTTGATTATTTATTTCCCCTTGAACAATTATCAAGTTTCGGTACATAGTAAATTGTACCTCAAATTGATTTAGTTTTTCATTCTTTGAAAAGTTTAATCCTTGTGCTGATGCGATTGTTACCATCAGACCAGTTACAAAAAGTATTGTTGAGATAGTTTTCATAATTTTATTTACAGTTTGTTATTATTTTAGCTAAATACTTTTTAAATACTTCTATATCAGTTTTTGATAATGATTTTAATGCCTGTTTTCTATTTTGAATAATTATTGGGTAAATATTTTCATTTATTTCTTTTCCCAATTCTGTAATTGTCAATTCAAATCTTCTTCTGTCGTTGGCATGAAATTGCCTGTTTAAGAAGCCCTTTTTTACTAATAATTCTATAATTCGTGTAACTGACGCAAAATCTTTAAACACCTTTTCAGCAATCTGATGTTGCGAATATTCTGTATTATCTCGAATAGTCTTTAATACAAGCCACTGGTCAATAGTAATATCAAATCCTGCTTTAGTAATTTGTTGTTGAGCAAATTGTCGATATGTTTTTATAGACTTTTCTAATGTGTAAAAAAATATTTCATCAAGTTTTTCCATTTTCTATCTCGAATTGATTTTATTGATACAAATATAATTGATATATCAATTATATCCAACTTATTTTTCATTTTTTATAAGTACTGATTGGCTCAATTAGGATGTGATTAATTATTTTTTATCTATTTCACATTATGTTTAGTAATTTGATCCTTTCTGAAGGTATTAATCCGCCTAGAATAATTTATATAAAGACTTGGTTTCAGTTAAATGGATAAGACAATTACTTAAGCTTCCGAAAAGAGCTTTAAATGTGACCGCTTCCCTGAATTTTAACTTTTTAAAAGTGAAGGATCTCATTGGAAATATGGCTATTTAATCTATTTGAAAATCATCATTCTTTGACTGATTGACCAAGCGGCAAAATACCCCAGGGCTCCATTATTTAAATTGTTGGGAGGATTGGCAGGAGTTGAAGCAGATAATATTCCGCTTTGATCAAGCACATCCCTGAAAACATTAAAATATACATAAGTCTGCTGGTCTATACCCATCAATTGAACTACGATTTTGTCATTTGGATAAAGTGTGGTCATCTTAAGACGTCCCAAACCAACTCTTATATCCGTTGATTTGCCATCGAAGTATTTGTCGTTATAGACCGAATAGCCATTAGATGGACTGAACAGGGTATCGTTTTTGAAAACCTTTACTCTATAGAAATTTGCTATTCCAGCCGGATCCTTCAAGAAACAAAGTATTGCACCCGGTAGGTTTTTTCCACGCCTATTAGTATCATATTCCACGGCTAATGAATCCAAGGGCACTAATCCGGGCATTTTTGATGTTGCGATATATTGATTTCCGTTTGCGATGACCTTTAGTGTATAGGTTCTTTCAGGAATGCCGGCAAAATTGGTAATAAAATAAGTTCCATCGGGTTCTCCTGCCAATTGGTAGACATTTCCTGCATCATCTGAAATACTAACTTGTGCATTGGTGACAGGAGTAATAGCGGTTGGTGTAAAATAGTCAGTTGTCATGGTTATGCTTACTTTAACAGAATCAACAAAATTACTGATGCTACCAACTATTACAATTTGCGGAGCTGAATTTGGTAAATCAAGGTGTATAACATCCTGGCACGACTGCATAACAGCAGTAGATAAAATAATGATTGCAACAATAAGAAAATGAAATGGAAATAACTTATTCGTTTTTATTTTGAATAACAATAATGCTAAGTTTCTATGTATACTATTCATGATGATCAGAATTTAAAATTATAGGTGACAGATGGAATAATGGAAAAAAGGGAAAGCCTCACTGCTTCGGTTTGAGTGGGGTTATCCGGAACCGGCTGGAAATTGATGGCATACGCATTTTTCCTGGCATAAACATTATAAATAGAAAATGTCCAACTTCTTTCCCTGTTTCCTTTTTTCTTTTTTGTATTTGTAGCACTCAGATCGAGACGATGATAGGGAGGCATGCGGTCCTGGTTCCTGTTGGTATAATAAGGGATATCAAGATTGTCAACGATATAAATTCCTCTGGGAAATGTAACTGCATTGCCGGTATTGAATACCCAGGTTCCACCAAATGTCCAGCCTTTATTGAGCTCATAAATACCAACTATTGATATGTCATGAATTTCGTCTTGTTTTGCCGGGAAGGTGCTCCCATTGTCAATCTGTGAAAATTTTCTTAGTGTCCGGGAGTAAGTATAACCCACCCATCCAGTTAATTTACCTTCCTTTTTCCTTAAAAAAAACTCAGCCCCAAAAGCCAATCCGTTTCCATACAACAACTGCGATTCAACATTAGGGTTTAATACAATGTCGGCTCCAGGTTTATAGTCTATCAGATCGTGCATGGGTTTATAATATACTTCTAAAGAAGATTCATATTTATTATCTGCCATGTTTTTAAACAAGCCTAAAGCAACCTGGTCAGAATATTGTGGTTTGATATTATTACTTGATGGCATCCATAAGTCCGTGGGATTACCCGATGTTGAATTTGAAAGAAGATGGACATACTGATAATTTCTGGCATAGGAAGCCTTTACTGAGGTAGAGGGATTGAAAATATAGGTAATGGCAAGCCGGGGCTCAAAACCATAATATGTCTTTACCACCGATGAACCATTATAAACTGCTGAATCTGCTTTATCGCCAAATTCGTCATAAGTATAAAATGTTCCCGGGCCGATGATTGTGAGAGCGGATATCCTTAACCCGTAATTAATTTTTACAGATGAACTGATTTCCTGGTCGTTTGAAACATAGATTCCACTTTCAATTGCCCTTCTTTCCTGAATTATCCGGCTGTTTATTGAAGTATCGCTCTGAGATTTCAAGCTGCCCGGAAAATAGGTATGATATGTAGAATTGAAACCAAATTTTAAAGTGTTTTGCGGATTGAGATAATATTGAAAATCTTCTTTTAAAGAGAAATCGCGTATTCCGGAGCTTATATTAACTGTTCTGTTAGCTCCTTGCAGCCCAATAACGTAGTTATAATTGCTGTAAATTAGTGAACTGTTCAAAAAAAGCTTATTTGAAAACAAGTGGTTCCAACGAAGCGTGCCTGTTACATTGCCCCAATTAATACCAAATTGATTACCAAAATTAAAAACATCGCGACCAAGGTAACCTGAAAGATAAACATGGTTATTTGTGCCAAAGTTATAGTTGGCTTTCATGTTAAGGTCATAAAAATACAAACTGGTTCTTTTTAAATTTGTGTCTCTGGATAATTTCAGGAACAAGTCCGCATATGTCCTTCTTCCTGATATCATAAATGAGCCTTTGTTTTTTACAATGGGGCCTTCTAATGTAAGCCTGGAGGAGATCAAACCTATTCCACCGGAAACTCTGTATTCCTTTGAGTTCCCATCGTTCATTCGAACATCTATAACTGAAGAAAGCCGTCCGCCATATTCTGCAGGCATATCCCCCTTTATAACTTTAACATCTTTAATTGCATCAGAATTAAAGATAGAAAAAAAACCCAGCAGATGAGCGGTGTTATATACAGGGGCTTCATCCAACAATACAAGATTTTGATCTGCGCTTCCTCCCCTTACATAAAACCCAGTGTTTCCTTCACCGGCCGATTTTATACCGGGTAACAGCTGGATGGTCTTCAAAATATCCTGTTCACCAAACAGCACCGGAAGCGCTTTTATTTCTTTGATGTTCAAGGTTTGTGTACTCATTTCTGTAGAGGTAACATTATGGTTAAACGCTTCAGCACTCACCGTAACTTCATTCAGGGTAACGGATTTAGTTTTCATTTCCATATTATTCACCATATTTGAATGCAATTCGATGTTTATTGTCTTTTGTGAATAGCCAATATAGCTGTAAGTAACACTATAGTTGCCAGTCAACGCAGTAAGAGAATAAAAACCATAAGCGTTGGTTGAACATCCTTTATGAATTTCATTAAATGTAACGTAGGCCCCAATCAATGCTTCGCCAGTTGTGGAATCCCTGACGGTACCACTGAGTGTATAATTGGTTTGTGCTTGTAATGGCTTTGCTATAAATACAATAAGAAAAATAATGATAGGTGAATAGCGCATGGTATAATTTTAAATGTGTGAATGATTTTCAATCTAATTAAACAAAATAGCATTAATTTCTTAAATGTGAGATATTCAGAGAAGAGAAGCACTAATTCGTTGGAAATGAGGTTGGGAACCCTTATCTCCTGAAGAAAAACGAGTACAAAAAATGCAAAGTACCCGTAACTTGAAATAATTAACATCAACTGTGGAGGCATGGATATTATCTATTTATTATTTTTCCAATTGAATCTGGCCTTGCTCAATTAGCGTAAAATTAATTTAATTAAGTAGATATATACCCATTGAATACGTTATTATAAGTTCGTGATTACTTTCTGTAGTACTAAAAAGCTTATTCTTTATTATAACCTCTTCGATGTGGATTTGTTCAAATATAAATGGTAAAGTATAAATAATTTGATTGAATATGTCCAATTCATTTTGCTATTAGTCCATTTTTCCATGGCTATTTTCTTAGTATTTCTTTTTCAAAATCAAATGGCAGCAAATAGCTATAGTAATTACCTATAATTTTGCATTTCCGGACCTTTACCACACAGCTTTTTATTTTTTCATTATTTGAAAAGAAAATAATCTTATAGGTTGAGCCGGCATGTAACCTGTTAATAATGAATTTTTCAGTACCAATTAGGGCTGTATAAGTAAATGGTGTGCTTATGATTGCCGCATCAAGGTCAAAAACGGCCAAAGGTAATGCTGATATTGGGTACTGAACTATAAACGGAATGATACTATTTTTCTTAGGAATCCCGTTTGAAAGTAATTTCCATATTCTTAAAATTTCAATACTATCCGTACTTTCGAGATATTTTTTAGCAAATATCCTACAATTCCAGATCATTACTTTGTTGAAATTTTGTGGGTATCCCTTTGAAGTATAATAATTAAATAAAGATTCATAATTATTACGAATTGAATTTTTGTATTCGTCAGGATTTATATTGGAGATTTGTGTCCAGTGACTTGCATTCAATTCGTTCAATTTTGCTTTCGTCCACTTTAAAGCTAATTCGTACCGGGCATTTGTATACTGCAGATAACCCAGGTTCCTCATTTTATTAAAGGAAGTATCAGGTAATTTCTTTTTTAAGATTATGCCACCTGGGCTAAAGAGCAGATTGTTGTTTTTAACCCTGATCTCAGAGAATTTTCCAATAAATCCATTTTGGCCAAGCTTTAATGTATCGATTTTGGTAAAGTTTAAATTACTGAAATTTGTATAACAGTATTCAACATAGGCTATGGAATCGCTTATCTGCACCAATGCTAATTTATTTCCCTTTCTTCCGGAATAAGATTTAAAATCTGCTGAAAAAACATGAACCGTAATTAACAGGTTCACTAGCATGAAGGTTGCTCCGTTTCTCATTATCATCTACAATAAGAATGCTGTTACCCGTAATACTCTTGTCCATTTTTAAATTTGGATAACGATATATTAAGTTATTTTAATGAAAAGTTCTAAGTTGGTTAAAATTGAATATTTTAGAAATATAAAAATCGATTATTAATGTAAAAACAATGTCTTCTAGTTAATGTTTTCCAGCTATAAAATATTTGCATTGACATTAAATGTTGAATGCTTGTGATGGTCCAGTTTATTAGCCATTTTAAAGAATTTGGATTTAATCGATCAATGCACAAACTGTATCTAAAAAATGGATCCGGGCATTTGGTTCGGATTTGAGTAGTTCATAAAGTCCTGCAAAAGCATAACCAAAACTTCTGATACTTTTTTTAAAACCTTTTTTACTGGTGTTCATGCTTTTTTGCATAATAATGCTTTAGCCATATGTTCGCTTTATAAGAAAGCCATGCACTTCCCGCACCAACAATCATTCCGCCCAAAACATCGCTGGGATAATGTACACCCAGTTGTAACCGTGAATATCCAACGGTACTTGCCCACAAATAAGATGGGACCATGATATACCATTTTGGATAAGCAAGACTCAATGATGTAGCTGTTGCGAATGCGCTGGAAGCATGACCGGAAGGAAATGAAGGGTTTCCTCCGTCTGATTTTTTCATAATGTCAGGATAGGTTTCATATGGGCGTTTACGATTAATCGAATATTTCAAAGCAGTGACGACAGCGAGGTTAATACCATTGGCAACAACTATCACACAGGCATTTTTTAGCAGCTCGTCGTTATGTGTAATAAGCCCCACAATTCCCATTGTAACCGGAATTCCAGCAATGACTTCCCCGTAAGAGTTAGAGGTAAATTTAAAAAAATTATCAGTTGATTGGGTTCTGGGGGAATTAATCGAACGAAGAATTCGAATGTCGATATTCTGCGAGAATGACGAAATAGGTACTATCAAAAGCAATAATACTATAAGCCTTTTACCATTTTTCATTGTATGAATTAAATTAGATATGGAAAGTACTTTTCAAATTTGTATAAAATTGGTAGAATTGAAAAATTAATGTCTCATTTATCCATTTCTGTTATTCAAACAATTATTAAGGGCATTGTACTGTTTTGGCGTGTTAATTTTTTCACTTTTTTTCAATACCAAATATCTCCAAAGTAGTCAACAGTTTCACACATGTAGTAAATTTGACATGTTTCTGTAGTCATCGTTATACGAATGTCAAATGTGGTTTCGACTTCGCTCAACCACCCTCCAACGCATTCATTTAATTCAATTCAACTGAGACCTTAGCAACTGACCGTTCCTTGAGCGGAGTCGAAAGGAGTAGTTTTATCTGAGTGGTTTCGACTCTGTCAGGTTTTCGAAATAAATTTAATATATCGCTTAAAAGCTTCGTAACTAAGGCCCTCAAAGGTTTCCCTCACCTTTGAGGGCTGCTCCGTACCTTATTCTATCTCAGTTTGCCATTTTAATCAATCCTCCTTCAATTTAATTTATAACAATTTCATTTTAAATTTTTTATCCTTGATTGCAGAACATTAAACATCATTGGTTGTTACTATTTTATTCACCATCAAAATACTTGCATATGCTTGAGGAATTTAAGAAATTTATAATGAAAGGCAGTGTCGTTGATCTTGCCGTGGGTATCATCGTTGGCGGTGCTTTTATGAAAATCGTTACTTCCATGGTTAACGATCTTCTGATGCCCGTTGTCAACCCCCTTATTCCCGGCGGAGACTGGAAAACCATTCAAGTTGGCCCTGGAATTAAGTTAGGTAATTTTTTGAGTACAACCATTGATTTTTTGATTGTGGCTTTTGTTATTTTTATGATTGTTAAAGCTTTGAATAAATTACAAAAGAAGAAAGAAGCGGTTCCGCCACCCCCTTCCAAAGAAGAAGTATTACTCACAGAAATAAGAGATCTATTAAAAAATAAATAACCATTTACTCCTTAATTATGTTACGAAAATTATTCATAATAACATCTATAATCCCAATCATGGTTAGTGCAGTTGCTCAAACACCTGAAATACCGGATACTGTCAAACACTTTATTTTTGCGGGTTTTACCTCGTTAACTTTTAATCAGGTTAGCCTGAGTAATTGGGTCGCAGGAGGCGAAAATGCATTGTCGGGAACAGGAATTTTGAGTTTAACAGCCAAGTATAAAAAAGATAAAGTTGCCTGGGATAATTCACTTGATCTGGGTTTTGGTATTTTAAAAAACGGTAGTCAGAAAATACATAAAAATGATGATCGGATAGAATTAAATTCCAAACTGGGATACAAAGCATTTGATAGTGTATTTTATACCGTATTATTCAATTATCGGACACAGTTTGCCAATGGCTACAAATACCCAAATGATAGTGTGATTGTATCCAGGTTTAATGCTCCCGGCTATGTTTCCTTGAGTTTGGGTCTCGACTATAAACCCAGTAGTTTCTTTTCAGTTTACATTTCGCCGATTGGCGGTCGCTTAACCATTGTTGCTGATCAAGCCCTTGCCGATTCAGGAGCTTATGGTGTAGATCCTGCACAAAAAAATGCTTCAGGTACCATCATAAAACACGGAAAACGCTCTCGCATGGAGTTTGGTGCTACCCTTAACGCTATTTTCCAGAAAGATGTCATTAAAAACGTAAATGTGCTTACCAAGCTCACTTTATTTAACGACTATATGGATAAACATGCGGATAACCGGAAAAATATTGATGTTAACTGGGATGTAATGATTAATATCAAAGCAGGTAAATTCCTAACCACAAGCCTTATCACCAATTTGATTTACGACCAAAACATCATCGCAAAAACCCAATTTAGAGAAGGATTGGGAATCGGCATTTCCTATAAATTTTAAACTTTTTAAATTGAACCGCAAAGGCGCGAAGGCACAAAGTGATGGATCTACAGCCAAGCATTAATTAATGGTTGGAAAACTAAAACAATCATACTTTACGGAAATTTAATCTTTTACGGTAAACCCCAACAAGAGATTCCTCGCTTCTCTTTTGTTATACAACGACTATTGTCATTCCGAGTTCCTACCCCAATAAAATGGGGCATAATGTGAAAATGACAGGGAGAAAATTTACTAGGTTTGGTTCCAGAGAATTTGAAGTTAACTTTTCAGTGAATTTTTGGTTTGATATGCCAGCCCTATGGGCTTTGTGAAATTCATAATTTTTTACTTTTCTACCGATATTTCAGCCCGCTGGGCTTACATCCCTAATAAATAGAAAATATGTACCTTATCAAAGCCCGTTAGGGCTGGTATATCGGTAGAAATCATAATTAACGCTATGCCTTCAAAGCCCGTTAGGGCTGACATATATTTCTAGTAGCGATGAAAATACCTATCAATATTCAAATTATATAAATCTGTCATTGGTAGTGAAACGAGGAATCTTCTCATTGAGCCTGCATCTGCCAGTGGTCCAAGTTTCGCAGAGCATCTGTCAGTGGTCCAAGTTTCGCAGAGCATCTGTTTCATTTATGATTTGAACCTATTTCCGATCAGCAAATAATCTTTTCCATTAAACAAACTTGAAAATATTTACCATGGTTTCTTACAAATTTATCTAGCTAATTGTGTAAAGCTGGATAAAATGATATATTTGTTTCTGACCAACGGATGGAAACAAATATATGATAAAAGATTATAGGTTTTTGGAACACACAACCAGCCTTTGCCATATTTGCCTGAAAAAAACCGATGCCAAAATTATTGAGAAAGATAATGCCATTTATATTCTGAAATACTGTCCGGATCATGGTGAGTTTTGTGAAATACTTGAAGAAGATGCTTCTTATTACAATCAACGTAAACAATATGATAAGCCGGGAAATGAGTGTGTTTGTCAAACCTCAAGATCTCAAGGTTGTCCGTTCGATTGCGGCTTATGTCCAAGTCATGAACAACATACGTGCATAGGTCTTATCGAAATTACGGAAGATTGTAACTTAAACTGTCCGGTTTGCTTTGCCAATAGTAAGCCTGGAAATTTTCTTTCCAAGTCTGAATTTGAGCAAAGGATCGATTTTTATGTTGAGTCGGAAGGTGGTAAAGCTGATATATTGCAAATAAGCGGAGGCGAGCCTACGCTGCATCCTGAGATTATTTCATTTATTGAATTAGCAAGGACTAAGAAGATAAATTATGTGATGCTGAATACAAACGGCATTCTGATCGCTAAAGACCTGGAACTGGTAAAGGCATTAAGTCGTTTTAAAGGAGGTTTCGAGGTCTACTTGCAGTTCGATGGCTTTGATGAAGAAACACACCGTTATTTCAGAGGTAAGCCTTTAAATGAAGTGAAATTGCAAGCAATTAAAAACCTGGAAGCATACCAAATTCCTGTAACCCTGGTAACAACTTTGGAACGTGGCATAAATGATCATGAAACCGGTAAAATAATTGAATTTGGTCTTAATTCGAAATGTGTGCGGGGTATCAATTTTCAACCGGTGGGCTATTTTGGTCGTTTGCCTGTTTCAAATCCCGATAATCGTTTGACGCTAACCGGTGTGATTCGAAAAATTGAAGAACAGACTTCAGGTATGGTTCGAAAATCGGATTTCATTCCGCTTCCTTGTAATGTTGACCGGGTTGCAATCACTTATTTATATCGCGATAAAAATAAATCGTTTATCCCGCTAACACGAAATCTGGATTTAAAGAAGTATCTTCCATTTATTAAGAATACATTCAAATTCGATCCGGATGATTTCCTGAAAGAATTATCTGCTGATATTTTTTCAAAAGATTGTTGCAATGTTGCCGGGCTCTTCAAAGACTTTGCAAAATATATACCGCTGAGTTATATGCTTAAAAGCGAGGAAGACAAGATAGCTTATGTAAGTGAAAATACATTTCGTATTAGTGTTACCTCGTTTATCGATGCTTATAATTTTGATATTAAATCGCTTCAGAAGGAATGTGTACATTTTATAGCTACGGGACTTAAAAAGATACCTTTTTCGTCCTATAACCTGTTACAC
>CAYZNC010000106.1:0-17113 GCA_964478555.1 uncultured Bacteroidales bacterium | reverse complement strand
GTTCCTGATAGTGGCAATTTTATTAATATTAACACTAAGTAATGTCATTTTTATGCATTTTAAACAATAATTTGTACGAATTTTGTGTTAAATTTAAGGTGTAAAGCTAATATGAAAATATCAGATTGATGTAAATTATGCTGGCAAAAGAATTAATATCGGACGTAATACCTGCCTTAAAAACCTCTGACACAGGGGTTAAGGCTTTATATTGGATGGATATTTTCCGCATATCTCATCTGCCAATAGTCAATAACACAGAATTTTTGGGGCTCATATCCGATACAGACATTTATGATATGAACTCGCCGGACGAATCTATTGGTAATCATAACCTTTCTCTTTTCAGCCCTTATATCCAGGAAGAACAGCATGTATATGAGGCTATCGAATTGATTTCGAAGTTAAAACTGTCTGTTGTTCCGGTGCTTGATCAAAATAAGAATTACATTGGCATGATCACCGCGCAGCGATTAATGCAGTACATGGGCGATTTGTTCGCTGTTAAAAATCCTGGTGGTATCATAGTCCTCGAAATAAATGCCAATGATTATTCATTGACTCAGATCGCCCAAATTGTGGAAAGTAATGATGCTAAAATTCTTAGTATGTACATAACTTCAGCGCCTGACTCCACAAAAATGAACTTAACCCTTAAAATTAATCGCATCGATCTTACTTCTATTATTCAGACCTTTGTACGATTTGATTACATTGTGAAAGCTCAATTTATGGAAGATGATGAAATGGACAGTCTTTATTCGAACCGCTATGAACAATTCATGCTTTATTTAAACATCTGATTAGCTAAAACGTTACTAATGAGAATTGCAATATTTGGGAAAAAACTTAACGAAAATTTTAATACCGTTATTTATAACCTATTGTCAAAATTGACGGATAAAGGTCATCATATTTATATTTATACGCCATTTTATGAGTTTTTAAAAAAACATGAAATTTCTCATTTTCACGCCGAAGGTTTTTTTGATCACGAACACAGGTTACCGGATCAAATTGATTTTTTGATTTGCATAGGAGGAGATGGAACGTTCCTTGACGCTATTACACATATTGGACCTTCTTGTATTCCTATAGTTGGAATCAATTCGGGTCGTTTGGGCTTTTTGGCAAATATTGCGGGCAGCGAGGTTGACCTTGCCCTGGAACATTTAATTGCAAAAAATTATTCGGTTGAGGAAAGAAGTTTGATTGCGTTAAAATCGAGTCAAACTATTTTTGATGAATTTCCATATGCTTTGAACGATTTTACGATTCGGACTACAGGGCCTTCCCTTGCAACGATCCATGCTAGTATTGATGGTAATTACCTCAATTCTTACTGGTGCGATGGAATAATAATTTCCACACCAACCGGTTCCACTGCCTATTCGCTAAGTCTTGGAGGTCCAATAGTGACCCCTTACTCGCATAATTTTATAATTACTCCCATTGCGGCGCATAATTTAAACGTGCGTCCCCTCGTAATTCCGGATAATGCAACACTAAAACTCACTGTCGAAGGTCGTACGGATACATTTCTTGCTACACTCGATTCAAGAGACGTAATGTGTCTTAATAACAATGAAATCACCCTGAGCAAGGCTTCTTTTTTTATCAGAATGATTCGGCTACCCCAAATAGATTTTTATGCCACACTGCGCAACAAGCTGATGTGGGGAGCCGACAAAAGAAATTGACAATGAATATTATAAAAGCTATAAGATCGTATAAATTTTAACAATATGTTTAAAATCATTACATTTGTCAGGTAAACTTTGTTATATTATGAATAGGCAATATATCTTATCATTACTAGCAGTTATAATGTTTTCTGTAAATGGTTACGGACAAAATTGGAAACATCTCAGGTATGAAGTACATTTTGGTGCTGGCATCTCCAATTTTTTTGGTGATATTGGCGGAACTGCAGCCAAAGACAACCTCTGGGGATTAAAGGACATTGGAATATCCAATGCTGGTACTGCCTTCTATGTTGGTGCCAGATACAAAATAGCCCAAAATCAGGCATTTAAATTGAGTCTCATTTATGATCGTTCCAGGGGAAAAGATATAGGCTCGAAAAATGAAGATCGTAATTTTAGCTTTACCACCTCAATATTTGAACCATCAGTGCAATACGAGTATTACCTGGTATGTGATGAACCCCGATACCTCTCAGCATCTCATCTATATAACAGAAGAGGAATGATTAATAACTATTCCCGGATAGGTGTCTATGCGTTTTTAGGCGTAGGAGGAGTATTTTACTTTCCAAAGGTTTTCTATCATGGGCGGCCACCTGAACCAGGTGTAGAGTCAGTTAGCGGTTATAGTAAAATGACACTGGGAATTCCTTTTGGTTTAGGCATAAAGAAAGCTATTGATAAATATTTTTCAATTGGCTTCGAATTTGGCAGACGTATTGTGTTCTCTGATTATCTGGATGGGATTTCAACTACCTATTCCAAACATAATGATACCTATTATTTCGGAATATTCAATTTGATCTACAAACTTGAAACAGATAGAAAAAACGTGCCTTACATCTTCAGAAAATACAAATATCTTGGAGGATAATCCTAACTAATATTACTATTGATGAATAAAATATTTTTAGCCACCTTATTAAATCTTTTTATTTTCCTGCCATATAATTCAGCTCAGGTTTTGCATCAGTTTGGCATTTTTGCGGGAACATCATATTATATGGGTGAAATTAATCCTTCGCGTCAATTTTATGATCCCTCGCCATCAGCTGGTTTACTGTATAAACTTGTCTTAAATAAACGAACTGCCTTGGGCGCACATGTTTATTATGCACGATTAAGAGGGAACGATCATGATTTTAGTAATGAGTATCAACAAAACCGTGGTATTGCTTTTTCGGCCTCCATGTTGGATATAAATGCTACATATGAATTCAATTTTTTACCTTTTGAATTTGATGCCCGAAAAACCGTTTTCAGCCCGTTTATTTTTGTGGGATTAGGATATGAATATATGCTTCAATCTAAATATAATGTCAGTAACCATTTTGCCATTCCTTTTGGAATAGGAGTCAAGTATTTGGCATCAAGAACAATGACAATAGGTGCTGAATGGAGCTTTCGAAAAACTTTCCTCGATAAAATTGATGGAATAGAGGATCCGGGCGAAACAAAATATAAATCTTCAATAAGTAATACCGATTGGTATTCTTTTGCCGGAATTTTTATAACTTTCCGCCTTTTTGATCACACAGGTGATTGCCCGGCATATCACTAGAACAAGGATGTATGTCAATTAAAGATCAAATTATTGTAGACCGGTTACCCGGGCACATAGCTATTATTATGGATGGTAATGGACGATGGGCCAAAAAACGTGGAAACCAAAGAATCTTCGGCCATAAAAACGGGGTTGCAGCAGTTCGCGACACGGTTGAGGCATGTGCTGAAGTGGGCATAAAGTATTTGACTTTGTATGCATTTTCAACGGAAAACTGGAACCGACCCAAAATAGAAATTGATGCTTTAATGATGCTGCTTGTCCAAACCATACATTCGGAAACCTCGACGCTCCTGAAGAATAATGTTAAGCTTAATGCCATTGGCAACTTATCAAGTCTCCCTAAAGATGTTGAAAAACAACTAAATTCAGCAATCAGTAAAACTTCCCATAACACAGGCCTCACGCTAACACTTGCTTTGAGTTACAGCTCCCGATGGGAGATTTTAGAAGCGATTCGCGCCATTGCACAAAAAGTTGAACTTGGAACATTGAAAGCTACTGATATTACATATGATATTGTTTCCAAACACCTGGCTACAGCAGACATGCCCGATCCCGAATTAATGATTCGAACCAGCGGTGAGTATAGGATTAGTAATTTCCTCTTATGGCAGTTAGCTTATGCCGAAATGCATTTTATGGACACACTTTGGCCCGATTTTCGTAGAGAAGATCTATACAAAGCAATTGTGGATTATCAGAAACGCGAACGCAGGTTTGGTAAAATCAGCGAACAAGTAGTAAATAATATTTAATTTTTATAATGAAGATGTTGAAAAGGATTTGTCTAAGTATAGCATTCATCATATCAGGTCTATGCTCTTTTGCACAATTAAACAACTCAAACTCCCAGGTTGTCGATTACACAGAAACAAAGGAATACATAATTGCTGATGTTAAAATTAGTGGAGTTCAGTATCTCGAACCAAGAGTGCTGCTGTCAATGTCGGGACTAACTGTAGGCCAGCCTATTACCATACCCAGTGAAACAATTACCAAAATTGTAGATAAATTTTGGCAAGAAGGTCTGTTTTCAGACGTAAAAATTTACGCCTCCAAAATTGAAGGGGATAAAATTTGGCTCGAAATATATTTACAAGAACGACCCAGGTTAACTAAAATGGTAATCAATGGAGTAAAAAAGGGAGATATCGATAAACTAAATGAAAAACTTTTGATTAAACCTGGTAATCAAATTACCAACAACGTTTTAGCAACCATTGAAACGATTATTAAAAAGTATTATCGTGATAAAGGTTTTCTGAACGCTGGTGTAAATATTGTGCAAACAAAAGATACAGTATCACTTAACAGAGTTTATCTGAAAGTTGATGTTGATAAAGGTAAAAAAGTAAAAATTGCTAATGTTGATTTTGTTGGCAATGAGCAGTTTACTGATAAGCGTCTACGAAGAACTTTAAAAAAGACAAAACAGAAAAGTATAAATATTTTCAGAGCCTCTAAATACCTTGAAAAAGAATACAAAGAGGATAAAGGCAAATTGGGAGACTTCTATGCTAAAAACGGATATCGCGATTTTTCCATACTAAAAGATTCCATATCGGTAGTATCCAACAATCGCATTGCCATTACAATAAAAATTCACGAAGGCAACCAATATCATATCAAAAGTATCAAATGGATAGGAAATACCAAGAACCCCGATGAAGTTCTTAACGAGGTATTAAAGATGAAAAAAGGTGACGTATACGACCAGATAGCGTTGGAAAAACGACTGATGAATGACGAAGACGCTGTAAGTTCACTTTATCTCGATAATGGGTACCTTTGGTATCAGCTCACTCCTGTTGAAGCCAATATTGAAAATGACTCCATCGACCTTGAAATGCACATGTCTGAGGGGAAACAGGCTACGATAAAGAACATTAACATAACCGGTAATACCAAAACCAATGAGCATGTGGTTCGCAGAGAACTAGAAACCTATCCCGGCGATTTGTTTTCAAGATCCAATATTATTAGTAGTGTTCGCCGGTTAGCCCAATTAGGACATTTCGACCCTGAAAAAATTTCACCGGAACCACTGCCAAACCAAGCTGATAACACAGTTGACATAGCCTATAAGCTCGAAGAAAAACCCAACGATCAGCTTGAAGTATCCGGCGGCTATGGCGGAGGTATGCTGATTGGTACATTGGGTATTCGTTTCAGTAATTTCTCGGTTCGCAATTTATTCAATCTCAGGGAATGGAGACCAGTACCTTCAGGCGACGGGCAAACATTAGCACTACGTCTGCAAACTAATGGCTCATATTATAAAGCCTATAGTTTGAGTTTTACCGAACCCTGGTTTGGTGGCAAAAAACCTAATTCCTTCTCCTTCTCATTATATCATACGGTACAAACTCCAGCTCGTAGCACTCTTCTGCAAACGAGCAGCCAGAATTTTAAGGTAAGTGGAGGATCCGTTGGAATCGGTCGTCGTCTTCGCTGGCCCGATCCCAACTTTACACTGAATAATGAAGTAGCTTTTGAGAATTATGACCTTCATAACTGGACGGGATATTTCACCTTCAGCAACGGATCATCACGAAACCTTAGTTTTAAAACTACAATCGCCCGAAGCACGGTCGACCAGCCAATTTACCCCCGTGGTGGTTCTCAGTTTGCATTAAGTCTTCAGATTACTCCCCCATATTCACTATTCAGGAAAACCCAATTCTGGTTATTGGATCCTGCCCAACGCGTAAACCTTACAGACGCAGAAATTTATCAGCAGGAACAAGCTAACCGCTATGAATGGATTGAATATCATAAATGGACATTTAAAGGAACATGGTACAACCAGCTATACAAAAACCTTGTAATGAGTTTTAATTCTCAATTCGGTTATCTGGGTTATTTCAACCGCACACTCGGTTATTCGCCATTTGAAGGCTACACACTCGGAGGCGATGGACTTTCAGGTTATAGCCCGTATGGTAAGGAAACTATTGGTTTACGCGGTTATAAAAATGAGTCGGTTACCCCTATAACAACAACATATTATTTTGACAATACCGGGAAACACGCTGCCAATACCAGTGTAGCCAATATTTATACTAAACTTACCCTGGAACTCAGATATCCCGTACTTATGGAACAATCTGCCACCATTTATGGCCTCGCTTTTCTGGAAGCTGGAAATTCATGGTTTAACTTTGAAGACTTTAACCCATTCGGCCTCAAACGTAGTGCTGGATTCGGACTTCGTGCATTTCTCCCTATGTTTGGTTTGCTCGGAGTTGACTGGGGTTATGGCTTTGACGCCATACCAGGAATACCCGATGCTAATAAGGGCCAGTTTCACTTCATCATAGGTCAGCAATTTTAATAATGTAATGTGATTATTCACAGTCCAATAAATAAACTATAAAACCATAGAACCATGAACAAATCATGTTTTTCAAAAAAAGCCAATCAACCACAAACACAATGTTTGCTGAATAAACAGTTATCCAACAATGACTGGATGAAACGGGTATTTGTGTTATTGTTTTTTGTAGCCGCTTCATTTTCCGTTACTTTGGCTCAAAAATTTGCTTTCGTTGATTCTGAATATATTTTAGGTAATATTCCTTCTTATAAATCTGCCCAGGAACAAATAGACAAATTATCGGCAGAATGGCAAAAAGAAGTCGATACCAAATTAGCAGATATCGATAAAATGTACAAAGATTTTCAAAGCGAAAAAGTACTTCTCACGGAAGAAATGAAAGTAAAACGCGAAGACGAAATTGTTAAAAGAGAACAAGATGTGAAAGATCTTCAAAAGAAATATTTTGGACGTGACGGAATGCTATTTAAAAAACGTCAGGAATTGATGAAACCTATTCAGGATGAGGTATATAATGCAGTTAAAGCATTAGCCGCCGAACAAGGATTTGCCATCATATTTGATACCGCTTCCAATGTGGGAATATTATACTCGAACCCCAAAAACGATAAGAGTGACGAAGTACTACAGCGATTAGGATATAAAAATTAATTTTTTACATTTGCATAAATTAAACAATAAAAAACAAATTATATGAGAAACTCTTTAAAAGTACTTGTTGTCACAGTACTTGTCGCATTACCATTACTAAGCTTTGGTCAGAAAACTTTGAAATTTGGTCATTTCAATTCACAGGAAATTATCCAGGCTATGCCAGAAAGAGACAGCGCACAGGTAAAGCTTCAGAAATACCAAAAAACACTCGAAGATCAATTAGAAACCATGCAGGTTGAATACAATAATAAATTACAAGATTACCTGAAAATTAAGGACGCTTCTACAGATCTTATAAAGAAAACCAAAGAAGAAGAACTCGGTCAATATCAACAAAGGATACAGCAATTTCAGGAAAATGCATCAACAGAACTGAGACAAAAACAGGAAGAACTGATGCAACCAATTGCCGACAAAATCAAAAAAGCCATTACCGACCTTGGTAAAGAAAATGGATTTATTTACATTTTTGATTTAGCTTCCAACACTATTCAGTATCATTCCTCCGACAGTCAGGATGTAACTGCAATGCTCAAAGCAAAACTTAATATAAAGAAATAAATTCCTTTGAATTCAAATTAACCAATAAGCCTGGCTAAATCAAATTCCGCCAGGCTTATTGGTTAATTTGGATCTCAGCGTCTAAGCATAGCAGTTTTTCGCAGGAGGTTAAATGCTACTTTTCAGACAGCTTTCTTCTTTTATATAATTTCAGCGTGATACGATCGCCAATAGGTATCTTCGACTCTGGTTACGGAGGGCTCACAGTTTTGAAAGAAATTGTAAATGAGTTGCCTCAATATGATTATATTTACCTGGGCGATAATGCACGTAACCCGTATGGCACAAGATCCTATGAAGTAGTATATACATTTACGCTGGAATGTATTAAAAAGCTTTTTGCGATGGGTTGTCAATTAATCATTCTGGCATGTAATACTGCCTCAGCTAAGGCATTACGAACCATCCAGCAGAATGATCTACCACTGATAGATTTACATCGAAGAGTTTTAGGTGTAATAAGACCTACCGCAGAAATTATTGGCAATTACTCAGAAACCGGTAAAATCGGAATTTTCGGAACGCCCGGAACCGTGAGTTCCAATTCCTATCCTTTAGAAATATTAAAATTCTTCCCCGATCTCAAAGTATTTCAGCAAGCTTGCCCCATGTGGGTACCGCTGATCGAAAACAATGAACATCAAGCTGAGGGCGCAAACTATTTTATAAAGAAGAACATAGATAGCCTTCTAGCATATAATAAGGAAATAGATACCATTATTCTTGGATGTACTCACTACGCTTTATTAATAGACAAAATCCTTAATTACCTTCCTTCCGGAATCAAAGTTATTTCACAAGGCCCTATAGTGGCTAACAGCCTTAATGACTATCTTTTACGACACCCCGAAATGGAAGTAAAGTGCAGTAAAGGCGGATTGCGGCATTTTTACACCACTGATATTCCCAAAATCTTCGACCAACATGCCAGTATTTTTTACGGCAAGGAAATCAAATCAGAACATATAGGAATTTAATCTCCAATTTATCCAATATTATTTTTTAGCAAATTTTCCCATTTTTCCACGCAACCTTTTTCATACTTCTAACATCTTGTAATTAAAAGTTTAGTTTAAATGATTCGTCTGTATAATTTTATTGTATTTTTGATATGCTGAAAGAAAGGCCATTTAAATCAGTAAAATTGACAGAGGAATTAGATCATATTTTAAAAGACTGTGTAAATGGTAAACGCAGTGCCCAGGAACAACTTTACAAAATGTATTCTGCAAAGATGTTCGGCGTATGCCTGAGGTACTGTAAAAATTATGAGGAAGCAAAAGATATACTTCAGGAAGGCTTTATCAAGGTATTTGAAAAAATTTATCAATACGGACAGCGGGGGTGTTTTGAAGGATGGGTCCGTCGCATAATGGTTAATACTGCACTGGAAAGATATCGTAAAAACGGGCAAATAGTTGTCATGGAGCAATTGCCTGAAATATATGAAGAACAAGATAGCGATGGTGGTTTTGATATTACAATGAAAGAACTGCTCTGGATTATACAAAAACTTCCCGAAAGATACAGGATGGTTTTTAATCTTTATGTATTTGAAGAAATGTCGCATAAAGAAATTGCCGATACACTTGGGATTACGGAAGGTACTTCCAAATCCGATCTTTCAAGGGCTCGCGGTATTCTGCAAAGTAAAATAAATATCAAAGCTAAACAGATTGTAAAAACAGGATGAAAATGGAACGGGAAATACATCACATCGATGAGTATTTCAATGAAGGGTTGGAAAACATTGAAGTTAATCCACCCGAAGAAGTTTGGAATAATATTACGAAAGAACTCGATCGTAAGCGGAGAGTTCGTTTATTTACTATCTGGACAGGTATGGCTGCTGGTTTGGCTTTATTTGCGAGTCTGGGTATTTATTTTGCAAATAACACCAATGTTAAACCTCAGCTTGTCACTAGCTCCAAAGCTATTTTAAATATTCACCAAAATTTAAATACCAATAAAGTTCAGACTTTAAAAAGTGAACAATCATATCAAACGACAGGTCGTTTAAAATCCCCTGTAAGTGAACAACCCGTTAATCATGCTCTGAAAAAACCCAGAAATGTAGAAACAATTAAACCTGTTGAAATTAAAAGTGACAACCTTGCTCCCGACGAAACAATTAACAATCTGGTTATCCTTACAGATATTTATAATTTTGAGGATCAAAGCCAGCAGGCAAAGAAGGAAAAGTCGTTAGAGCCACTAAATTTTAATTCCAGCAATGCAACTAAACAAGAAAATAAAATCTCATCCGCTACCAAACCAATTGAATCTAATAAAATTGCTGATATAGATGCCGCTGCAGAGCCATTCCTAATAGAAAAACCTAAACCCAAACATTGGAGCCTCGAAGGTCAATTCGCTCCGCAATATTCCTATCGAAACGTTGTTAAAGAGGATAGCAAAAGTGTTTACGATGAAAACGAAAATGGATTAGTTGCTTACGCAGGCGGTGTTAAAGTTAACTATAAAGCCGGCAAACGATTAACTTTTCAAACAGGCGTTTTTTATTCTGTTTTAGGTCAAACAGGCAAAGCATATGAAATAAAACAGGCTTCGGGAATAAGTACCTATGCAGGACGTCAAAGATCTATATATTGGTTAAACAATTCGTGGGGCCCTGTCATTCTTCATGATGGACAGCAATCTCAAACACAGAATCAATCCATTAGCTCAACTGATGCTGCTTACGGTTCAGTTTATGTCAATAAAGCATCTGCTAGTGTTTTAAACGCATTGTCTACCAGGGGAGATGAGATAAAAAATGCAAAAATGATTCAACAAGTGAAATTCATAGAAATACCCGTGCTTGCAAGATACCTGCTTATTGACAAAAAAATAGGATGTAACCTTGTGGGCGGAGTTAGTACAAATGTAATGGTGAAAAACAATATATATATTAAGCAGGATGGTTCCAAGCAGGATATTGCCGAAAACGGAGATTTACAAAAGATTAATTATAGTAGCACCATTGGTATAGGCATTAATTATCATTGGTTTAAAAATATAAATCTTACCCTTGAACCTACCTATAAATACTACCTTAATGCCTTATCCCTGGACGAAAATAGAAAGGTACATCTTTACGCTTTCGGAATATATACAGGGTTAACCTATAAATTCTAACCTGCCAAAGTAATGTCATTGATGATCAATGACACAAAGTAAACTGAACTTTTTTCGTAAACCCATTGTTAAAAACCTTATTTTTGCAAATTATTTTATGAACGAATAGTTTATTTTGCAATATTATAAAAGATGAGAATTAAAAGCAGTTTTGTAATTGTGGGTATAGGGTTATTAGGATTAATCATGGTGTTCACATTTTCAACTTCTAAAAAATCTGCAGAACTTAATAAAACAGAGCCTTTCTCTCCTAATTACGGGGTTAGCGGTGTTAAATTACCTGAAAAAATTGATTTTGCAGGAGAACGTATGCCTCTCGAATATTTCGATATTAAAGAAGCGCTTGAACGAGAGCTCCTGATAAATACCTATTGGCATTCCCAGACCATTGGCCTTATCAAAAAATCGACCAGATATTTTGGACTTATTGAAACGATACTCAAAAAAAATAATATCCCTTTAGACTTTAAATACCTCGCAGTAGCGGAAAGCGGATTTTCAAATGCCTCCTCTCCCGCGGGGGCCGTTGGATTTTGGCAATTCGTGCCTGCAACAGCAAGAGATTATGGACTTGAGGTTAATGAAGAAGTAGATGAACGATACCATATTGAAAAGTCAACTGAAGCGGCGTGTAAATTTTTAAAGGAATCGTACAAACTATATAAAACATGGACTATGGCAGCAGCTTCCTACAATGTTGGGCGCACCTCATTGAATAAGCAAATTCAGCGACAATATTCAGATTATTATTACGATATTCTTTTGAATGAGGAAACAACGCGGTATATATTCAGAATTGTGGCCTTAAAAATTATCCTTAACAATCCTCAAAGTTATGGTTTTAATCTTTCAGCAAACGAGAACTATCAGCCAATTCCTTATACTGAAGTTACTATAAATGGCCCAGTAAAAGATTGGGCTCAGTTTGCTTTTGAAAAAGGCACCAATTATAAAATTTTAAAGCTTATAAATCCATGGCTGAGGGAGGGTTTTCTGACCAATCCAACCAGAAAAAGTTATGTTATTAAAATACCTGCGGCGGGCATCCGGAAATACTCAGGTAAACTTAGCCAGGAGAATGTAGATAGCATCATGACGAAAAGCGAGCAATTAGTTCAATGAAAGAAGAAAGTAGCAACAATAACAACACAGAAGACATTAACGGTACTGAAAATATAAATGTTCTTGGCGCTCGGGTACATAATCTGAAAAATATCGATGTTTCGATTCCGAGGAACAAATTAACCGTTATCACCGGTCTGAGCGGAAGTGGCAAATCGTCGCTGGCCTTCGATACTATTTATGCGGAAGGGCAACGGAGGTATATGGAAACCATGTCGGCTTATGCACGACAGTTTCTTGGTGGACTTGAACGTCCTGATGTGGATCAAATCACAGGTCTGAGTCCCGTCATCTCCATTGAACAAAAAACCACAAATCGTAATCCCCGAAGCACCGTTGGTACTATTACCGAGGTATATGATTTCTTACGGTTACTTTTTGCAAGGGCATCAGAAGCCTTTTCGTATGTTACCGGGGAGAAGATGGTAAAATATACCGAAGAACAAATTATTAAATTAATCTTTGAAACTTTTAAGGATGCCCAGATATATATTCTTGCTCCTTTAATTAAAGGCCGGAAAGGTCATTACAAAGAACTTTTCGAGCAGATACGAAAAAAAGGCTTTTTAAATGTTCGCATCGATGGTGAAATCCGTGAAATCGTATACGGATTGAAAGTAGACCGCTATAAGACACACTATATTGAAATGGTAGTGGATAAATTAACGATTAATGAGGATCAGTTGAAACGCCTGAAAGAATCGGTTCATGTTGCCATGCAACATGGTAAAGGTGTTATTCTGATCCTGGATAAAAATACGCAGAATTCTCATTTTTATTCCCGGCAATTAATGTGTCCAACATCCGGCATTTCTTACAACGAACCTGCACCCCATTCTTTTTCGTTCAATTCCCCGCAGGGAGCATGCCCGAAATGCAGCGGTCTGGGCGAAATTGCCGAAATTGACCTGGATAAAATATTCCCAAACCCTAAATTAAGTATTAAAAAAGGTGGGATAGAACCGCTTGGAACGTTTAAGAGTACCCTAATCTTCATGCAGGTAGAAGCCATTTTACACAAGTATGGAGTAGATCTCAACACACCAATCGAAGATGTTCCGGAGGAAGCCATCAATACTATCCTTTATGGTTCGGATGAATCGTTCAAACTACTTCATACTCCATTTGGAACAACGTCGAACTATTTCCTGAATTTTGATGGCATTGTCAGTTATATTACCATGCATCAAAACGAGAGCACTTCTAAAAAAGCGCAGAGCTGGGCTAATCAGTTTATCAGGCACGTCACCTGTCCCGAATGTAAAGGGGCACGTTTAAAAATGGAATCGTTGCAGTTTCGTGTGAATGGTAAAAACATAGCGGAACTTACAGCCATGGATATAAAAAGCCTTAAAGACTGGTTCGAGAAGGTTGAAAACGAACTTAGCGACAGGCAAAAAGCGGTAGCTCATGAAATCATTAAAGAAATCAATACAAGATTGGGCTTCATGCTTGATGTTGGTCTCGATTATCTTTCACTAAACCTCAGCGCCGTAAGCCTTTCCGGGGGCGAAAGTCAACGCATAAGATTAGCTACCCAAATAGGGTCTCAACTTGTAAATGTATTATATATTTTAGATGAACCCAGCATCGGTCTGCATCAACGTGATAATCACCGTCTCATCGAATCGTTAAAAAAACTTCGCGATGCAGGTAATTCCGTAATTGTAGTTGAGCACGACCGGGATATGATAATTTCAGCCGATCACATTGTCGACATAGGCCCATTGGCAGGCCGCATGGGTGGTAAAGTTGTGGCTCAGGGCACACCCAGCGATATTTTAAGCTCAGGGTCTCTTACGGCTCAATACCTAAACCACCATAAAACCATTGCAATTCCCGAAGAACGTCGCAAAGGCACAGGCAAATTTTTGGTACTGAAGGGTGCCAGTGGTAACAACCTGAAAAAAGTGACCGTTAAGTTTCCGCTGGGTATGTTCATATGCGTTACCGGCGTATCCGGGAGCGGCAAATCGACATTAATCAACGAAACATTACAGCCAATTCTGAGCAAACATTTTTATAATTCTGTTTTGGATCCTCTTCCCTACGAATCTATAGAAGGTTTGGAATTTATTGATAAGGTAATTCAGGTAGATCAATCGCCGATAGGACGCACACCTCGGTCGAATCCTGCAACATATACAGGCGTTTTCAGCGATATACGAAATTTATTTGCCATGACTCCTGAATCTAAGATCAGGGCTTATCAGCCAGGCAGATTTTCATTTAACGTCAAAGGCGGGCGCTGTGAAACCTGTACAGGTGCCGGAGTCCAGACGATTGAAATGAATTTCCTGCCCGATGTGTTTGTATTGTGCCCCGAATGTAATGGCAGACGATACAATCGCGAAACGCTTGAAGTAAAATACAGAGGAAAATCTATCAGCGATGTGCTGGATATGACCATAAATCAGGCCGTTGAATTTTTTGAGCATATGCCTTCTATCTTAAACCGCCTGGTTACATTACAGGACGTTGGATTAGGTTACATTAAGCTGGGACAACCTTCCACCACCCTATCCGGTGGTGAATCACAACGGGTCAAATTAGCGGCGGAACTTTCCAAGCGAGATACAGGCAAAACCGTATATGTCCTCGACGAACCAACAACAGGTTTGCATTTTGAAGATGTGAGGGTATTGCTTGAAGTACTGAACCGGCTGGTGGGAAGGGGAAACACGGTTATTGTAATAGAACATAACCTCGATGTAATCAAAGTTGCTGATTATATTATAGATATTGGGAAAGAAGGAGGTGCTGCCGGCGGCGAAATTTTATGTGTAGGAACACCGGAAGTAATTGCAAAAAATAAAGTTAGCTATACGGCTCAATTTTTGAAAAAGGAATTACCATAAAAGTTTTCGTTACCTAATTTAATTTGATTGTAGTATTTGGCAGAATTCCAAATACTATTAACTTTATATTTCAAACTTTTTTTATAAGTTTAGTTTTTTACATAATTTAATTATTAATGAATCAATTGTAACATGTCCACAAGTGAAGAAAAAATTAGAAACGCATTTCAGGAGAAAGATTGGGCTGAAATAAAATCGGAAGACTCATGGCGTATATTTAAAATTATGGCCGAATTTGTTGAAGGCTACGAAAAAATGTCACGAATAGGACCTTGTGTTTCCATTTTTGGATCAGCACGTACCGAACCTGGTACAAAATATTATAAACTGGCAGAAGAAATAGGATTTAAGCTAACTCAATTCGGCTATGGAATTATAACAGGCGGCGGCCCAGGCATCATGGAAGCTGCAAATCTCGGCGCAACAAGAGGAAAAGGCCGTTCTGTAGGAATGAATATTCATCTTCCGTTCGAACAGCAACATAATATGTTTATTGATAATGATAAACTATTAACCTTCGATTATTTCTTTGTTCGTAAAACAATGTTTATGAAATACTCCCAGGGTTTTGTTGTGTTACCCGGTGGCTTTGGCACTTTCGATGAACTATTTGAGGCCCTTACCCTAATTCAAACCGAAAAAATAGGTCGATTCCCCATTGTTCTGGTTGGCAAAGAATACTGGAAAGGCGTAGTTGACTGGATCATTAAAGTGATGCTCGAAGAAAACCAGAATATTAAGAAAGACGATCTCGAACTTTTTTCGGTTGTAGACGAAGCTGATGAAGCAGTGGAAATTATAAATCAATTCTATTCGAAATATCTACTGAGTCCCAATTTTTAAAATGGCCCCCGTATACCATATAAAATATTGTTTTATAGTATTTTACACATAAAACGGATAAATTTTCGAATACAAATAATTTGGTAATCAGAAAATAAATGCAGAAAAAGGAATCTTTTATTGGTTTTCATCGTAGATTTCTTATGAACAAAACTTGTAATTATCAACAATGCTGTTATCTTTGAGTAAGTTTTTGAAGGATCATGTTGCCATATTTTATAAATTTGCTCATTGCATTCAATTTAACAATATAACTTTTGGTCTATGATTCGTTTTGGTATTGTTATATTTCATTTGTTAGGAATATTGTTAATAAACGTATTCTTTGGCGGAGATGTATCAGTAAACGTTGAAGCGTCGGGCCAAATAGATGCGGGGAAAGATATTATGGTCCAGGTAACCATTAACAAAGGTGACCTGAATGGATTTTCGAGGTTCCAAATGGAACTACCTGCCGGAATTACAGCAACAAACATGTCGTCTGCCAATGCCGATTTCAGTTTTAAAGATCAAAAAGTAAGACTTATCTGGTTACGTTTACCTCCGGAAGGAACACTTTCTTTTTCTTTTAATATACATTGTGACGAGCGGTTAAAAGGAATCTTCGACCTGAATGGAAAGTTCTCTTATATCGATAATAATGAGCGAAAAACAATCGATATTTTACCTAAATCAGTAACCATTAATCCATCTACAACCATTGATCCTAATCTTATAGTTGACATCAGAGAATATGGAAGGATGAATGCTTCGCAAGGCCCAGCTACAGGTACAGTGGTGTGTATCCGCCAGAAGCCTAATTGGTCCGCTTCAAATAAGAACTACATCGTTACCCTTTTGGTGAATAAAGAAAGTTTGAAAAAATTTGCAAAAATTGAAGAAACTGTGCCAACTGGTTTTACTGCAATGTCTCTCGATAACAAGGATGGAATTTTTACTTTTAAAGATAACAAGGCGAAATTCCTTTGGATGAATTTGCCCGCAGATCCGTATTTTACGATAAGTTACAAACTGATTCCTGCTCAGGGAACCACAAACCCTGAAATATTAGGTACATTTTCCTACATCCTCGACGATAAGACTCAAACTATAATGATTATTGAAAGGGATGTAAATCTTGCCAATGTTACTCCCGAAATTGTAAAGAACCTAATTCAGTCCTTACCAGCTGTAGCAAGTAACCAGATTGTTAACAGCTCCGCGCAGGTAGCTAAACCAATTGATGTCGCTCTGAATACAAAAAAACCTGTAGAAGTCACAAAAAAACCAATCACAAAAGCAAATCCGGAAACTACGCTAGCTGTTGTCCCGAAACAAACAAAGTTGA
>CAYZNC010000105.1:0-17477 GCA_964478555.1 uncultured Bacteroidales bacterium | reverse complement strand
TCAAAGGCCACGGGATTGGTGAACAACAGGTAGGGCCGCTGGGGGCATTGGATCCGGCAGGTCCATGGCGGCTGCATTTGCACTTGGTGCAGAAGGAGTTCAGATAGGATCGAGGTTTGCTGCCACAAACGAATCATCAGCCCATCACCACTTTAAGCAAAGGGTTGTAGATGCCAAGGAGGGCGATACCATGCTTACTTTAAAGCAATTAACACCTGTGCGGATGATTAAAAATAATTTTTTTACACAAGTGCAGGAAGCTGAGAGTAGAGGCACTGGAATAGAGGAATTACAAAAGTTGCTGGGCCGGGGGCGCTCCAAACTAGGTATTTTTGAAGGTAATGTGAATGATGGGGAACTGGAAATTGGCCAAGTGTCGGCTATGATTGATCGTATTCAATCTGTTTCTGAGGTGGTGAATGAAATAATTACGGAATTTTCAGAAACAAAAAAACTTTTATGTGCGTTAGATTTTTAATAATGCAGGAAATTTGAAAAGATGAAGAAAGATTGTTCTCCACATCAGTACTATTTTTAATTAACACCATCAAATAAATTGGTTTATGAGTGAAAATGCTTGTGTGCTGTCTTTAAAACCAGAATTTTTAGCGACCAAGATAGGTTTGTATCAACAGGAAAATCTGGTATTTCTTAAATCCGTTCAACATCAGAAAGATGAGTTAGATTCTTTTACAACAAAAACGGATCAGTTTGAATACAGGTCTGATGCTGTTATTTATGAACTTCGTAAAGCGGATATTCTACTTGAGGATATCGATATTATTATGGCACGGGGAGGATTACTTAAGCCAATAGCTTCAGGTGTTTACGAGGTAAATGAAGCCATGAAGCGAGATTTGCATAATAGTCCTGTAGGTCCCCATTCCGTAAACATTGGTGGTCTGATGGCTGATTACATAGCTGCTAAGATTCCCGGCGCCAAAGCATATATAGCAGATCCCGCGGTGGTTGATGAACTTGATGAAATAGCCAGATATACAGGTCTTCCAAACATAAAGCGGCATTCAATTTTTCATGCTCTGAACCATAAATATGTGGCACGAAAATATGCCCGGGCAATTCGAAAGTCATATAACGATCTCAATCTGATAATAGCTCACCTGGGTGACGGAATATCTATTGGCGCTCATAAAAAGGGCAGGGTAGTGGATGTTAATCAATGCTTTGACGGTGAGGGACCGTTTGCATTGGAGCGGGCGGGCTCCATCCCAATGGTTGACCTGATTCAATTATGTTATTCGGGGAAATATACACAAACAGAACTTTTAAAAAAGATTCGTAATGAAGGAGGTTTATTTGCTTATTTGGGTACAAGCAGTTATTATGAAATTGAAAAGGCTGAACAACAGAAGAACAGCGAAATATTGAAAATATTCGAAGCGATGGCTTATCAGGTAGCCAAATATATAGGATCGATGGGGCCGGTATTTACTGAAAAGATAGATGCCATCTTAATTACAGGTATATTGGCAAATAACAAATGGTTTACGAATTTAATAAGCGAAAGAGTTCAGTTCATTGCACCTATCCATATCTTTCCGGGTGAAGATGTGCTGGATGCGTTAGCTATGAATGGCACTATGATTTTAAAAGGTGAAGCACTCGTATATGAGTATAAATGAAGTTGTAAGTAAGAAGTACTGAGTACTAAGTAAGTACTAAGTACCAAGTAAATATTTTATGTAAACGAATGAATGTCTTTATACTGAGTACTCAGTACTAAGTACCAAGTACTATCCTAACATTTATGTTTTACAACATACGAAGTAATGGGTTACTTTTTGCCTTCCAAGGGTATAAATGCGTAACAGGCCTGATAGATTAAAAAGTTTTTGTGAAATATACCGATACCGTTATTATTATGAGAGACAGCGACTTACAAAAAATGATCAAGTATCTCGAGGGAGAAATGACCATCAGTGAAAAGCGTTCATTTGAGCAGGAAATTATGTCAGTACAATCCTTAAGTAAATTAAAAAATCTTATGGAGGAGATAGATGATACTGTTGCTGACGATCAGCTTTTTGAATTGGTGGATAAACTAAAAGATACACAGGAATTATATAATGAAGTTATAGGAGTGACCTATGTAGTCGCAAAAGAAAAACAACCCAGAGTGAGTTGGAGACACATGGCTGCTGCTGTAGTTACCCTGCTGTTAGTGGTTACCACCCTTATTTTTAATTTCTCGCGCTCCGCTAATGATAGGATTTTTGCAACTTATTATCAGCAATACAAGGGTGATATGGCGGGAAATCGTGCCGGCAAAGTCAATCCCATGATAAATGCAGTACAAATGTATGACCTGGGCGAATATAAAGCAGCAATTGGTTTATTTGGGAAAATTCTCTCCACAGATGCTTCAAATACAGCTGCGCACTTTTTCACCGGAGTTTCATGCATGGAGACACATAATTATAAGTACGCTATACAAAATCTTTCCTATGTGATCAGTAAAAATGATATCGCATATGTTAATCATTCCAGGTGGTATCTTGCCTTATGTTATCTCGAAACCGGACAAACCAAACAGGCTGCGGATATTTTAAATATGCTTGTTAATAACAACAATAATTATAAAACGAAAGCCCAGGATTTACTGAAAAAAATCCAATAAGATAATTTCCTTTCTATCTTTTCTTTTCTCTTTTCAGAATCGGTGAAGTTCCACGCTTCGCCGTTTTCTTTTTGGTAGGTATATGTATAAATAGACCTGTCAGGTTTGAAATGACGCATAAGTAGATAGTTATATGAGTTGGAATGAGGCTGTCCAAAAAGTCCTGAATTAGCACCCAACTCCTTAAAGGGAGCTTTCGCAACTTCTTGAGAGTAAGGAAGTCCCCTTCAGGGGATTTAGGGGTAAATAAAGTGAAAGCGCCTTTTTAGACAGCCTCCCAAGGGTGGTCAAATTACGCAAAATCAAATGCACTTAAACCCGGATTAAGTTACAACCTCAAAGATAGCACGCAGTTCACGGTTACTTCACTAAAACTTTCTATATTCCCAAAAAGTTGAAAATCTTATCCCTATTTTTTTTCTCATTACCCATAACATGAAAATGATAAAACCTCCCAACCCCCACAAAAAGTAATAATGTTTCGGTGGAATTGGCTCAAACGAGTTGCCTGCGTTACCAAGGACAATATATCCCGACCAGAAATAAGGGTGAGCACCTTCTTCATCTGTTTGTTCCAGATACTGTATTTTGGACTTTTGCATGGCATCGCCAATGTTCCGGTTAGAGGCCAGATTAACGTAAAAGTTTTTGACGATCTGTGAACTGGTCTTATCTGATACAGCCCACAAAGTCATAACAATGCTTTTAGCGCCTGCTGTAAAGAATCCACGAGCAAGACTGATAATACCTTCGCCCTTATGCAATTGTCCTGATCCTGTATTACAGGCACTCAAAACAACCAATGGTGCATTGATGTGCATATTATATATTTCATATGTATTTAGGTATGCGTTGTTAACGGAATCCTTACCTCCGGTAAAAACAAGCTTTGAGAACATCGGATAATTATTATTTACGAGGCCATGTGCAGCTAGATGCAGCATGTCATAGTTTCCCGCAATTGCTGTGAAATGCGCTTTCGTAGCACTTCCTTTTGATAAAATTTTGCCTCCGAACAATTCATGTACTCCTTTAACTTCATCCACAGCCCAGGGAATAGGTAATAAAGCGGTTGAGTCGCTGCGAAAAGTATCACGGGCAAGATGTTGATGAAAAGTTTTATTTTCATATTCGGGTGCAACAGCCAGTAATCTTGCATGAGGATAGACATGTGTGCTATGGTTCATGGCATATAAGGTTCCGGAATAGTTATAATAAACGACATGCTCTTTAACCAGATAAGACATCGTTTTGAAGCTGGCCTGAACCTTTTCCGGCACTGGGGCTGTAACCAGGGTTTCGAATGGAATCTGAGTTAACACATCATCAGGAATAATCAAAAGTTTTTTACCTTTTATAGCGTGCTCTGCAGGTTTTATCAGGTGATTATAAAGCCGGTTCGCCAGAACGGCATAATTTCGTATAATAGAGTCGCGATATTCAAAGGTATAGTCCGATAATTGTTTCCGATATGCTTCTATATCTGAAAAAAAGCCTGGACCGACCGTATCGGTAAACACTTTAAATTCGTTACGGGTAATGAGGTAAATAACCAGGTTATGGCTGCTTAAAGTGTATTCCAAGGCAGCCTCGTTGGGTTTAAGGAGTTTTTGAAGCGAATCGACAGTAATTACACTAGCATTATAGCGGATATTATAATAAGCAGGATATTTTTGTTTGAATATCTTAAGAAGACTGTCTTGCTGATGCCGCAATATAATTAGGTCGGCATTATATTTGTCAATTTTAGCACGATTCGCATTAGGTGCATTGTATAATTCCGAAAGATATTGGGATACCAGTTCGGTTGATGCCCATATTTGGTTTTCAGCATTTTTTAGATGAACAGGTAATAATTGCATGTTTTGGGCTTTCAAACCTCGCATGGTAGATAAAAGCATGGATGATTTGCTTTTTTCCGAGTATTCGAATGCTTTGCTTGTATAATTTGAGTCGCCGGTTTGCTTGTATAATTCAAGACAAACATTAACGATATATGCATAACGGTGCTGAATGCCATCGGCATATTGGTACCGTTGTTCGTCGCGATTTAGGCTCATTTTATACCTGTGGGCAACAATCATACTTAGTTCCAAATTATCCAGGCTTGCTTTTAAGTCCCGGATGGTTTCAACTTTTGTTTTACGTAAGCGTGAAACTTCGTAAAAGCACTCGCTTTTATTTCCTAATTCTCTGGCCAGTTCTAAATCACTAAATGATTTGTCGATATCAGGCATTTGGTAATAATTATCAGGCGCATGAGTATGCACAAGTTCAAATACGGCTTTATGATAGTATTCAAGCGATTTTTTATAGTCTGCTTTTCCATACCAGTAAAAATATCCAAGATCACTGAAAACTGTCATATTATGAAAATTATTATCCTGATACGTCTTTAAAAAGCAAACTTTATATAATTGATAATACTTTTCAGCTCTTTCAAAATTTTTTAACTCAGCATAAAATTTACCCAGTAAACAATATATCTCACTTGTATATAATATTTTATCGTTTTCTATGTTCTTTATTAGCGCTTTTCCCATGGCTATATTTTCTAACTTTACACAATTGAAAGCCATCCAAACCCTATCAAAAACATCTAAATCACTGGTATCTAATTTTTCCAACCATAATTTAGCCTTGCTATTCTGATTCGTAAAGACATAGTTACTTATTAATCTTTTAATCAAATCGTTTTTTAATGCAGGATCATCTCCTGTACTATAATATGCTAGAACAAATACATCTATGGCGTCTGTTTTTGAGCCAAATCGACTCACTTCTCCTTTGATAAGGTAATATCCAGCTCGGTTTCTATTAATTAAATTACCTTGTTCAATTTTTTGTAAAAAGGAATTACGTTTTTCAATCTGTCCTGTCGCCAGTAATGAGTATAAATAGTGCTCGCAAGTTTTAATATAGTCAGCAGAGGATATGTTGTTTTTTTCATATATGCGGAGGGCTGTTTCATAAAACGTAAAACAAGTCATGTAATTATCGATATAGTAAAAATATTCAGCCATTAGCATATTTGCTTTTGCATAACCATACCAGTTTGTATCTGCCTTGACCTTCATATTAGAAATAAGTTGTTTCAAATCCGAAGCTAATTGCGAAAATTGATGAACCTGACAATCATGAGCAGCCTTATATAATTGGGGCAGATAGGAAAGGTTGTGTAAATGAATTGACCCAAAATCCGACAGCTTTAGCGGTATTGGCAAGTGATTTTTATTGTTTTTAATATTGAAAATGTTGCAATAAACAGTTTTGAAAGCATCATAAATACTGTTATTTCCTACCATATAACGATTGGCAATTATCTGAGCTGCCTGTGCATGTGTAATTTTTTTTTGAAGAAGATTGATAGTTCCGATATAATACCATGTTCTTACAATTCCAACTGTATCCTTGCTTAGGGTATAATAATGAACTAATATGTAATTATAGTGCAAGCACGAATCGAAATTCTGCAGGTCAAAATATCTTTCGGATAATCTTAAATATTGCTCATAGTCATAGTTAGCTCTATCAGACTTTGAGGAAGTCTGTAATGAAATTAAAACTAACAAAATACTAATAACAATAAATCGCATACTGAAATTTCCTGTGACTATAAGACAATCCTTATAAATAGTTTAAAAACAGACATATATCTGATCGAAAAAGGGATTCATAGTTTTTCTTTAACAAATTTAACAAATATCCTTTTCACTTTGGTTTTTAATACCATGCTTTTGTAACTTTGAACACAAATAAACACCTTAAAACTATGAAAAATATGTACTATTTTAACATGCCTGATCCACCAGATGGAAAGCCAGGATTAGCATAATCTGATCTTTTTTGCTGATAAAAAAAATGGTAATTACCCACATTTCCTCACAAGTCGGGAGAAGAAATTTACAAAAAAATCCGGGAGTAATTCCGGATTTTTTTTTATACCTGGAAGTAAACAATTTAGCTTATTACAAATGGCTGTAACATACTCTGGCAGGGTTTAAACGAAATATCGAAAAACGAAAACAGCAAAAATCAAAATTTCTTTCATTCAGTTGTTTTCAGCCATCAGTAATTTGAAAATAATCATAGAAATTTGTAACATATTTTGTAGCTTTGAATGAAGAAATATCAATAAGTGAAAATTTTTTTGTATTTCATTGGTTTAGTGTTTGTTTTGTTCCTGCCCATAGGTAGGGGTAATGGCGTATTGTGCCAGAAGGTTTCGGACGAGATAAAGATAAAGCTCCCCAAAACTGAGCAGTATAAGATAATGAAAGCTGAATCTTTTAACGACAAAGGAAACGCCCTACTCAGCAATGAAGGTAAACTACCCGACAATATTAAACTTTCCGACCCCAACCTTTCTAAAGAAGACCAAAAAAAACTCGATAATTTTTATACAAATCGCATTAAAGCTTCCTTTTGTTTTAAAACAGCCAACGGATTGATTTATGAGGTGGTTCAAAAATACATCAAGGGCTTTTGGGAGAAGTATAGCGGTGACAGGCGCCCGCTCGAAGGGGTACTAAAAATTCAGACCGCCGCTTATGATTCATTGGTAATAGCCGATAATTTGCGGGCAAAGGCAGAAAATGAACCTTATGTGGATATCACTATTCCTTTGGTTACCCACGCCGAAGTAATTGAAAAAACGGCTCTATTCAGACTTGAAAAGGTTCTTTTAATCTATATAAACTGGCCCGAGAAACCTAATATGGCCTGGTTGAATTCGAATGATAATAATGTTCCCAAAAACTTTGTGGAAAATACCAGCCCTTTAAAAATAGTACCTGCCAAAAAAGATACGCTTCATAAAGCTTCAGATATCTATAGTTTATTGCACATTTCAGAAAATCAGGTAGATAAATTTAACGAGTTTTTGAAAGAAAAACATCCTGACAAAATGCAAACTTATCTTATAGATTTTCAAGGCCTCTATGAAGATGTTATCGATTCATTGCACAAAGAATGGCATAAATATTTATTTAGCGGGAGTGTTGCTCAGGATACCCTAACGCTACTTCTTAAATCGTTAACGAGTCCTAATCTTAACAAGACTATAGGGACGAATCAGCCGTTAAACGCCAAGTCAGATACAAAAATAGTTACAAGTACACCAACCGCAACTGCTTCTGATAAAAATCAAAAGCCAACGGCTAATAATGCCGTTAATAAACCAACCAAGGATATTGACCCAAAAAATACAGAAAATAGCACTGTAGTCGCTTCTGTTAAAAGCCAAACGCAAAATCCGGTAAATAAATCACCGGTAAATGGAGGCAATCCTGAAAACAAAACGGTACTTGTACCACCACCAGAAAAACCTGTTTCAACAGTGAATACACAATCCAATGAAACAGCTAAAAGAAAACCCTTGGCTGAAAATTACCAGACACGTTTAAGCAAAAAAGATACTATCCCATCCGCAAAAGCAAAACCCAAGCAAGTTATTACCCCAGTCAGAGATAATCAAGGATTTTTATTTAAAGTCCAAATCGCCGCCTGCCGGGTTAAATTAAGTAAGGAAGAGCTGAAAAGTTTTTACCCAGGCCACGAAAAAGTTGCGGAAATATTTGAAGATAATTGGTTTAAGTACAGCATCGGTGCATTTTCTTCATTTGACGAAGCCCTCAGTCTCAGGGACAAAACCAATGTAAATGGAATTTTTATAGCCGCATATCTTAATGGTAAACGGGTTAAAATTCCGTTATACCTAAAAAAATTGGCTAATCGTTAGGGTAAAATTCCAAATTCAATTCATAATCATTTATAAGCACTTTCAGGTGACGTTAAATCTGCTGGTAATCTTCATTATAAGGGGTGTCCCAGGATTATTTTTAATTTTTTGTTTTTAACGTTGAACAAATCCAGAGGTTTATAGTTATAGAACATAAATGGTTTTTTTATGTCACAATTTGAAGTAGTAATGCCTAAATTAGGCGAGAGTATAACAGAGGCAACCATTACCAAATGGTTTAAAAAAGAAGGTGATAACGTAGAAGAAGACGACACATTACTTGAAATAGCAACTGATAAGGTTGATTCAGAAATACCTTCCCCTGTGGCTGGTAAGATCACAAAGATTTTCTATAAGGAAGGAGATATTGTACCCGTAGGAAAAGTAATTGCCTTAATTTCATTAGATGGAGAAGTAACCGCCGAAGCAACCGAAAAGGAACCCATTATTGAAAAACAACCGGAACCGGCAGAAACTCCACCACCCAAAGCTCAAGAAGCACAGATCGAATCCAAATCAGGCCGTTTCTATTCACCCTTAGTAAAAACTATTGCTAAACAAGAGAATATACCTGTTAGTGAGTTGGATACTATTACCGGTACAGGGCAGAATGGACGATTGCGTAAGGAAGATTTAATTCAGTATCTCGAAAACAAAAAGAAAGCGGGGGTAAAAGGACCTCCTTCTGTACCTGCTTCCGAAACACCACCAAAGACGAAAGTATCTGTTTCCATAGGAGCCGATGACGAAATTGTAGCCATGGACCGTATGCGTCGTTTGATTGCCGATCATATGATAATGTCGGTGAGTACATCGCCTCATGTTAGTAGTTTCGTCGAAGCAGATGTCACTAACCTGGTTCTTTGGAGAAATAAAGTTAAAGAAGAATTTCAGAAACGGGAAAAGATACCGCTTACTTATACCTCCGTTTTTCTTGAAGTCATTGCCAAGGCATTAAAAGAATATCCGATGATTAACGCATCGGTAGACGGCTATAATATCATTCTGCATAAAAAGATCAATTTGGGGGTTGCAGTTGCTTTACCCACTGGAAATTTGATCGTGCCGGTAATTCAAAATGCCGATCGTTTGAATCTGCAGGGTCTTGCAAGTGAGTTATTCAGGGTGGCCGAGGCAGCCCGCAACAGTAAGCTTAACCCCGACGATGTTCAGGGTGGAACTTTTACCCTTACGAACTTTGGTACGTTCCGCAATGCCTTTGGAACACCCATAATCAATCAACCACAGGCAGCCATTCTTTCGACCGGAAATATTGAGAAAAAGCCTGCAGTGATCGAAACACCAACAGGGGATGTAATTGCCATCAGACATAAGATGTTTCTGGGGTTGACCTATGATCACCGGATTATTGACGGAGCCTTGGGAGGTATCTTCCTTCGCAAAGTTGCTGATTACTTGGAGCAATTTGATATCAACAGAACTTTATAATCTCAATATTTTGCACGGAAGCCTGATCAGACTTAACAAGATCTCCATATCATGGTTGAAATTTGGGGTTAAATTTGAAATTTTACAATACAATGTCAATTTTAAATGATTAATAATGTACAACGATAGATTATATAGTATAAAAAAAACAGACAAGGAAACATTACGTAAATGGTTATATCTTATGGTGCTGGGTCGTGTAATTGACGACAGAGCTCCCAATTATTTGAGACAGGCCCTCGGATGGTCTTATCATGCTCCCTATGCCGGGCATGATGGTATTCAATTAGCGATAGGGCAGATCTTTGATCGTAACACGGATCATTTATTTCCTTATTATCGTGACATGCTCACGGCCATTTCTTCGGGTTTAACTGCTGAGGAAATCATGCTCAACGGCCTTTCCAAAGCAAACGATGTTGCAGGAGGCGGTCGTCACATGTCCAATCACTTTGCAAAACCTGAATGGAACATACATAGCGTATCGTCAGCGACCGGTAACCATACCTTGCATGCAGTAGGGGTGGGCAGGGGAATGAAAAAATATAAACATCGTGGAGTTTCCATAAGTTCTACTGGAGAATCGGCCGCTTCCGAAGGTTATGTATATGAAGCAATAAACGGCGCGTCCAAAGAAGAATTGCCCGTCATTTTTGTTTTTCAGGATAACGGGTATGGAATTTCGGTACCTAAAAAAGATCAAACGGCAAATAGAAAGGTAGCCGATAATTTTTCAGGTTTGAAGCACTTAAGAATCTTTTATTGTAATGGTAAGGATGTTTTTGATTCAATGAATACGATGATGGAAGCCAAAACCTGGGTGATTGAAAATCAAAAACCAGCGATTATTCAGGCTAATTGTGTTCGCATTCATTCTCATTCCAATTCCGACAGACATGAGCTTTATCGCGATGATTATGAGCTTAATTATGTATCTGAATATGATCCCTTAGCGAAATACCGGAGAATGTTGTTGCGTTATAACCGTATTTCAGAAGAGGAGATCCATGAAATTGAAGAGCAGGTGAAACAAGAAGTGAAGGCGGCACATAAAAAGGTTATAGCTGCTGCTGATCCCGATCCTAAATCTATTTTCGATTTTGTAATGCCTGAGCCATACGTTTCCGTGAAATACCCCACCGGACTTCATAATCAACAAGGAGAACCGGTTAAAATGATCGAAGCCATCAACGAAACCTTAAAAGCAGAATTCCGCAATAATCCAGATACTTATATATGGGGTCAGGACATTGCCAATAAAGAAAAAGGAGGAGTGTTTAATGTAACCAAGGGTATGCAGCAAGAGTTTGGCATAGAACGTGTGTTTAATGCTCCAATTGCAGAAGATTTTATTTTAGGCACTGCTAACGGTATGAGCCGTTTCAGTGACAAGATCAGGATAGTTGCTGAAGGTGCCGAATTTGCTGACTATTTTTGGCCGGCAATGGAGCAATTTGTCGAATCTACGCACGATTACTGGCGCAGTAATGGTAAGTTTTCGCCTAATGTTACGGTGCGTCTCGCCTCTGGAGGTTACATCGGAGGAGGTCTTTATCATTCGCAAACTATTGAAGGTGCATTGTCCACTTTGCCTGGTGTTCGCATTGTTTATCCTTCATATGCCGACGATGCTGCAGGACTCTTAAGAACTAGTCTTCGTTCTAAAGGCTTTACACTTTTCCTCGAACCAAAAACGCTTTATAATGCCGTTCAGGCAATGGCTGTGGTTCCTGATGATTTTGAAGTGCCTTTCGGTGTTGCTCGAATTCGGCGTGAAGGTACTGATATGACTATGATAACCTATGGGAATACGACTTATATGTGTATGGAAGCAGCAAAAACACTTGAAGATGAGAAGGGTACTAATATCGAAGTAATTGATATCCGTTCGCTTATCCCACTGGATAAAGAAGCGATCCTGAAGTCCGTTAAAAAAACCGGAAAAGTACTGATCGTTCATGAGGACAAAGTTTTTTCAGGTTTTGGTGCTGAATTAGCTGCTATTATCGCAAACGAAGCATTCGAGTACCTCGATGCGCCAATAAAGCGTGTAGGCTCTGCTTTTACGCCTGTTGGTTTTAACAGGATACTTGAAGCAGCTATATTGCCAAGTACAGAGAAAATTTTGAATGCAGCGCGAGAACTGTTGGAATATTGATGCTAAACCCAAACCCAAACCTTAAAAAGTATAGTTATCAGGTTTGTGTATATACTATCTAATACCAGAGCCCTCCTGTTTTTAGGAGGGGCGGGGAGGTCAAATAACCAAAATATATTTACGTATGAATAAAATAGGAATATGTTACAGTTTCAATAGTCATAAAACATTACAGGTAGCGAAGCGTATTGTTGAGGAAATGAAGGATTTACCTTTGGATGAAGTAAATGCCGAAATGCTTACGGAAGAGCAATTTCTTTCCTTTGATAATTTGATTTTAGGAGTACCTACCTGGTTCGATGGCGAATTACCCAATTATTGGGATGAATTTGGGCCTGCTCTCGAAGATATGAATTTGAAAGGCAAATATGTTGCATTATATGGCCTTGGAGATCAGGTTAATTACGCTGAAAATTTTTTGGATGCCGTCGGTATTATGGCTGAATTACTTCAGAGCAGAGGGGCCAAAATCATAGGATATACCCCAACCGAAGGTTATATTTTTGAAAAATCCCGTGCTGTAAAAGGAAATAAATTTTTAGGATTGGCAATCGATTATGAAAATCAGGCAGATAAAATTGATGAACGGATTAAATCCTGGATTGGACAATTAAAAACCGAATTTAAATAGATAGGCTGTAGGCTATTAGACTGTGGACTTTAGGAAAAAAAAAACATCCTACATCCTACAGCCTGAATATGAAATCTTGTCTTTAGTAATTACGCATGTTATTAGTAATAAGATTGTTACGTAAATGTTTCAAAAGGTGATTTAAATCATCAAAGTAGGTAATCGATATCACTCACCATGCTATTTGTAAATCAAACGTTAGGGGTAACTTAGTAATACGGTATTTGAATTTATTGTTAAGATTGAATTTCATTGACTGAATTTTATTATTTCTTAACTTTAATATAAAGCTCACTATCTTATTTATGTAACTTCAGTAACAACGCTGAAGCCATATTTAGATTGGCTTTTTGAAGATTTAGATTAGTATGGCCGGTTATTTACACTTTTCATTCAGAAAAGTCTTTTTATTTTTTCTTTTATTGGAATCTTTCCATACTGCATTTGCTCAGCCCCTAACTGAGGAACTAAATTCTAAATTACAAGCTTCCGACCAAAAAAAGCTTAAAAAAGTATTAGAACTCTATAGTAAGAGCATTGCAACAGAAGCAGAGGCAAAACAGATTTTAAGTTCAGATAAAAATTCACAAAACGAAAAGACGACGAAGATGGTTCACAAAAAATTAACTGAGTCGGCTGAATATTACAGGGATGCGAATGCCTTACGCTATGAAATTTATACGGATAATATCAAACAATTTTGGAAACATTATAAGGGTGAAAAGCAAAAATTAGATTTTGCAAAAACGTTAGAGAATTCAGCCCAGGATTTATTTAAAAAAGCAAAAGAATTTAGGTTTTCAGCGGACAAGACACATAAATTCGAAGAACAGGCCACCTTAATTGAACAGTCAAAAAATCTTGAAAAGAAATCGCTGGAAATGTTGCAGAAGGTCTTGTATGCGTATCTTACCTGGCCTATAGAATATGACAACGAATGGCTAACCTCTACCGAACTGAATCTTCCCAAACCCCGCAGGACTGAAGTGAGGAAGGAGTTGAGTGTCAAGGCTGAAAAAAAAGATACTACCAAGACACCTATACCAAAGCCTAAAACAGAATCGAAGGAAACTGTAAAAATAGCACCCTCTAAAACTGAGAAAAAAGACACCACAAAAATAATTACAATAAAGCCTAAAACGGAACCGAAAGAAGTTGCAAAAACAGCTGAAAAAACCAAACCTGAAGCAAAAGAAACCACCAAAGTTCCATCCATTGCTAAAGGCGATGAAGATGTTTCCGGAAACGATTCGAGTTTATACACTTTAATACAGGTTAATGAAGATCAGGTAGATGTATTTAATGATTTTATTAAAAAAACATATCCCGCTAATTTTGAAGATTATATCATAAATTTTGATAAAATTAATTATTCGGATGTTAACGCAATACGTGATGCTTGGTACAAATACCTCTTTGGTAGAGTACCCGGTGATTCCACTAAATTAACAGTTAATGAGGAAACAACTGGTGTTGGTATAATAGTAGATACCGTTAAAGCTTCTAAAGAATTAATAGCAGATAACAGAATTGCTAAGGAGAAAAGGCAGGCTGCAGAGGATAAAGAAAAACAAAAAGCAGAAAATAAAGCAAAACAAAAAGGCACACAAAAAGCAGGAACCACAACTCCTGATGATGTAACATCCGATAAAAATCAGGAAATTAAAAATAAAGAAAATCAGGGAAAAGCCCGGAAAGGGGAACAGATTGTGGATGGAACTGCAGCTGTTTCAAGCCCAACAGCTGTTTCAAACCAAAAAATCATTAGGTTTAAGGACGTAAAAAAACTTTCCAAAGGGCTTTTCACTTATCGTGTTCAGATAGCAGCATGCCGCTTAGCGCTGGACGAACAAACCTTACATGATATTTACAACGGTTCGGAGAATATCACTGAATTGTTTGAAGATAATTGGTTCAAATATACCATTGGTGAATATACCAGATTCTATCCGGCACGTAAATTAAGAGATCAGATACGAATACCCGGGGCTTTTGTCATTGCTTATCTTCATAGTAAAAGAATTAAAGCTACACCAGCTAACAAAAGGATGCAAGGGGCACAGGTAGCTTCAAACATGAATCCGGATTCAATTTCATTTCGCGTGCAAATCGCAGCCTCCAGAAAACCACTATCTATGATGTTCCTGATATACATTTCCGACAGTAACATACCAATTGATGTTATCAAGGAAGAAGGGTGGTATAAATATTCTTTACTGGTTGGAAAAAATTACAGGAAAGCCAAAAATCTGATGAAACGTACTGGCATACCCGGAGCTTTCGTGGTAGCCTATTATGAAAAAACCAAACTCGATTTACAAGACGCAATTAAATATATCAATAAAGAGAAAAACAGAGTACCATAATATAACATAAAACTACATATTATGAATAATGCATTTGTCTCAGAACTATCCGATTTACCTCAATCCGGAGAAATTCGGAAAGACAGGGGAAAACAACATGGTGAAAATATGCATCATTGGAAAACAAGGTCATTAATAATAGCAATTTTAACCGTCGGCATTTTATTTACATCTTGCCTTTCTCAAAAGAAAGTTATGTTATTGCAGGATCAAAATACAGCAGTTAAAAATAATTTTGTCAATAAGAAAAAGACAACCTATCAAATTCAGTCGGGCGATCATCTTTATATCCGCATTTACAGTCTGGACCCTAAAACCAGTAAGTTTTTTCAAACGGATCTTCCTACATTAATGAATCCGACTTATATTTATCTTAACAGCTATATGGTTGATGAAGACGGATATATAAATTTTTCTTTAATTGATAAGATGATGATAAAAGGTCTTACCATTGAAGAGGTAAAGAAAAAAATACAAAAAGCCCTGAATGATTATTTCAATGAAACTACGGTTGTAGTTAAATTGGTGAATTTTCAAATAGCCATTCTTGGCGAGGTAAATAGTCCCGGTAATTTCACCATAGATAAAGATCAGATAAATGTTATCCAGGCAATAGCTTTAGCGGGTGGACTAAAGGAATTCGGTAATAATAAAAAAATTACCCTGGTGCGACAAACACTAAAAGGTTCTGACATTTTTTACCTGGATTTGAATGATAAAAATATTTTGGAATCTGATTATTTTTATCTGCAACCTAATGATATTGTTTATGTTTCTCCGATGAAAGGCAAATCCTATTTATTTTCAACATTTCCGTATAGCTTGGTATTTTCGGTAGCATCATTCGCACTTTCGGTAATGATCTTTTTGAAGGTTCAGTAATGGATAATTTGCATGATTTAGGACCAGAAGGGAATATTAATATCCGTGAATTACTTACAAAATATGTTGTTTACTGGCCGTGGTTTTTAATTAGCATTGTAGGTGCCCTCAGTCTTGCTTTTCTTGTTAATCATTTTTCTGCACCTATATACCAGGTTCAAACCTCCATATTAGTTGAAGATGAAAAAAAAATGTTAGATGAGAAGTTTACTTCTGGTCTCGACATGTATAATAATTCCTACAAGCTTCCCAATGAAATAGAAATCCTGAAATCATATTCTCTTGTTTCCAAAACTATCAAACGGCTTAGTTTTAATGTGGCATACTTCGAAACCGGAAAATTTTCGGACGCAGAATTATATAAACAATCTCCCTTCTTTCTAATTCCCGATTCTACCTTAGTTTTTCCCTTATTTACCCGCATATTTATTGATATTTTATCACCCACTAAATATGCGGTGCACGTTCAGTCAAAAGAAGAGGTACCCATTATAGATCTGAAAACGCAAGAAATTAAAGCACAACAAAAGAATCTGATTATTAACACCACTGGTACTTTTTTTCAGCCCTTCCGTAAAAATAATCTGGGCTTCACACTTACACCAAATGGTCGTACGAATTTAAACAACTATGTTGGGAAACATTATTACTTCATCGTTTTTGACAATAATTCGTTAATAGGGCAGTTCAGAAATCTCAATATTTTTGCAGTTAAATCATCTTCGGTTTTGAATATCTCTCTTCTGGGAAATAATGTACTAAAGCTGGTAGACTTTTTAAATACTTTCACACAGGTCTATCTTGAACGGGGCCTTGAAAAAAAATATAGAATCGCTGAAAATACCATCCGCTTCATTAATAATCAACTCAGTGAAGTGGGCGATTCCTTGTTTTTCTCGGAACAATCGCTACAGGATTACCGTTCGGATAATCACATTATGGATATCAGTTTCCAGACGCAACAAGTATTTACTCAGTTGGAAACCTTAAAAACCGAACGTGCAGACATTGTTCTTAAAAATAAATATTACGAATATCTCCGGCAATTTTTAAAAGAAGATAACGATGGTAAAAATCTGATCGTTCCGTCATCTTTAGGTATTCAGGATCAGACTATCAATACTATGATTAACGGCTTAATCGATTTATACATTGAGCGGGCCGAAATAACCGTTAATTCAAAACGGGATAACCCTCTGCTATCTGCCAATGAACAGCGAATTAAAAACTTAAAAGAATCTGTTCTCCAAAACATAAACACGCTGATTAAAACCTCTAAAATGTCGTTGCAGGATGTTGATCACCGCATTGAAGAAATTTCAGGAAGAGGCAATCAGTTACCTGAGAAACAACGTAAATTGATAAGTTTTGAACGTAAATTCAAACTTAATGATGCGCTCTACACTTATCTGTTAACGAAACGTTCCGAAACCCAAATAGCCAAAGCTTCGTATACTTCTGACAATGAAGTTATTGATGCAGCTTCAGTGCAGGAATATAAGCAGGTTACACCCAAGACACAGCATAATTATATGATTGCATTTATTCTTGGCTTTGGTTTTCCTGCAATTTTGCTGTTTTTGAAGAATTATTTCAACAATAAAATTCTCAAT
>CAYZNC010000104.1:10446-17499 GCA_964478555.1 uncultured Bacteroidales bacterium | reverse complement strand
GACGAAAGAGTGAAAGCTTTGAAGGAATTATCAACATTTGTGAAGAAAGATATCAAAGCTACTTTATTAGCGATGGATAAGCTCCCAGTTACCTTCCGTTTACTTGATCCGCCTTTGCACGAATTTGTTCCCGTCAGCAAAGACAAACAAGCTGAGTTGGCAAAAGCATTAGGCATTTCTGCTGAAGCAGTTGCAAAACGTGGTGAAGCATTACACGAAAGTAACCCGATGATGGGTCACCGCGGTGTTCGTTTGGGTATTACTTATCCTGAAGTTTCTGAGATGCAGATTCGGGCTATTTTCGAATCTTCCGTTGAATTGATCAAAGAAGGTAAACAACCTCATCCGGAAATTATGGTTCCTGTTACCTGCGAAGTTGCTGAAATTGATTTCACCAAAAAAATAGCCGACAAAGTATATGCTGAAGTTTGTGCTGCAATGGGTGTTAAATCAATTGACTATAAATATGGTACCATGATTGAAATTCCACGCGCTTGTTTATTGGCTAACAAAATGGCTAAAACAGCTGAATTCTTCTCATTTGGAACAAATGACTTGACCCAGATGACATTTGGTTTCAGCCGCGACGATACCGGTGGATTCATGAATGAATATCTTGATAACAAGATATTAGCTTCAGATCCTTTCCAGACAATTGATCAGGAAGGTGTTGGCCAGCTGATTGAAATGGCAGTTACCAAAGGACGTAGTGTACGCAAAGACCTTAAAGTTGGTATTTGCGGTGAACAAGGTGGCGATCCTGCATCAGTTGAATTCTGTTACAAAGCAGGTTTAACTTATGTAAGTTGTTCTCCATTCCGTGTTCCTATTGCTCGTTTGGCTGCTGCACAAGCTGCTATAAAAGATAAAAAATAAGCTAAATTTCATCCCAAAGGGAGTTATCATAAAAAAACCTGGCAGGTTAAAACCTTGTCAGGTTTTTTTATTTCCGATATTCCCAATTCTCAATAACCTATATCATAAGAATTAATTTCCATAAATAAGTATTAGAATACCAGAATACGCTATATTTTTTTTATCTTTACAATAGTTTTAATTGAAAGATTATGAATTATATCCATTGTTTTTATAAAATTGAGAATCAACACTGTGAAAAAAATAACAATAAATACTGTTTTTCGTTTCACAATTAAATTTGAATTTCTATATTTGCAATGTTTGAAAAATATGTTCTTCAGCATAAAAATGATTGATTAAAAGTATGATTATGACCAAAAACGTGAAACTAAATCAATGGGTAAAAGAATGGGCTGATATATGCCAACCTGAATCTATTCACTGGTGCGATGGTTCCGAACAAGAAAACCAAAAGCTGCTTGACTTGATGGTTAGCAGTGGTATGGCTGTTAAGTTAAATGAAAAGAAACGTCCGAACAGTTACTATTTCCAAAGTGATCCGAGCGACGTAGCCAGGGTTGAAGATCGCACTTTTATTTGTTCCAACACACAGGAAGAAGCTGGTCCTACCAACAATTGGAAAGATCCAAAAGAAATGAAAGAAATTCTTCTTGCTATGTTCAAGGGATCTATGAAAGGTCGTACCATGTATGTTATTCCTTTCAGTATGGGCCCGCTGGGCTCTAAAATTGCACACATTGGCATTGAAATTACCGACTCTCCATATGTAGTTGTAAACATGCGCATAATGACCAGAATGGGGCAAGCTGTTTTGGATGTTCTTGGCAATGATGATTTTGTGCCATGTATTCATTCAGTTGGTGCGCCATTGCAGCCAGGTCAGAAAGATGTAAAATGGCCGTGTGCACCCATTGAAAAGAAATACATTTCACACTTTCCGGAAACCAATGAAATATGGTCGTACGGTAGTGGTTATGGTGGAAATGCATTGCTTGGCAAGAAGTGTTTTGCTTTGCGTATTGCGTCAAGCATGGCTCAGAAACAAGGATGGATGGCAGAGCACATGCTTATTATGGGGATTACCAATCCAAAAGGTGTAAAAAAATATATTGCAGCTGCATTTCCAAGTGCATGCGGAAAAACCAACCTTGCTATGTTAATTCCAACTATTCCCGGATGGAAAGTGGAAACCGTTGGCGATGATATAGCATGGATGAAATTTGGGGATGATGGTCGTTTATACGCTATCAATCCGGAAGCCGGTTTCTTTGGTGTTGCTCCATTTACTTCGATGGATACTAACCCAAACGCTATGCTCTCTTGCAAAGCAAATTCTATTTTTACAAATACTGGTTTAACTCCCGATGGCGATGTTTGGTGGGAAGGTATCGGTCACGATTGCCCTGAAGGAACAATTTGCTGGACGAATGAAAAATATGCGGGAGATTGTGCTAAACCCGTAGCACACCCTAACGCTCGTTTTACTGCACCAGCAAGCCAATGTCCGGTAATCGATAAGGACTGGGAAAATCCAAAAGGGGTTCCCATTTCGGCATTCCTTTTTGGCGGACGTCGTCCTGGTACTTTACCTCTCGTATACCAGTCATTTGATTGGAATCATGGTGTATTTATGGGTTCCATAGTTGGTTCGGAGGTTACTGCAGCAGCAATTGGATTACAAGCTGGCGTTCGTCGCGATCCTTTTGCGATGTTACCATTCTGCGGATATCATATGGGTGATTATTTTGGCCATTGGATTAAAATTGGCGAAGGTGCCCCTGATAAAGCTAAACTTCCCAAAATTTTTAATGTAAACTGGTTTAGAAAAGACAGCAACAGTAAATTCTTATGGCCTGGTTACGGCGATAATATTCGTGCATTAAAATGGATATTCGAACGTACAGAAGGAACGGGTGAAGCTACGGAAACTGAAATTGGATTCGTACCTAAACAAAACAGTATTGACGTTGTTGGATTAAATGGTACGGCAGCAAAGATGCCAGAACTGTTAAAAGTTGATAAGAGTGAATGGCTGAAGGAAGCAGATCTTATTAAAGAACATTACAAGCGGTTTGGTAATAAGTTACCTGTAGAATTGCAAAAACAATTTGAGGGTTTGGTTACCAGGTTGAATAAATAATCAAGATTTTAAAACATAAAAAAAGCTGCTTCGGAAAAAAGCAGCTTTTTTTTATGACTCATAAGGGAGTCAAAGATTTCCTTTTATTCTTGAAATGGTTTTTTGAACAACTTTGGGATTGACTTCAAATTCAATCCCTCCAAAAACCTCTTGCAAATCAGCATCTAACGCTGTACAAAATTGCCCGATATCAACAATTCTTTCAGAAATAGAGTGTTGATTATTAATCAAATAAATGAGTGTAGAACATTGTCCCATAGGCTTCGTTAAAATTTTATATCAAAACGAAGTTTTGTCTGGTAAATTGTTCTGATTTAAAAAAAAATCTTTAACTCACGGTAAGATTAATGTCGTACTGTTTGATGAGTTTACGCATGTTAATTAATGCATAGCGCATTCTGCCCAAAGCAGTATTAATTGACACATTGGTTTGTTCTGCAATTTCTTTAAAGCTTAAACCACCATAATGTCGGAGCAGAATAATTTCCCTTTGATCGGCGGGCAACTCGTCAACAAGTTTTCGAACATCATCCAGCACCTGATTACTAACCAAAACCTGTTCGATAGTTTCGTCCGAATATTTGGGTGAATTGAACAGGTCTATCTCGTTAGTATTGTTGCTGAAAGTGTTGAGTTGCTTTTCGTGACGGTAATGGTCGATGATCAGATTGTGAGCAATACGCATGACCCACGAAACAAATCTTCCGTTGTCCTGATATTTTCCTTCCTGTAGAGATTTAATTACTTTTACAAAAGTATCTTGAAAAATGTCTTCCGCAAGATGCTGGTTTTTAACTGTAAAATAAATATACGTGAAGACTCTGTTTTTGTAGCGGTGAATTAGCACTTCGACAGCTTCAGATTTTCCGTCAATGAACATGTTTATCAGTTCATTGTCAGACAATTGTTGAGTATTCAAAACTACCTCCTTTGTGTTGGTTAAATAGGTAGATTTATACCAATAAGCTGTCCTCCTTTTTAATTAAAATTTAATAATGCAAGTAAATCAAAATTTTTTTTTTCTCAAAACATTACCTTTGTATTTTCAATAAAAAAATTTAAATGTTTATACACCAAAGATTATTTCATGCCATTAGAAACAAAAACCAGTAAGGGATTCATAGTTTTACGAGGAGCAAGAGTTAATAACCTGAAAAATATAGATTTATACATTCCCCGAAATAAATTTATTGTCATTACAGGATTAAGTGGATCAGGAAAATCGTCATTAGCCTTTGATACGGTTTATGCAGAAGGACAGAGGCGATATGTTGAAAGCCTATCGGCCTATGCCCGCCAGTTTTTAGGTAGAATCAATAAGCCCGACGTTGATTTTATCGATGGAATTCCACCTGCCATTGCTATTGAACAGAAGGTTAATACACGTAATCCTCGTTCCACAGTGGGTACTTCCACTGAAATTTACGATTACATGAAGTTGCTGTTTGCCCGTATAGGGGTTACGTATTCTCCTGTTTCAGGGGAAAAGGTTAAAAAAGACTCGGTTACGGATGTTGTCAATTTTATTACTTCGTTTCCCGAAGATACATCAGTGTTAATTCTTTGTCCCTTAAAGCGTTCATTCGACAAAACTTTTCGCCCTTTTCTTGAGCATTTATTGAGTTTGGGAACAAATCGAATAGAAATTAACGGTAACATTGAAAAATTGGAAGAGGTTTTGAAGAAAAATAAAGCCTTTACCGAGAAACATCAAATCAATCTGGTAATTGACCGGGTGCAAGTGAAACATGATGATGACGACTCACTGAGCAGGTATGCTGATTCTGCCCAGACAGCTTTTAATGAAGGATATGGCGAGTGCATAATAAGAGTGCTTGATGATGCTAAATCTCAAACAAGGCTTTTTTCGAACCGGTTTGAACGTGACGGAATCAAATTTGAAGAACCTAATGAGCACATGTTCAGTTTTAACAATCCTTACGGAGCATGTCAACGATGCGAAGGATATGGCAAGATAATTGGCATAGATGAGGATTTGGTTATCCCCGACAAAAGTTTGTCGGTTTACCAAGAGGCCGTGGCCTGTTGGAAAGGCGAAAGTATGAGCTATTACCGGGATTTGTTTATTAAGGAATCGGCCAAATTTGACTTTCCAATTCACCGGCCATATTTTGAATTAACCGACGAACAGCGTGATTTACTTTGGAATGGTAAGAAATCTGTAGAGGGAATCAACCACTTTTTTACTCATCTCGAAGAAAAAAGATATAAAATCCAGAATCGGGTAATGATAGCCCGCTATAGTGGAAAGACCACCTGTCCCGATTGCAAAGGTTCGCGTTTACGTAAGGACGCAGGCTATGTTAAAATCGATGGGAAAAGTGTACAGGAACTCGTGTTAATGCCTGCAGACGAACTTTACCAGTTCTTTAAGGCTATTAAGGTTTCCGAATATCAGCAAAAGATTGCTTCACGAATACTTATTGAAATTGTTAACCGTCTCGAATTCCTGAACAACGTGGGTTTAGGCTATCTTACACTTAATCGTTTATCATCAACGCTATCGGGTGGAGAATCGCAACGCATAAATCTGGCAACATCACTAGGAAGTAGTCTTGTTGGATCCCTTTATATACTCGATGAACCAAGTATAGGGTTACATTCCCGCGATACTCAATTGTTAATAGGGGTCCTCCGGCAATTACAACGACTTGGTAATTCAGTTCTCGTTGTGGAACATGACGAAGAAATTATCAGGGCGGCCGATGAAGTTATTGATATCGGACCTCTTGCTGGTCGTCTTGGAGGCGAAGTGGTTTTCCAGGGTAATCATGAAGAACTCGAAAAATCTACGGAAAGCCTTACAGCTAAATATCTTACTGGCAAAGAAAAGATTCCGGTACCTACATTTCGTAGAAAATGGAATAATGTGATTGAAGTATTGGGGGCCAGGGAAAATAACCTTAAAAAATTAAATGTTAAATTTCCGCTCAATGTGCTTTGTGTGGTAACCGGAGTGAGTGGGTCGGGTAAATCAACATTGGTGCGTAATATTTTGTACGCATCCTTAAGCCGGCATTTCGAAGGATTTACTGAGAAAGCAGGTAAATTCGATACGTTGAAGGGCGATTTGCGTATGATAAAAGGCGTTGAATTCATCGATCAAAATCCCATCGGTAAGTCTTCACGTTCCAATCCGGTGACATATACCAAAGCATATGACGAGATTCGTAAGTTATTTTCGGAATTGCCTGGTGCACAACATAATAATCTTAAGCCTTCGCATTTTTCGTTTAATGTAGAAGGGGGGCGCTGTGAAGAGTGCCAGGGCGAAGGCGAAATTAAAGTTGAGATGCAGTTTATGGCCGACGTGCGTTTGGTATGCGAAAGTTGCCATGGAATGCGATTTAAGGAAGAAGTGCTTGATGTACGATACCATGGGAAAAACATTTTTGATGTTCTTGAAATGACAGTTGAGGAGGCTATTGAATTTTTTGGAAGAAACAATAGTACTACGGAGAAAAGAATTATTAGCAAATTACAACCATTGGCTGATGTTGGCTTGGAGTATGTTAAGCTTGGTCAATCATCGAGTACTTTGAGTGGAGGGGAAAGCCAACGTGTGAAATTAGCTTCGTTCCTCAGTCACGAAAAAGGCATGGAGCCAACGCTTTTTATTTTTGATGAGCCCACCACCGGTTTGCATTTTCATGACATACGCAAGTTACTAGATGCCTTCAATGCTTTAATTGAAAATGGACATAGCATTGTAGTGATCGAGCATAATATGGAAGTAATTAAATGTGCGGATTGGGTTATCGATCTTGGACCCGAGGGAGGAAAAGCAGGAGGTAATCTTGTATTTGAAGGTACGCCTGAAAGTTTGGCCAAATTTAAAGAATCTTATACAGGGAAGGCATTGGCGGGAAAGATATAAAGATTCGTTTGTAGGAGTAATTTCTGGGGTGTAAGCTACAAATATCTATGATACATTAGGTAAAACAGGCACTGTTCTTACTAGATTTTCAAAATTGTCACATTTGTTGCATTTAAAGTATCATTTGTTGCATACA
>CAYZNC010000104.1:5893-10346 GCA_964478555.1 uncultured Bacteroidales bacterium | reverse complement strand
ACTTGCATTAGTATATTTACAATATTAATTAACTAACTTAATAACATTTATGAAAACAAAACTATTAACTTTTGCGACGTTATGTTTATTATTGTTCGCAGGTTGTTCAAAGGACAACTCAGTTCCTGATGTTCAAAAGAATTCTTTTAAAAGTACGGGCTCGAATAACGGCTACTTTTGGTCGTTATATCAAGCAGGTGGGTCGGCAAGCATAACCTTTGGTTCGGCAGGTAATTTCGCTATTAGCTACAGCAATGTTAGCGATGTGGTTGGGGGTAAAGGTTGGAACCCAGGATCAGCCAGAAATATAGGCTACAATGTCGGTGCCCTCAGTGGTAGCTATAATTTGGTCGGAATCTATGGGTGGACTACCAGCCCGCTTATAGAGTATTACGTATGTGAGTTGGGTTCTAATGTGGCTGGAACGAAAGTAAACACCGTGAGCAGTGATGGGCATACATACAACTTTTATAAGCATCAGCAAGTAAACCAACCTTCCATTCAAGGCACTGCAACTTTTTGGCAATACTTAGATAATTGGGGTGGATCATCGACCAAGGCAAATCACACTGTCACCATGGCTAACCACGTTAATAATTGGAAGAGTAAAGGTGGTCAAGGTTTTGGTAGTTACAATTACCAGATATTGGCGATAGAAGCATGGAGCGGGAAAAGTGGATCTATAAACGCAACGGTGTGGTAATATTTTAATGATTGACATTTCTAAGGCCGGTAGGTATCAAAGCCGCCGGCCTTGCATATTTCAAAAATCGATTCAATTGCGGGCCGTCATAGCCTATAATTTTTCTATCAGGGTCTTCGTGTGTTATGCTAACTATTAGATTCTTTTCTAAAATTTGCTCTCAAAAATTGATCATCAAATCGTCTTTCAAAAGGTATGAAAACATGCTTATGACGAAAGTTCACTGTTTGCTGCATGGCATTGAAGCCACAAGCAGTAAATATTTTGTGGGCTTTTTCAAAACAGGGATATGCCGGATAGAAGTTAAATGAAATTGTATCCTTTTGAAGGGAAGCAAATTTGCATGGGGAGACAATTACAAAAGTAGGTGTAACCATTTCGGCGTAACTAATATCCCTGGCATGGTCGTATAAGGTAAGTACTTCTTCCTGTGGTTCAGAATGTACAATTAACCAAATGGGATTGATTGTGGTTTTTATCAGATTGGTAAATTCTGCAGGTATCTGTGCCGGTGGGTATTTCAAAGTTTCAAATATGATTTTTCGACTGAGTTCTTTATAAACGATTAGTTGCTCCGGATCAAGATTTTCCAAAATAAAAGTCGTTTCAAAGTGGGGTGGTGATATTATCAGTCCACTATATTTCTTCCAATTTAGCAATCGTGATATTAGAAAAAACCGATACTTCGTGGAAGCGGGGAAATGATTCCATTCACCATATAAACCCGCTGGAAAAGTATCGATATAAATATTTTTGATTCGGTACTGCACTATAATCTGAGATAACCATTGTTGGAGCAGTGGGCCGTTTTTCATCAATTCAACAGGAACAACGATATAATTTTTATGGGTTAATATTTTATCTGCTTGCGGGGAAGAAACAATAATGATGAAATCCTCATCGTTGAGATTAAAGGAATAAAAAAATGCAGCAGTACGGGTGAGATGACCCATGCCTCCGCCAACTGCATAATATAAGTTCATATTTTAAAAATATTATTTGTCTTTGGCAATAAGCTCAGTCATTATTATAAACTTATCTCTTTCGGGAATTTCATTAATTAGCAAGACACCATAGGCTAACGACAGCTTGTCGGCCTTAATGACAAATTCCGATGCTTCAATTTCTTTCTTTGACTGATTCAATTTCACTTTACCAATGTCTTTATCCTCTTTTTTAACTTTAGCTTTCCCTGATTCACTAATCTTTATTTCCCACGGATTTTTACTTTCTTCGTTATCGCTTATTTTAATTTTATCATCCGTAATTTTAACCTTCCATAACAATTTTCCATCAGCCGTACGCACTTTGAAACCATCATCCTTATATTTTACTTCAACTATTTCTTTATTTCCTTCGTATTTACGTTTATCACCATTAAGCTTCGACGTATAATCATGTCCCGCAAAAGTAAACGAAAATGGCCCTTTATCATTGATTATTCCAAAAACGCCACCAGCTTTTTGAATGGTAATGGCATTTGCGCTTACAGTTGTGGTAGTACTCCCAGTTGCATTAGTTGCATTTAAATTGTCGCTTGTTTTTTCAGTTTTCTCGCCTGAAGTCCAATCGCCTTGTTTGGTTTCCTTCGCATTCTTTGCGCTGCCAGAACTGCATGAAATTACTAACAAGCTAATGAATAGCTTTAAAAGGAAATTTCTTGTTTTTTTCATATCGTTTAATTTAAAATTATGTTAATCTGCCTCATCCCCTGCTTAGCATTTTTTACGTTGTCAAAAATATATCCAAATATTTTTTGGCCTCAATTTTATGATTAAAATGCTGACTGATATTATTAGCAATATTCCCCGCTTTGAGTTTTAGTTCATTTTCATCTGCGGCTATAAACTCATTTAATGCTCTGTTGCAATCCGTTATGTCGCCAGGATAAAAAAGAAGATTGGAATCACCAATTACATCTTTGATTCCGTCTATATTGGATGCTATAATAGGAATATTCAGCATGGCAGCTTCTAAAAGTACATTGGGCATGCCATCGTAAAAAGATGGAATTGCAATAGCATCACAAGCCGGATAGTAGGCTAAGAGTTCCAATCTATCCAGAAATGGAAGGAATATTAAATCTAAATCCAGTAATTTCAAATTTGTTTTTAATTCTGGTTCAAGATCACCGACAATAAGGATAGCAATTTTTTCTTTGATGCCTGCTTTCACAATAACTTCAAGAAAAAAGTTTAATCCTTTCTTTTGTTTTAAATGTCCAAAAATTCCAATGAGTTTTTTATGTTCGCCCACATTCGCCTTTCTCCATTGCTGAGCGTTTTCCGTATCACTTTTGAATAATTGCCACTGCGATATATCTATGCCGTTGGGAATATATTCTACTTTTGCGTTGGCTATAAGCTTTTCTATTTTCAGAACTTTTTCCTTACTAACCACACAAATTTTACCTGATTGATGCAGACAATAGAGAAATGTTTCCCTTTTTCTGGCAGAAAATATACTAACATCGAAATCGTTTCCTCTCAACAATGTTATAAGTGGTATATCCAGCCATTTTGAATAAACAGGTGCAGCCAGCATGGGCAAAGTACCGCCAAATGCCACTATGTGAGAATAGTATTGAAAATTCGATGGATTAGTCAGGTACAACCAAAGTAGATTAAGGGTATGTTCTATGTCTTCTTCAAACATAAACGATGTATAACTTCCTTGCCGGAGATTAGTTCTTGAAAATTTTCTTTTTGAGAAATGAATGATGTGAATGTTTACACCTTCGTCGCGTAAGCCGGTCGTTATACGGTCGCAAGACTGGGCCATTCCTCCTCTGTTTGGATAATAGTTTTCGGTTAACCAGAGTATATTAAGTTCGCGGTTCTTCACATGAATTTCACTCATTAACTATCAATCAACGATCCCCCCTTATTGTCGTCAATTACTGAATTATTGGCCTGATGATCGAAGTGGTGATAATCATTGTAATTGAAAGGTCTGTAGGAACTGTAGGAATGAAAACTATTTCTGGTTGCATAATACCACAGCATGCTATCACTGGCGGAGCTTCTATTATAAACATTCTTATTTTGCAATATGTCATTTTGATTCGTGATCGCAAAACATTCGCAACAAACCAGTTTTGACCCATCCTGCCGTGAATGATTGGCGCATACGTTTTTTTGACATGTTGCACATTTAACTGCCGCAAATTCGCCACATTCTTTAAGAACAAAAATTCCCTTTTTAATTTCGCAACTACTCATAATATTTAATAGTTTAGATGTTGGATTAGGCATTAGTTGGTTGAATACATTTGAAAGAAGCTGCTATGGCTCCGAGAAAATAATTCATGTCCAATGAAGAGTCTGTACTTTCAGAAAAAGTTTTTCCTTTTAATTTAAAGGTGTGACAATCATTTTTATCAACGTATACAAAATCCTTTGGAGTTTCAATCAGATTAAAATTAGCTTTTGGGAAAGCAACGGACAGATGCAAACTATGTTTTATTTTTATTTTATTTTTTGTTTTAATTTTTCCCGAAGAACTAAGTTTTGTAACATGTTTTTTAACCAGCAGATCGGTTATACTCCAATCGATTTCTACGTCGTCTGATAATTTGGTAGTGGCATTTATCCATGGGTGTTGGTATATATAGGTATCCACCTTTGGATAAGATTTGCTCTTGTTATCTATTTTTTTTAACAGATAATCTTTGTTCAAAGGATTATTAAAATCCAGTTTCATGGTAATGGGATTTTCCTTATCGGTTTCTTCTCTTAAAATTTTCATGAA
>CAYZNC010000104.1:0-5793 GCA_964478555.1 uncultured Bacteroidales bacterium | reverse complement strand
ATTTTCCAGTAGTTCGAGCCATTTTTTTAATTTAAAATTTGCTTCGAGTTTTTTGGTTGCCACAAATTGTTTTTGTTCAGCATTGAAGCTGTTATACAGTTCCATTACATCTTTACGGGCCATGTTCTGTTTAAATTAATTTTACAAGTAAAGTAATTTTATATAAATTCTAAATAATAATTGTAAAAATAGATATTAATGTATTCTATAGTCTTGAATCTTGCTACTAATTTCTACTTAATCAAATCTAACATAATTTTGAATAAATGTCAAATAGCGCTTTCTTTTTTTGTTCCCACATAAATTTCGACTTAATTGTTTCCAGGGCATTTTCTTTAATTTTAGCGGCATATTCCGGATAATCAATTATAAAGCGTATAGCTCTGGAAAGTTCCGCCGGACGATCCGGTCTTACAAGCTTTCCATCGTGTTTTTCCGTTATTATTTCCCTCACCACAGGTATATCGGATGCCACTACAGGAACCCCGCAAGCCATAGATTCCAATATTTTGAGGGGACTGCAACCTTGTTCGATATTTCTGCTACATTCTTTAAGTGGTGCTACTGAAACTAAGGCATGTTGCACCCAGGCAAATAAACTTTGCTGGGTTAACTGATAATTCCAAATAATTTTATCGCTTATACCAAGATGTTCAGCCAATTTTATGAACGGCTTTGCATAGTTTTGACGATTCGATGAACAAATGACGAGATAAAGTTCGCAGTAATCACGCAAACCTGCAAAAGCTTTAAGAAGCACATCAATTCCTTGCCATTCCTGCAATGCGCCAAAGTATATAACGTATTTACCTGGTGCTTCAGTGGGTTTGGGAAATAGCTCCGGAATATAAGCTCCATTGGTAATTACTTTTACTTTTTCGGCATCCACATCTCTCTTTATGATATTTTCCCTGATAATTTCAGAAGGGGTCACAATCACATCTGCTTCTTTCAAACAATGATTTTCAATGGATTTTATTTTATCGAGGGTTTCTTTGCTTATAAATTCAAAGGCATAGGGTAATTCAATAGATACAAATGCGTTAACTTCAAAAACAGTTTTATATTTTCGGGTCGGTTGAAGAAGTGGGATAGCGCTCCAGATATCTCTGAAATGGCACAGCTGCATTTCATTTTGATCCTTCATCAAATTAAATAAAAAATCAGCATAAGCTTCGGCTCTTTGTAAGTAATTAGGGATAGATTCTGAAAAGCGGCATATTTCCACCGAATTCTCATCCTGGTAAACCGGAAGTTTCTCATTACCCAGTGTGTACAAAATTCCGCTTTTTGAAAACTCAAATAAGGTAGATGCCATGTAATATATATGAGTACCCGCACCTTTGGAGGATGGATATACGTCAAAAGCGGCATATAAGGATTTATGCGGTCTCATTTTTTTATCTCAACTTCGGTACCCACTCGAACTACTTCATATATTTCGTTCACATCTTTATTTGTAAGCGAAATGCATCCCCACGTCCAGTTTTGTTTGCTATCGATAGCATAGTCGCAATCTTTTGGAACACCATGGATACCAATTTCGCCGCCTATTTTGGCATTGGCAGGAATGAGACCTTTGCGTTTGGCTTCGTTATGCTTTTTCCAGGAATCAGCAGTTGGATAATCAATCCACATAAATTTAGACCATGAGGCATGCGGGTATTTGCTTTTGATTTTAAAAATGCCTTCCGGTGTACACATGTCCCCTTGTTGTAATTTATCATCTTTAGAATTGTGGCCAAAAACAACACGATATATTTTTATATTTATATTACCAGACCAAATGCTTAACTCGTATTTTGATTTGACGATGATTATTTTTACAGATTTGGGATCAATTTTTAGGGAATCTAAAATTGCTTTAAGAGGCTTGTTCGATTCGGGTTTAACTTTATTTTCCGCTATGTTTTTTACACCGTCCATTGCGGGGAATTGCAAAAGTAGCCCAAGTAACAAACATATTTTTAGCATGTTATTGTTAACTTTAATTTTCAAAGTGTTTGGTGATTTCTTAATTTGTTAAAAATAATAATTGGTTTGGCATAAAACAAAAAATCCCGCTGAACGGGATTTTATTTATTTTGAAAAGAAAATTATTCTTTAAAGCCAAACATAATGGCTACGCACCCGCTTAAAATTTCCGCATCAGCCTTTTTACGTGACGATACGGGCACTTTAACCACAATTTTAAGTTGCTGACTGGCTTCCAATTTGAAGTCCCAGGTTTTGGACAAGTTATGATCACGATTGCTGTATAGAACATTTCTGTTGGCGTCCACTACTTTGAATTCAATTTGAGCAGCAGAATCAGAACCGCAAACAGCAACCCGGTATTGCTGATTAGCATAAAATGTTTTGTATAATTCTGCTTCTTCCCCTTCACTAAGTATTGCTGCATGGTAGTTTCCGTCATGAATATAGGGCTGGAGTTCTGATTTGCAGATTTTTTTTGCAAATCCTTTACACTGAGCAGAAGCGTTATAGGAAACTAAGGAAAGAAAAATAAGTAAAGCCAGAAATTGTATAGCGTTTTTCATTGGAGCTAATCTTTTATTAACTGTTTTATTTGCCATGTTGCTTACGGATGACCGCTTGTTTGATTGATTAAAAAAATATACCCTGTTCATATGACGACAATTTAGAGCGTAAAGTTTGATCGTATGGTTTTAACAGTAGCTTTTAATTCAGTAAAAACTTCCTTGGTCATATTGGAAGATGAAGTGGATTTCAAAGTGGTTACCTTATCTTTATCATTGGTGACAGCTTTGATATTGCTACTCTTAATGGTAATTTTATCGTATATTTTTTTCAAATCGTTAATAGGACCTATTACGCTGGCTATGTCTGTATTTGTTTTATTATTGTCGAGCAGTTTTACGACCATGTCGAGGGATAATTTTTGATCAACAATTCGTTCAACAATTTTATTTCCTTCGATAGGGCCATCGTTAACCAGCAGTGTCGAAATATAAAGACCTTCCACCCATCCGCCGACTAAAGCTATCGTAGCTAAAGGTTGTCTGTCATTTTCTTTCAGAAATGCAGTTGTTGACATAAAGGTTTCAGAGATGATGTCTAATATTACATCGCGATTGTTAATGTTTTCTTCCAGGCGATTGATCGTATTTTGATCAATTGCGTCTGATATACCTAATCCCTGGGCCATTTTTTTAGCGGCATCCATATATTTTATGGTAGTCTGTGCCTGATCAAAAAGACTTGCATAGCTAAGATCCGTTATGTAAATACCAAGGTTAACTGACATACTTTTATTAGTAGTATACTTATTTACGTTGGTAAGAGGGTTCAAAAACTTTTCATTGTAAGAGGCACCAGCCGATTTGATTAGCATTGCCGATTCAAGAGGAGAGGGTAGTGAATAAAATACTTGTTTTGCATGACTGATATCGGCAAATATATCTTTTTCCAATGCTGCGGTATCGACTTTAAGATCGGCAGTATTCTTATTACCTCCGGATCCACAGGATACCAGGACGAAAGTGGCAAGTATTGGTAGGTAGCTCTTGAATGTGTGTAAATTAAAGATCATATGGTAATTTTTTACGTTAGTAGGAGTTACAATATTATGATACTCATAGTAAAATTAACACTTTTTTTTAATAAACAAAATTAGGAACAAAAACTTAACTTTTAGCAAACTCGTACATTCAATAATTACGAATAGAGATATAATTTTTTCAATGTTGTAAGCAGATTGGAAGGCAACACATTACAATCGCTTTTTATTACAAGAGTTCCGGCCGGTAAAAAAACATTTTGCCTTTGGTAACCGTTGAGATATCCAGCGAACTAATGCCTACCTTTCTTCCTGAAAAGCCATTATTCTGGTGCGCGATTTCGAATTTGCCGGGTCCGAGCACTTTGTATACAATGGCTGTATGGTGCGCCATGACTTCTTTATACATAGTATTTCCAACCTTATAGGTAACTTTTACATTTTTAAACTGAATCAGATCGCCGGGTAAAACTACGTCTTTTTTCGGATCTATTGGTTTGCCGTACTGATACTCTCCATCCCATTTAGCATGATTACGGGTTAATGCCTGATTTGCCAAATCCCAGCATTCGCCCCTGTCAACCTGCGTTCCGATTACTGATTTTACATATTTTATGATTTTTTTATTGAGTTCAGGCAGTTTGTTATCCTGTGCTATGGCAGAAAAAATAAAAATTATTAAACTCAGCGATAAAAAATAAATTCTTTTCATGAAAATTTCAAGTTAAACTTAAACTAACGTGTGTCTACGAAATTTTGATTTGAAGGTTTATATGTTTGTAAACATTTAATTAAAAATTGGTTTTGTGTCATCGATAAGTAATACCGGACTAACCAATGATGTCGTAAAAACGGTGCGTAAGCGATCGTAAAAAATGAGATTTGATGCATGTAACAGGCAATTTCTTACAAAAGTCTATCCTATCCTTTGAGTGACTTTGTGCATTCCTTGTAGCGCCTTTGTGGTAAAAGTATTTAAATGAACCACAAAGACACACAAAGGAAAAAATAAGGTTCGCGAAGAAAAATAATTGAAATTTATTTTAAATGCACCGTTTTAAAATTTACCCATTTTTATGGTGACTCCTGCGGAGAAGCCTCTTAAAAAATCGGGTTTAGCAATAAGATCTGTACTGTTATTGTATCTTAAACTAATATTGTTTGTGTAACGGTAGTAACCCCCAACTGCCAGCCGAAAGAATTTGAGGACATTGATTTCTAACTCTACGCCGGGTTCCAGAATAAAGAATGATTTTGAATCTTCATTAGTGTTCCCGGAACCGAAAAGAACCCATGTATTATCTGCATTTTTTGAAGAATATGAAATTCCACCAGCTCCCATAACGATGGGTATTGAAATGTGAATGGGGTATTTAGGAAAAAGAATAGGCTCAATCAATAATCCACCATAACCTCCTGAAAAAGAACCGTCGAGCTGAAGTCTGTCGTTGAAGACTTTATCGCCCATAAGTGCGTTTCCGGCAAGCCCTATGGCTAACATATGGCCGGCAATAAAACATCCACGGGCGCCAAGTACCATTCCCGGATTCGACCCGATATCGCTGTACCTGGCAACAATTCCTCCATAAGCCCCTACGGATTTATCAGCATTAAACAAAGTCTTAATTTGGGAATTGTCTTTTCCCGAAGGCTCGTCCTGAGCATGTAGATGTAAACTTGCGACCCCTAAAAATAATAGTAGTAAAGAAATTTTTATAGCATTCATATATTCATGTGTTAAATTTAAAGAGTATGATAATGATTAATGGTTTTTAGCCTTCATTTTGTCTTTTACTTTAAAGACTAAAAATGTACTAACAAGTTGCGTCACTTTTAATATTTATTTTAATACATTTAAAAATTTGAGCGCAAAGTTTGTTTAATTATTGAACCTGATCATGGCACAATCGTTTAAGGGAAAAATTATCTGGATAACCGGAGCATCTTCGGGCATTGGAGAAGCGCTGGCTTATGAATTCGCCAAATATCATGTAAAGCTGATCCTTTCAGCACGTCGCCGTAATGAACTTGAGCGGGTGGCATCCCGTTGCATCGAATTAGGCAGTGAATGTTTTATTTTTACCTTCGATCTTTCAAACCCTGATCAAATTGAGGCTGTGGCTAACGAGGTTCTTACGCAATTTAATGTTATTGATATTCTGGTTAATAACGGAGGAGTCACCCAACGTTCTTTGGTATCAGAGACATTAGTGGAAGTTGATCGCCGTATCATGGAAATCGATTTTTTCAGTGGTGTAATTTTAACTAAAAAA
>CAYZNC010000103.1:0-17515 GCA_964478555.1 uncultured Bacteroidales bacterium | reverse complement strand
ACGCCAATTGAAGCTGTTGTGAGCGATAAGGTAACACCGGTCACATTCACATTGCCTCCAACTGTAACAACACAAGTAGCTGTTTTAGCACCGTCTTGTGTGGTAATTGTTATTATAACTGAACCACCTGCAATAGCAGTAACCAAACCTGTAGAACTTACTATGGCTACCGCTGTATTGCTTGAAGTCCATGTTACATTTTTATTAGTGGCATTTGTTGGAGCTATGGTAGCTGTTAACTGTGATGTAGTTGGTACAGGAACGTTAACCGCAGTGGGAGACATAGTAACTCCTGTAACTGGTATTCCACTAACTGTTACACTACAAGTAGCAGTTTTAGAACCATCTTGAGTAGTAACTGTAATAATTGCACTACCAACTGCAATACCGGTAACTAAACCGGATGAACTTACACTTGCAACAGCAGTGTTGCTGGAAGTCCAGCTTATGGTTTTATTGGTTGCATTTGTTGGTGCTAGAGTGGCTGTCAGTTGGGATGTTGAAGTAACACCTATTGCAAGAGTAGTTGCTGACAACGTTACACCAGTTACTGCAATATTGGTAACTGTTACAGCACAGGTGGCAGTTTTAGAACCATCTTGTGTAGTAACTGTTATGGTTGCAGTTCCTGCAACAACACCGGTTACTAAACCCGTTGAACTTACCGTTGCAACTGCTGTATTGCTCGAAGTCCAGCTTACGGTTTTATTTGATGCGTTTGTTGGAGCCACTGTTGCGGCTAACTGTGTTGTTGAGCCAATGTTAATTGATGCTGTTGTAGGCAGTAATGAAATACCTGTTACAGCTATTGTACCTGAAACAGTTACAGCACATGTGGCAGTTTTAGATCCATCCTGTGTAGTTACGCTAATGGTTGCCGTACCTGCTGCAACTCCTGTGACCAAACCCGTTGAACTTACCGTTGCAACAGCTGTATTACTTGAAGTCCAGCTTACATTTTGATTACTTGCATTTGTAGGAGCAACAGTTGCAGAGAGTTGTGCTGTTGAACCTGCAATAACTGAAGCTGTCGTTGGCGCCACAGTAACTCCGGTCACAGATACTGTTGTTCCACTTCCCTTCATCCATGCAATACCCCTTCCGGCAGTGCTCATGTATACAAGACCGTACGTATTCTCATCTCCCACAACGAATTCGCCATTGGCGATACCTCCATACTGGTGCTGGTCATCATTAACCCGTGTCCAACTTGCACCCTGGTCAATAGACATAAATACACCGGTAACTGAATTAACAGTACCATAAATAAACACGGTAGGATAGGTTTTCCCAGTTGCAGCCTTACCAAACCCAACTGCTTCACAATACGTTACATTTGTTATTGCGGAGAAAGTAGTACCGCCATCAATTGACCGTGTCAATCCTCCGGATTTTACTCCAGATACGTTACGTGCCAATGGAACCCATACGTCACCTTTTACACCAGTGGCTACTCTAGCAGTTCTAAAATCACCTATTCCGGCTAAACCTTTTTTTGTAAAAGTTGCACCTTTATCTGAACTTACATAAAGATATCCATCGGTTCTGTTAAAAACATAAAATGTATTGGCATCTACAGGATCAGCTACAGGCCGTCCGTTGAATTCAATCCCAACGCATTTTTTCCATGCAGAGTTCATATAATAGAACATCTCTTTAGCGCCGCTATCGCTGGTATCGGTTGCCCCTGGTGAAGAAACCTGGTAGCAATCGGGAGCCCAAACAACTACAGCACCATCAGCAGAAATCGCTAATTTTCCATTGTGAAATTTCCCTTTGGCAATGGGCTGACTTACCGGAGTAGCATCGGCATAAATCATATTCCAATTAGCGCCACCATCAGTAGAAATAGTTACACCGCACAATGTTACATTTTGACCATTGGCGGAAGCCGTATTGCCTGATGCCTTAGCTAAAACACTGGTTTTCTGAGCTGCATAAGCAATCCCTGTGGTAGACCCAAGCGCACATTTTACGCCATTTACGGTTGTCATCAATCGTCCGGCTGGTGCAGGAGCATTTATATCAGTTTGAATAAATCCATCATAATCTCCAATTACAGATACAATGGGACCGCCTGGGATACTTACCATATCCTGAGGTACGGTTTCTTCAATACCCTTTGCTGCAAAATTCCACGTAGCACGTCCGTGATATTTTGTCACTTGTACATTATTTACCCAATCAGTAGATACATAGGTACTTAATAAGCTATCGGTCGAAAAAACACCATTTCCGGAAGTTACAAAAGCACGATTAGGATTGAATGGGTCTATAACACCTGCACCAATCCAGTGAATTGTATTTCCGATAATCCAGGGTATTCCGTTTTCACTGATCACTTTGTAATCAGGAAGGTTACCGCCGTCAACCCAGTAATATCTGAACATTTCGCGCCAGGTTTTACCTGTATCAACGCTCATGTAAATATTATCACCCCAAACATCCTTCCATGTACCGCCAATATTCCAAAACTGTGGCCCACGATAGCTGTTAATTGATGTAGCCATCATATGTCCCTCATTCGAAGGATCGATAGAAATGGCACTGAATGCCCCATAATGTATGACATCTCCGTTAACTGAACCGAGATCCAACATAAAATTCTCAGGAGATATATCTGTCCATGTATTTAATTGAGTATCGAATTTATAGATTGCACCTCTGTTAAAATAATCTGCCACGCCATTCCAAAGCATAGCATGTGGGCCGTCTCCATTTCCATAAGTTACATATAAAAAACGACCATTGGCACTAATTGCCATATGTTGTGGCATAATTCTACCCGTTGTGGGGTGACCTGTAACTAAAGACCATGTTGCACCAGCATCATTACTAACATACAGGTTATCATTTTCGCGAGATACTCCAGCATAAATGGTCTGGGTGATACCACCGCTAACTTTACTCTTATCGAATGTAATATTGCAAATTCCACTTTCATTAGGAGTAGTAATTACATTTAATGCGGTAACTTGTGTCCATGAAACACCACGGTTTGTACTTTTCCATAGTCCATTATACCTTGTACCACAAATAATTATATTACTGTTATTGGGATCGACTGCTAAACGTTCACCGTTTTCGCGTCCCATACCGTTTCCATGTGCCTTAAACTGAGCGGTTACATCCAGTTTAGTCCAGGTTGCACCATAATCCTCGGAACTGAGAAACATGCTTAATCCGTTATTCCAATAGGATGTTCCTGCAAGCACATATACACGGCCTTTTACCTGTGGATCGACGGCAATTCCATCAATACCAAGCAGACCTCTTTGATCAGCTGAAGCCCAGTCAATAAGGGGCACCCAGGATTTTGTGCTTTCATTCCATCTATATGCCCCTCCAACATCTGTTCGGGCATAAAATACGTTTTTATCATTTGGTGCAGCAATGATTCCTGAGACGAATCCTCCACCCCCCATAAACACGCTTCCGGCGGTTTGTGCATTAATTCCAATACTCTGGAGTGCAATAAGCAGTCCGAGTATCCAAAAGAGTAAATTTCTTTTTCTCATAAATAGCCTAATTAGTTAGTATGGTTTGTTTATTAGTTAAGTGTTTAGAACATTTGTATTTTTCGTACTAATGGGGGAATCTAAACACGATTAGTTTTTAGTTTTTATAAAGGATGAAGCCAGGCAAAAACATTATAATTTTATGTTCTTGCCTGGTTATTCATCTGATGTTGTTAAAAATAATCGTTTGCAAAATCTTTGTGATTTATTAAACTTCTTTGTGATCTTATTTCTTAATTATTTTATAAGAAGTAGCGTGTTGCTGAGCTACTATTTTAACTATGTACATACCAGATTTTAATTCACTTCCAATTTGAATAGCATCGGAAATTTCTGATTTGCTCAGTCTTTTTACTACGCTTCCTAATTGGTCAATTACCAATACTTCATTAACCGATTCAGGTTTGGAAATGCGGATAACTATTGATTCTGAGAATGGGTTAGGATAAAGCGATATTGTAGTTTCTTCTTCCATTGCACTGGCACTCTTGGTTGCAGACGCTTCGAAATGCGACCAGGAAAATGATCCTTTGTAGTGAATATACCAGGTACCATTGATAGCCGCTGGCATACTGCTCGACCATTTGTTGGTAAAATCTACTCCGTTGATTTCAACTAAAGCCATGTTCCATGAGTTCACATAAGCAATAGTCTGGGTAGTTGACCAACAGAATTCTCCTATACCATCATTCTTGAACGGTATTGTTATTGCTACCGGGTTCGAGCAAGGAAGAACAGATGTACCTACAGTAATTACCGAAGTTGCTGTTTTTGCCTGATCTACAGTGGTTACTGTTATGGTTGCACTTCCTAAAGCTACCCCTGTTACAAGACCAGTTGAACTTACGGTTGCAATAGCTGTGTTACTTGAACTCCAGGTTACATTTTTATTAGTTGCATTTGCAGGGGCAACAGTTGCTGTTAATTGTGAAGTACCAGCAACATTAACTGAAACTGTGGCAGGAGCAATAGTTACACCAGTAACAGGAACGTTACCTACACTTACGGTAACTAAACAAATTGCTGTAAATGAACCATCAACAGTTGTTGCTGTTATGTTTGTTGTACCAGCAGTTACGCCAGTTACAAGACCAGTTGAACCTACTGTAGCAATAGCTGTATTGCTTGAAGTAAAATTTATGGTTTTATTGGTGGCATTCGTTGGAGCAATAGTTGCAGTAATTGGCGTTGTTGAACCTACGAGAATTGAAGCTGTGGTTGGAGCTATCGTTATACCGGTTACAGCAACATTACTATTGCTTACAGTAATTAAACAGGTTGCTGTTTTTAAACCATCCACAGTTGTTGCTGTAATAGTACCACTACCAACTGCAACAGCTGTTACAACACCTGTTGAACTTACGGTTATTATTGGTGTACTATTTGAACTCCAGGTTACATTTTTATTTGTTGCATTTGCAGGAACTACCGTTGCAGTAAGCTGTGAAGTTGCCCCAACACTCATTGTAAGAGTTGCAGGCGCAACTGTAACACCAGTAACAGGAACATTAACAGTACTTACAGTAACAACACAAGTCGCAGTTTTTGCTTGATCTGCTGTGGTTACAGTAATAGTTGCAGTACCGGCTGCAACACCAGTTACAAGACCAGTTGAACTTACTGTTGCCACAGCTGTGCTGCTGGATGTGAAAGTTACAGTTTTATTTGTAGCAGTTGAAGGAGCAACTGTTGCAGTGAGTTGTGCAGTTGCACCAACATTTATTGCAGCTGTGGTTGGAGCCAAAGTTACACCGGTAACAGAAATAACTTGACCAATAGGAGGTTCAACACCAACTACTAGTTTCCCGTCAACATACAAAGGGATGGTAGTTACTGAAGTAAGCGTGGTAGTCATACCCTGATAAGCAGGATCATTAGTTGGATCCCATGAAGTGGCAAGCGCTTCATAAGGTAACCTAATTCTTATTTGAGTTTCTTCTGTTGATTCACCTTGGCCACCTGGCCAAATCATGATACTCGGAACATAGGTAACCTCTGTGTAATAAATATTTTTTGAAGCATCCCATAAGGTAAGGTTTGTAAAAGTTGTACTGCTTCCATTCGCTGAAACAACATAATCAGTAGCTTTATAACCAGCAGTGATCCCTTCAGAAATGTTCACAAACAAACGAAATTTCCAAGTTGTCGGTATCCTCGATGGCCAAGCTGTATGGTTATCAACCCAAACAGAATATTCCGTATAAGTAGGTCCGGTACCATTAATTTTTGCTTCTACTAAATATTCACCCGTAGGAGTTTCAGCAACGGGAAAATTGGATAATGCCGTACCACCATTATCAATCACCAATTTTGCCAAAGCACCTGAAAACAAAGCATTGTAATCACAAGCAGGTTCGTTTTGACCGTAATTTGATCTGTCATCTGTATAACCGTCACCACTATCGGGTCCTCCAATCACAGCACCATAAATGGTATGTCTGCTGTTCGTAGGAGGTCCCGTTAAATTGTTTGCCCAAGCACCATGAGCTGTTCTATGATGAGGATTAATTGGAGGATTAACTCCGTAACCACACATCAAACTGCGCTTGTTAGGATTATTACCAAGGATATAATTGATCTGACTCTTTGCAAAATTGGCATACGTTGCTTTTTTAGTAGCATCTGTTGTAATAGCACTGTAAACTAAAGCACAGAATGAGGTATTTGCTGCATATCTTAACGATCCCCAAGAATCCAACCATGCTAATCCACCTGGAGTATAAGTAATTTTTGCACCATTATAACCAGTTGTCCAAAAATCCAACCAATGTTCTGCATCTGTCATATATTTAGCCTTGCCTGTTAATTTAGCCAAGAGTACATAGCAACCATAAGTTTTATCGTCCCATGCAATTGTCCATTTGTAAGAATGGTCTGTAGTGCTTTGGCCTTCAAAAGCTAATTTATCATATTCTGTTTCAGCTTTTGCCAAATAAGTTGGATCATTGGTTGCTCTGTATAACCAGATTGCACCCCAAACGATCTCGTCCTGATAACCGCTCCATGAATTGTAATAGGCACCTGCATCAGTAATAGCATCTGAATATTTTCCTCTGTAAGTATCTGCAAATGTATATAGTTGTTTAGCATGTGATAATAAAGTAGCACTATACGTAGGATCATCAGTTGCAAAAACCATACTGGCAGCAGCTAATGCAGCAGCAGTTTCTCCAGCTAAGTCAGAACCAGGATGAGTTGCATCAATTTTGTAAGCTGGCCTTGCCATTTGCATAACTTCACAAGATCCCCACCATGCATGGTCAGTTCCACCATTTCCTACTTGACCGTATAATTCATTCGGAGCTGTGTGGCATTTAATTAAATAATCAGTTATCCACCTCAGGTTACTTTTCAAATAAGAAAGCTGTCCTGAAGATGTATAACCAGCTTGATACTCAACGGCACCCCATGCTAACGCTGTAGCAGTATAAGCTAATGGGAAACCAAATTTAACATTATCACCAGCATCATATAAGCCACCGGTTAGGTCTTTCCCTACATCTGAACCATCTTTCAAACCTGAATTTCCACGCCAATTCACCCTATTAGTTGCAGGTAAAGTTCCTGAGCGTTGACATTCATAATAGAACATCGATTTTTGAAGCGCTTCAGCATAATTATATGTTTGGGCAAAATTTTGCCCTAAAAACATAAAAACTGAAATTACAATAACTGTTAATCTTTTCATATTTATAATTGTTTTAGTTAGTTTGGTTTTATGTAAACTTAGGAACGAGGAATTCAAAAAGAGGTCAGTATTGTTTTTTTTGTGTAAACAATTGTTCAAATCTCAATTTTTAAGGAGAAATTATGTTCAGAAAATGTAAAAATATGTTCAAGCCATAAAAAGGATTCAAATCAAAAAATACGTTTAAAATTTAAGGGGAAAATTAAGCGTATAAGTTTTTTGAGAGGAGTTGTTAGGTGAAAGAAAAACATCTTTCCAAGATTACATACATTTCTTATAATGTGATGCTTACTTTTTTTAGGCCACTTTTTTGAAAGAAAAAGAATAAAATCAACCAAAAATTTACTTTTATAATGAAATCCGATATTAGATATTTTGGACTGACAGTATTATATTGTCCTGAAATTCAAGATAATATAAATAGTCCTGAAATATTAAAATACTTGGTGCTTGAGAAGGCATTTTTCAGGCAAAAGTCCACCTGAGAATCCTTTAGCGGCGCTGGTGAACTTTCTTCTCATGCTTAAGTTTTTCAAATGATCCTTTTCACTATATTGTAAAAAATGTTCGCCCATGTGTTTTTCAACCGGAGCAAGTTTTTGCGCAAGTGCAGTTCTTTCAGCAATAGGTGTTGCCGTATTAAAAAAGGTAAAAGCTCCTCACCAAATTCTTTTTGCCAGCATCCCATTAATATTTGCGGTTCAGCAATTTTCAGAAGGTTTTGTGTGGCTGTATTTGTCGAACCCGGTTTTTGCATGGGCTAAAGCTTCGCCATATCTGTTTCTGATATTTGCCCAAATTATATGGCCATTATGGGTTCCGGTTTCGGTAACTCTGCTTGAAACTGATGTTAAACGTAAAAGGATATTAGCCTTATTTATAGGTTTGGGAATGTTAGTATCTGCCTATTTTGCACATAGATTATGGATGGTTGGCGTTCTTCCCAAAATAAACGGACATCATGTCAACTACAAACAAATTTATACTGATTCCCTGAACCATGTTGCCGATATTCTTTATGGATCGGCGACCCTTGTTCCCATTTTTCTTTCGAAGATTAAAAGAATGTGGACGTTCGGCTTGGCAGTTTTAATAGCTTACCTGGTTACCTATATTTTCTATGTCAATTATATACTTTCGGTGTGGTGTTTTTTTTCTGCCATTATGAGCGTACTGATTTATTTAATTATAAGGGGTGTGGAAATAAACGAAAACAAGGTTGCCAATTATAAATTATTAAATTATTTTTAATATTTGGGAACGTTTTGAAAAAAGTACGTCTATAATACAAATACAATATTCTATAACTAACCTTAAAAACTTAAATAGTATGGGAATTTTTGACAAACTTAAAAATGCAGCAAACTTTGTAACCGGAGGAGGTGCTTCCGTTGAATTAGCTATTCCCGATGGTAATTTAGGGAGTCCACTAATTGCAACTGTGCATATTAAAACAAAAAAAGACAATTTAGAGGTAAAAAATGTCTATCTTAACATTCGTTGTTCGGAAACGACCAAAGAAGAAATTTCGACTGAAGACGGTCCGGAAATTAAAGAAAATGAGGAAGTCCTTTACGACAATAAATTAATAATTGCCGAAGGATCAACATTTGAAGGAGGAAAAGAATATTCGTTTTCAAAAGAAATAGTTTTACCCCAGGATTCAAAAGCAACCATGAGCGAAAATAACGTGGATATTATCTGGGAATTTCAGGCGGGACTTGATGTAAAGGGCAACGATCCCGATTCAGGTTGGATTAAAGTGAACTTAACAAATCCTCAATAATTATGAAAAACATAGTATTTATCCTCGTGATAGCATTCTTATGCTCGTGCGGGAGTTCGGTAAAAAATCAAACTGCGGCTTGGGCAAGCAATCAAGCCAAAATCAAAGAATATTCCTTAACGTATCCCTATTTGGCTGATAAAATCAATGCACAAAATGAGATTGCCAAAAAGGCAATGGAAAACACCAATGGAATTACGGATGAGAAGACCAAAATTAAAGCAATGCAGGCTGCAAACTCCCTTTGCACCGAAGGAGCTATCGCCGAAGTGGTGAAATTAGAATCTGCTATACAATCGGTAAAACAAAAGGTGAGGATGATCAGGGATGATTTTAAGCCAGCGGAATTTTCGCAGAAAACAACCTTTATTTTAACGGAGGCAACCAACTCGCTGGATAGAACAAACCTTGCAATTACAAGAAAATATAATTCGGCGGATAGTGCTTTACTCGTTTTTCAGAGAGAGGCGCGTAATTTGAATGAAATTCAGATAAGCCTTCAGAACCATTACACGGAGGTTGTACGCAATCGTCCTGCTCAAAGCACAGTTGCAAAAAAAGATACGGTCACGGCCACTCCTGGCAAACCTCAGGTGGCTATGATCAAGTGCAAATATTGCGGAGGTAAAATGAACACAGGGGATAAAACTTGTAAGAATTGCGGGGCACCCGTAAAATAATCGAGTTACATCCAAATAATTATGTTTTCTAAAAAATAACACTGCCAGGGTTCGAAATCCTGGCAGTGTTATTTTAACTAATTTACTATCTCAGTGACAGTTCATTTATAATTGGTTTTCCCACTCAACCAAACGCTCGCACCAGGCTCGCATAAAATTATAAACATCTTCTGAGTCAACTTCCAAAGCATCATCACCATCGTTATAACTTACAATGGTTTTATTGCTATAAAAATTAATCAGGGTTGCATCGTAGCCAAATTCATATGTTACAAGATCACCAGCCAAAACTTTGTCCAAATTGGGTAATACTTCTTCGATAATATAATCCGCATCACACCGGTTTAACTCCTGAAGCATTGAATATTCATCCGTAAATTTTAACAACGGAAAATTAGCTTCAAACCCAGAGCCTTCCTTGTTTATATTGATTTCAAATGGAATCATGATGAGTATTTAATAATCATTTTTAACCTTCTCCCCCAAACCTTGTTGAAACCTCTACGAGGTTTAAAAATCTAATTTTGATATTATTACACCAATTATGGAACTTCTACGAAGTTCAGATTACCTCGTAGAGCCTGTCCGCCTACTGGCTTGATGGTTTTCCTATCACCGGAAAAAACGAATTTATCCCTCCCGTCGACTCATTATAGTAAAAAGCTATTCTGACTTTTCCATCGCGCGAATAACCATAATAACCATCCCTGGCGTCAACTCCATTTTCGAATCCCTTATTATGCTTGATGGCATATTCAGCCTCATCAAGAATTCTTGCTTCATCCCAACTATCAGGAAAGAAAGTGGATTTGCCACCATTCCCAGACTTTGTTACTTCAACTCCATCAGGACCTTTCGCGTAAACTTTGGCTTCATAAACACCTGAAGCATCGGGTGGCGTAACAACCACAATTCTGGCATACCCCCTGAAGTTTTCGATGGCCCTTTTGGAATGAACACCCATAAATTTATAGCTGTGATCTTTATGCTCGAAGTGAATTTTGGTGATATGGACTATCCGTTTTTTAAGAATAGGCCTGATATCAGCAGTAATCTCTTTAAATGGTTTTGATTCTATGATTGTACTAGTTGGATGCACTTCCTTATTGGCAGCATTGCTTGTACAACTACTAATAAAAAATATAACTACCAGGATTTTCGACAAAAACCTGATAAAACTAAGAGTTGGGTTATTGTTCCTCATGGTGAGATCTTTCTAGGTGGAAAGTTATTGTTTTTATTCAGTAAAAGTAGCACATCAGCCAAATAATTTTTATGTAAAATCACCTGACACAAATCTTATCTACCTCTATTTTAAATATCGCTATAAATCATTAACTTTATGTAATACTTAAAATAAAGAAAATGAAAGAATCACTGGAACTTTCCGTAATACTGCCTGTGACATGCGAGAATCTTTACAAAGCATGGTTAGACAGCGAGAAACATAGTGAATTTACAGAAAGTATTGCTGAAATTGATCCCGCGCTACATGGCAAATTTTCGGCATGGGAAGGGTACATCACCGGAACCAATCTCGTTTTAGAGCCTTATCAAAAGATTGTTCAAACCTGGAGAACCACTGAATTTGGTGATAAAGATGAAGACTCAAAATTGGAGTTGATTTTTGAAAAAATTAACAATGAGACTAAACTTACGCTAATACATTCCAATATTCCCGAGGATCAAAGTGAAGAATATAAGGAAGGTTGGCTGGATTTTTACTTTAAACCCATGCAAAAATATTTTAAGAAGAAGGGTTGATTCATCGCTTCATGCTGAATCTTTTTACGATAACATGCTTCGTAGCAAAAACCTGAGGGTCTGATTATCTGCACTTTTCATTCATTTCTTAATACTTAATAAAAAATCCCTTTTATTAATGTAATTTTGCACCCCTTAAAATATAATTTTTATTATTCATGATTATTGTTTCGAGTTTAGAAATACAGTTTGGTAAGAAACCTTTGTTTCAGGATGTAAATTTAAAATTTATGCCTGGCAATTGTTACGGGATCATTGGTGCAAATGGTGCCGGAAAATCTACGTTTTTAAAAATGCTAAGCGGAGAAATGGACCCCAGCAAGGGTACAATCAGCCTGGGTAAAAGAGAACGCCTTTCGGTATTAAAACAGGACCACTTTGAGTTTGATGAAAATACCGTACTGGACACCGTTCTTATGGGGCATTCTCTACTATTGAATGTAATGAAAGAAAGAGAAGCCATATATGGTAAAATTGATTTCACAGACGAAGATGGCCTGAGGGTTTCCGAGCTTGAGGAACAATTTGCCGAAATGGGCGGTTGGGATGCCGAAAGTAGCGCAGCAAGTCTGCTGAGTGGGTTGGATATAAAAGAGGATTTGCACCATAAATTAATGAAAGAATTGAGCGGTAAAGAAAAGGTACGCGTACTCTTAGCTCAGGCCCTGTTTGGCAAACCCGATAACCTCTTACTGGATGAGCCTACCAACGACCTCGATTTAGAAACCATTACCTGGCTCGAAAATTACCTGGCTAACTTTGAAAACACTGTTTTGGTAGTTTCGCACGACAGGCACTTCCTGGATTCAGTTTCCACACATACGGTTGATATTGATTATGGTCGTATCGACCTGATACCAGGGAATTATAGCTTTTGGTACGAATCGAGTCAGTTAGCTTTGAGGCAACAGCAAATGCAAAATAAAAAAGCGGAAGAAAAGAAAAAAGAGTTGCTCGAGTTCATTGCCAGATTTAGCGCAAATGTGGCCAAATCTAAGCAGACCACAAGCCGCAAAAAGATGATCGAAAAGTTAAACATCGAAGAAATAAAACCCTCTACCCGAAAATACCCCGGTATTATTTTTACCCCCGATCGCGAACCTGGAAACCGGATATTACAGGTTACAGGATTAAGTAAAAGGGTGGAAGGAGAATTACTGCTTAACGATGTCAACTTCACCATAGAAAAGGGTGATAAGGTGGTGTTCATTTCACACGACCCCCGCACTATGACAGCCCTCTTTGAAATAATCTCCGGTAACGACAAACCGGATGCAGGCACAGTTGAATGGGGCATTACCATTACCAAAGCATACTTACCTTTGGATAACAACAAATTTTTTGAAAATGATTTAACGCTTTTGGATTGGCTGGGACAATACTCCGATGATACAAGCGAAATATACCTCCGCGGCTATCTTGGAAAGATGCTATTTTCCGGCGACGAAGTATATAAAAAGGTAAAAGTACTATCGGGAGGCGAAAAGGTTCGCTGCATGATATCCCGTATGATGCTTCACAGTGCAAATGCCATGATACTAGACTCCCCTACCAACCATTTGGATATGGAATCAATTCAGGCATTCAATAATACCTTATCCCGTTTCCCGGGCATTATTCTAATGTCATCGCACGATCACGAATTCATCCAAACCGTGTGCAATCGTGTTATCGAATTGACGCCAAGAGGCATCATCGATAAACAAATGGAATACGATGATTATATCACCGATGAAAACTTAAAAATTCAACGCAGTAAGATGTACCAATAAACTTACTTTTTCAAGTCGGGTTTAATGTCTATCAATGGTGTTTGATCTAAAACCTCATGTCCGGCGACCTGCAATTTATTGTCCGGTAAAACCGAAATTACCTTTACAAAATCAATTCCGATTGGGTTCGGTATGTCTGGTTAAAATCTACATCTTATTATCGTATTGCAAACTACTTTCTTTCTCCTTGGTAATAACGTCTCTTGCGGGGTTAATCGTTCTCCGGTGTAATTCGATGATATTTGCCAAACGGTATTTTTCACCTCATGTGCAATAAAATTTTGACCTAAAGATAAATAATATGATCATTTTCATGGATAATTAGCCTTCCTATAACCTGGAATTTATCAGGGTGCGACGAAACCTCAATTTTAAAAGTTGGTGTAAAGTTTTCATCATTTTTTTGTTTAAAAAAAATTATTTATAGAGCTTTAGTGAATTAATATCAGGTAAAACCTAAGGATGTAAGATGTGGAAAATGAAATACTTAAAATAGCCAAAAGAATTCAGGCAATAGCACAAACGGGCCTCCATTTTTCGGAAATTGAATATGACAGGCAGCGCTATGAAGAATTACGTGAGTTAAGTGTGGAGTTGGCTGAACAGGTTGTAGAAGCTCCTCTTCATAAAATTCGTAATTTATTTACTGCGGACCGGGGTTATCAAACGCCAAAAACAGATATCAGGGCGGTTGTTTTGAAAGATGGACAACTGCTATTTGCCAGGGAAAGAGTTGATCATAAATGGTCGCTGCCTGGCGGTTTTGCGGATATTAATTATTCACCCAAAGAAGTAGCTGAAAAAGAAGTAATGGAAGAAACCGGTTTGGAAGTGGTTGCACAGCGGGCTTTAGCTATTATCGATTGCAATAAACATAATTTTCCGCCGGGCGAATTTCATTATTATAAAATTTTTATTCTTTGCGACTTGGTGGGCGGTGAATTGCGGGGTAGTATTGAAACCCTGGAAGCAAAGTTTTTCCCTTTCGACAACCTGCCCGAACTTTCTCTAAACAGGATTAATGCTGAAGTGATAAAGATTGTAAAACACCAGCTTGAATATAATCTTGGAATGTATTGCGATTAAGAAGAGTGAGTTTGTCCATGATATTGTGTTTGAAGTTATCGTCTTCGGTATTTAATTTACCTTTCCAACACCGGTTTTCCTTTTGCAGAATCAATCCATATTTACAAAGCAAGCATATCCATAATAGAGGGTTAAAGCTACTCATGCCCGCCCACGGGAGGAGATAGGATTTAGTGCACTTGCAGATTTAATCAAAAATTTACAGAGTAGGATAGTAATTTATAACAAGGAAGGACTTAACTTAGCCGTGTATTAGAAAAGACAATCTGACAAAAATCTACAAAGAGAACAAACTTAAAAGCATGAACTTATGATGATGAAGGATGAAGGCAAGTATTTGCATGTTTGGATGAAATACGAAGCCGTAATTCGATTACTTTTAAAGAAAACTGATAACGAAAACCAAAAGTTGCAGCTTTATCAGCATGAGTTTGAAAAAGGCGGGCACAAGGCTAAATCGGGATATGTATTTAGTCTTGAGGTGCTTAATGGCAAAGTTGTGAAAAAAGTAAGCACAACAGCAGTAGCCGGCGACCTTGCTCAAATTCTTGGCAATAATTCTGCAATTAAGGACTTTTTGAAAGACCGGCATATAAAAATCAGTATGGAAAAGACCTTCGAATTACAACTCGAAAAATTGGAATAGCAAGTAATTTCCGGATATTTCCATGCTGGATTTCTTCGTTAGCAGGTGAAAACCTTAAAGATTTATGAAGCCTTTGAGGTTTATTGTACTATTCTTATGAAAAATTGAAGCAAGTTATTGAGATTTTTACGGATGGCAGCTGTACAGATGGTAAAACAGGTGCATGGGTGGCAATGGTGCTTCTTCCCGGTGAAAAAGCCGTATTAAAAGATTTGGTGCTAGATACAACGCACAACCGAATGGAATTACTTGCCGTTATAAAAGCAATCGAATTTATTGATGAAAAATACAAAGATGCGTCGTTAATGGTTTATACGGACAGCCAATACGTGCATCATATTCCGGAAAGAAAAGAAAAACTCAAAAAGAATCAATTCCTCACAAAAAAAGGAACTCCTATCCAAAACGAAGATTTAGTTAAAAGGTTAATTGCTCAAATTGAATCTCACCTAATTAACTTCGTAAAAGTAAAAGCCCACCAAAATTCCAAAAATTATTCTGCCGGATCCCCCGAAGCTCACAATAGCGAAGTCGATAAATTAGCGAGAAAATTAGTGAGGGGTTGTTACAATAGTTACACAGAGGACCACGGAGAAGACGCAGAGTTACACTGAGAAAATGTATGATGAATGTCTAGCTTGCGCGCGTTTCCTAACGCGTGCAGTCCGAAATTCCAAGTAATTATTCCATTCGGCGAAGTTTCCACTTCGTTGTTATAGCAGCATTTGCTACATTTTGCAATACACAGAAAAACTAGCTCTGTGTCTTCTCTGTGTAATAATCATTTTTCAATTACCGCAGGTTTTAAAACCGTTTGTATTGTTTGAATTTTAACCGTTGCTTTTGTCAGCCCTTGCGAAGCAGCTGTTAAGGTTACCACGCCCGCCTGTTTTTTGGACTGAACAATAATCTGTGCCAGACCATTGAACGCTTTACGTTTCCATGCAAATGGTGGAGTGACTACCTGAATAATCCCAGGATCGGTATTTAAATTATCATATAAATATCTTGGCTTTAAAGGGGGTCCAACAATGGCAACCGTGTTTTTACCGGCATGAAGCATATCTAACCTTATCTTGTATTTTTGAACCGGATCACCGCGTTTTATATTTTCTGCAATGAGATGTCCATTGATATAAATTGCCTCTTCCTCACCGAGGCTTTTTGGCCACAAAGATATTTCGGGTTGATTCGTAAGATCAGATAAGTTAAAAGTTCCACGGATGACAGCTGTTTTAAGGGTATCCGTTGCCTTTACATTATACTCCCCCTGAGGACTAAGCGCTGAAGGCCAGTCCAAGTCATTAAAATCCGATGCAGTTGCAGCATAACTTGCCTGTGTTTGCACGAAACCTGCTTTTAAGTTTTCTATTTTAACCTGAGAAACATTTTCAATGTATCTGTCAGGCTCATGCGACGATGGATCGCCATTTCCTACACCAATTATCTTCCCTGCCCCTTCCAGCGAAAAAGTAATTTCATTGTCGGCTACGGGAACAAATCTTCCTTTCGCATCTTTAATCTTCACCGTAATTACGGAAACATCGTCTCCATCAGCCTTAATTGAGGTTCGATCAGGAATGATTTCAATACTGGCTGCTTTTCCGGTAGTTTCAATTTTATCCGTTATAATTTCTTTTGCATTCTTATATCCACGAGCAAGCAAAGTTCCGGGTGCATAGTTCACCGTCCATTCAAGGTGGGCATTTTTAGGCATTGCTTTTCGTCCCAGGCTTTTATTATTTAAGAACAGTTCTACTTCGTCGCAATTACTGTATGTCCATACCCGAACAGGCTTACCCTCTTTGCCCTGCCAATTCCAGTGAGGGAAAAGATGCAGAACAGGTTCATTTGTCCACCACGATTTAAGATAATAAAAGGGGTCCTTCGGAAATCCGCAAAGATCAACAATACCTGATTGCGAAGTAACCTGAGGCCAGCCAAAAGGGTGAGGTTCTCCCCGATAATCAAAGCCCGTCCACCAAAATAATCCTGCAAGGAATGGCCTTTCAGCGTAGAACCTGAAACCCACTTCAAGGCTTCGATCCGGTGATATCCAGTCCGTAGGCTCTATATATCCCCTGGTACTATCTGTAACATAAATTCCACGGGTTTCTCTTGTTGTGGTTTCTTCTGTCCCCATAGCGGGCTGATTGGGAAATTTTTTATGATAATCATCTATGTCGCATTGATGTAAATAATTGAATCCCATTACATCGAGTATTTGAGATGTTCCATTTCCGCAACCGCCACTTATTGCAACAGTGCAGAGGCGACTGGAGTCCAGTCTGTGGGCAAAATCCTGCATAGTTTCGCCAATACGAGTTCCCAGAATGTTACTCTCAATGGCCCATTCCTCATTGCCCAGCGACCAGGCGAAAACGCAAGGATGATTACGATCAAGCAAGATCATGTCCTTTAATAAACTGAGGTGTTCCGCGTTGATCCCCATCAGACGGTTTTCAACAAGAACAAGCATTCCGAGACGGTCACATGCATCAAGCATTTCAGGCGTTGGGGGGTTATGGGAACAGCGAATAGCATTTGATCCCATTTCTTTCAACCGTTTAATACG
>CAYZNC010000102.1:6748-17526 GCA_964478555.1 uncultured Bacteroidales bacterium | reverse complement strand
AGTTATTTTTACGAGGGTGATACATTTATTCGTTCGAAAAAATGTAAACATAACCTGAGCTTAAAGTACAAATCCGATTACCCAAAAAATACAAAAAAGAAAGGTCCTCCCCATAAGTCAGGGACGACCTTTCTTTTTAAACCTACTCCTTTTATTGCTTAATTATCTGCTTCACTAAAATCCCTTCTTCAGATATAATTTTAACCATATACATTCCTGGCTGGTATTGACTCATTGGGATAATGGTATTTTTATCCACCACCTTTTGATGATAAAGCAGAACGCCACTCAGTGTGTATATACCAATGTCCGCTTTCGCATCTTGACTGTTGAATGTAATCCTAAGGTAGTCAGCCACCGGATTTGGCGCAATTACAATTTTCTGCTTAAATAAAAAGCCCGTTGATGTACTGGTGACATTGAGCGTTTTGGTAACATCAGCAGGATTGTAATTATCGTTTCCTGGCTGAGATGCCTTTATGTTGGAGGAGCCAGCACCCACTATGGTCAGCGTTGAACCGCTAATAGTTGCCACATTTGCATCGCTGCTTTCATAAGTAATGGTTAAACCTGACGAGCTAGTTGCCGAGAGATTAAATGGCGCATCACCAACCTTTTTAGATGGTAAATCCGCAAAAGTAATGGTTTGAGATGCCTTAGCTACAGTTAATGTTCGCGACATATCCGACGCTGCAGCATAGTTTATGTTTCCAGCCTGCGAAGCAGTAATCACGGTTGTTCCTGCCCCAACAATGGTAACTGTTTTGCCAGAAATAGACGCCACACTGGTATTTGAGCTTGCGAAAGTAACAGCATTGCCAGATCCGCCTCCTGTTGCTGATAGATCGAAGACCGCGTCGCCATACGTTTTATTTGTTAGTGTTACAAATACTATGTTTTGGGGTACTTGATTAACCACCAACGGTTGGGTTACATTAGTTGCCGGCAAATAAGTTGCATCGCCAGCTTGTGAGGCTATGATGGCAACATTACCCGCCCCAATAATGGTTACTGTATTCCCCGATATGCTTACTACCGAAGGGTTGGAGGAAGTATAAGTGACTGGTAATCCTGAACTTGAGGTAGCTGTTAAATTAAAGGAAGCATCTCCAAAAGTTTTGTCCGCTAATGTACCGAAGGCTACAGTTTGTGAAGGCCTGATCTTGATAATCCCGTTTGTTCTCAGGGCAGTGGTGTCCCAACCGAGTCCTGCACCAGGGGTGGCCGGAGTAATAGAAGTAAAGGATCCAATGATGCTGCTGGCATTAAATATTTTATAGCTATTGCCTGATGCAAAAGCTCCTGCATCAAGTTTTGCAATATTAAGAGTTCCAGCCAGCCTAATAGTTCCACTGGAGGAAATCATATCTTTGATATTTAAAGTGTTATTTACTTCCATAGTTAAGGAACTTCCTACTGTAAATGTTACGTTTGCAGTACTTAAAGTTCCTATTGCATTTATTCCCGGAACAATGGTGCCTCCGCTATTTACAGTTATTGCACCGGTAATGTTTCCGGTACCGGCAAGAATTCCGCTGTTGTTTATAGTCACAGTTCCTGTACCCGTGCCACTACCCGTAGTATTTGTTACAACAAGCGTACCTCCGTTTATTGTAGTTGCTCCTGTGTACGTATTGGCATTGGTAAGAGTCCATGAACCAGTTCCAGTTTTAGTAATGGAATTTCCGGATATCAAACCGTTAAATGTGGCATCAACATTTTTAGCGCCAATTACCCAGTTTTCTTCGAAAATATTAGAACTGGATGTTCCAGATAAAGCCCCTACATTTACAGTTGTTGCAACTCCATCACCTCCATTTTGTCCTGTACCTCCATGGTACATGGCTGTATTATCTCCAAGGTTTATAGTTGCTGCTGTGTATCCGAAAGTGTTGGCGATACGGAACTTAGAGGATGCCACGCCAGTTACATTAATAGTGCCGGTGAAAGCAGACCAGTCGCCAAAAAATATGGTACGGTCGATAGTTCCTGGTAAATAAACAGTCAGCGTTCCCCCTCCGGTTAATGTTCCATAGTAATTGCAGCGAACGTCTGTATTTAAAGTTCCTGCAGAACCTGTAGGCACTATCATATTTGTATAAAATTTTGTATAGGTTGAGCTACTGCTGTACATCGTAAGCGCACCTCCATCAAACGTAAGAGACCCGGTATTTAAACCATTGGTATTGGCTGTTTCATCACCTAGAGACAATACCCCGCCCTTAACAATTGTATTACCGGTAAAAGTATTTGAAGTTTTTTGGAGGTTAAGGGTACCTGCACCGGTTTTGACCAGATTTGCAGTTCCCCTGATCAATCCCTGAAGGGTCATTAATTTACCTGAGTTCGTTACCTCAATGGTATCGCTGTTTCCATTAATGGTTAACCCTTTGTTGGTCGAAATATTGTTTGAGCCGGCATATTTTAAATAGGCGTTGTTTAGTACAAAATCCGTAGGAGATTTGGCAGTGTCGGCCCCAATGGAACTAGGAGTTCCTGCATCGGCCATGCTACTTACCTCTAATTTTCCTGAATTAACAACGGTTTTTCCCGTAAAGCTGTTCGTTGTAAGCATTGCAAGTGAACCTGCGCCATTTTTTATAAGACTGGCAGAACCGCCCAGGTTTCCTGTTCCGGTGAATGAGTAATTAGTTTGTGAAGTTTCGACTGAGATGTCACCAACGGTTAAAGTTCCGCTAATTTTAACTGCCGGATTGTTCGAACCGTTTTGATCAAATACAACAGTGTCGTTGGGTACGAATGTTACCGGAGAACTATTCATCGACCAGGCAGGAGTTGTTTGCAAATCCCAGGTATCGGATGAACCATTCCAGACTATTTTGGAGGCTCCACGTGCAGCCTCAATCGTTAAAGAAATAACACCGCCCACATTCGTTAACGCAAACTTTTGTCCAAAGAGACCGGATATTCCAATTTTGGCTAAATTTCCGGAGAATGAGCCTGTATAGGTAATAAGCGGGTAAGTGCCTGCTTTTACTTTACCATTGATTTTATTAACCTGAATGGTCATTGTATCTGATATCACAAGATTCCCTGTTATGGTTATTTTATCCGAAGGCTTGATTAACCCGGTGGAATCGTCGGTAATATCGAACATACAACTACTATTGGCAGGAAGCGTTAATCCGCTTGCAAATGTCACTGTACCCGTGCTTCTTTTTGCTCCGGGGGCTACAATGGCCCCTTGATTTAGGGTAACCAATTTTGAAAATGTCCCTGATCCTCCCACTGTAGCTCCAAAATATACTAAGACCGGACTTTGACTGAGGTTAGCGTTTACAAAAAACGAACCTTGTTCCACCCTGGTAGTATCGGTATAGTCACAGTTTGTGCTCAAAGTTAGTGAGCCGTTACCCGACTTTAAAATACCCGTTGAGCCGGAAATACTTCCTGTTCCTGCAAAGGTATAATTGATGGGCGTAATAACTTTGACAGAAGAAGGAGTTAATGACCCGCTTAATTGCACCAATGTATCTGGCGCTGCTGAAATATCAAACATCACGTCGTCGTATTGCGTGTAGTTACCGGGAGTTCCATTGACAACCCAATTAGAAGTTATGCCAGCATCCCAAACGTTATTAGAATAGTTTCCTTTCCATATGCACTTGGCATTTTGCATGGGTGGCGTCGGAGGATTAGACATACCTGCACCAAGATAATAATCAAGCATGTGCGATTGTAAATAACCCTTCACGGTCATACTATTCCTATATTCGGGATTGTGAGGGAGGGTGTAAACACGGGTATTTGTTGCAATGGGAGAGGTAAAGATGACCAGCTTTGAGTAGCTGGGATCGGTATATACAACTTCTTCGCGCCAATCACCAAATATATCTCCGTAAAACATTGGTGCATTCCTGTCGCTTTGAGTGGCACTTTCGTAATTCCATGTGGTAACGAGGCGGGAAACGCTACCGGAACTATAGTTCCATTTTTCGATTTTCCCATCGTTAAGATTTTCGCTTAACACATCACCATCCCACCATAAACGGAAGTTTGGATAAGGGGTAGATGATGCCAGCTGGGTGTTTGAGGGGCCGTTGTAGAGACCCGAAAACGACCAAACTTCGTAACCCGGATGAGATGGGTCAATATCTCCGGCTTCGCCACGACCAGCATCACCAACATTTAAAGTTGTGTGCTTCCAAAGAACTTTACCAGTAGTGGCATCATAATAATATTCTATAAGCCCATCAGTGTTATCCTGTTGTATCCCATAGCCCTGTAAACCAGGTCGGTTTGGATCGAGTTTACCGACGTGCCAGCGATCGCCATGATATATACCTTGATCTCCAAGATTGTAGAGTGTCGTACCGTCGTTTTTAATAACAAAACCTATTTCACCAACATCGTCTTTTCCGTCGCCATCAAAGTCCAAGATTCGCATCTGATGGCCATCGCTTCCTGATCCATAACTTGCACCCACTGACGTTAAGTTATTTTTCCATTGTAAGGTTAAATTTGTGCCATCAAAATCCCATGTACACATTAACCGGTTAAACGAACCATCAGAGTTACGGTTTTTCATGAAAGCAACAAGGCTTGGTGTGATACCGTTGAGATAGCCAATACCAAGACTGCAAGCTAAAGGACCTATTGAAAGATACTCATTAGGAATTTGGATCCTGGCTCGCTCAGCGCCTGTCATTCCATTGAGTACTGAAATAAACTGCACATTGTCATTACTATTAGTGAGTGTAGTGCCATCGCCAAAAATTACACCATTGGCGGTACGAACCATAACTTCAGCTTTGCCATCGCCATCCATATCATAAACGGTGAAACCATCCCAGTTGCCAACATCGATAGTGGAAGAACCCGGCGAAATATTGTCCATGTTTTTACTGTTAGGTCCCAGGTCAACCTGCCACAGAAATGTGCCATCCCGCTTATAGGCTTCTAATTTACAACCACCATTGGTGTAATCCAATCGGTCTACAACAAAATCGTATTCACCATCACCATCTAGGTCTCCAACCGAAACGAGATGTATGGTATTTCCACTTTTTAGAGGAACTACTACACATGGTTCGGTAACATGATTTGCAGTTAAGTTAAAAGAGCCACTTGCCGTTTGTTCTATGTTATTTAATACAGGCTTTACAAAGTAGGCATTATCTTGTGTTAGATCAGCAGTATTATCAGTATAGTTAGTTCCTCCTGTTAATGTGCTACTGTTTAGCATAACGGCAGTACCGCCCCCTGTGGAACGATAAACGTTAAAGCCTATACTTTGTGGGTCGGTGCCTAATAAACGCCAACTTACAAATGCACTTGCGGATCCCGTCCGGACTGCTACTACACCCCGACCCAGGTTTTCCATCTTTCGTTGTGCATTAATGTTCCCGAAGGCAACCACAAGGCTTACAAACAGGAAAATTATCTTTAAGTATTTATTCATCATATATTGTGTAATTAGTTATTTAATATGTAGTGGTTTAAAGCTTATAGCATCACTTTTGATAGACCATTGATAATATTTGTTGGTTTTGATTGTACTTGAATTACAGCGGATTTTAGGCCTTCACGTTTTGCAGTAATTGTTATAGTACCGGGAGTTAATGTGGAACGAACCGATACACGGTTAATGCCACATTCGGTATTCAGGTATTTATTGTTTGTAGAACCGGGAACGCCGCTGTTATAACCACCACGCCAAATAGCGGGCCCGGATATTTCAAAATCTATGCGCGATTCATCCGTTGGGCAGCGCTGACCTTTATCATCAATTACTTCAACATCAATCAGGGCAACATCAGATCCGTCGGCCAGAAATCCTTGTGGCCCGTTGATTACGGTCAGTTTTAAATTTTTAGGCACACCTGCTGTTTTTATTTCATAGTCACAAACAGCCTTACCATTGTTATATCCAACAGCCTTAATGATTCCAGCTTCGAATTTGACCTTTGGAAAGGTAAACTGGTAACCGTTTTCCGGTTTGGTCTTACCATGTGATTTACCGTTAATAAAGAGTTCTACCTGCTGGCAATTGCATGCAACATATATATTTTTTATCACTGTATCCGGATAGTTCCAGTGTCCGATGATATAAATATCAGGTTTTTCGCTTTGCATTACCCGTTGGGTAAAATAAGCAGGTTTAGGTATACGTACAGCGTCCATTTTACCACTTACGCGGCAGACTTCACTATCGTACTGGCGACCATGGCTGTTGGAATCGGTAAAGATAATAGATGCATACCCCGACCATTTTGAACTATCGGGCTTCGGATTTGAAATTTTTTGGGAATAATATTCATCATATCTTTTGATATCGCCAAGGCAGAAAGATTCGCAATCTAAATTCCATGTATCATTTGGTTTTTTTTGAAAGCCAAAGTGAGGCGGACTATATGGATCCCAAAAACGACGGGCAGCTTCTTCACGATAATCTTCGGTTTCGATCAATGGAGCTTTGTCGCGGCGTTCAGCACTATAAGCCCGAAACATATCGGAATAGCCTTTGAGTGCATCGGTGCGTTTGTCTTGTCCAATCATAACACCAAAATATTCGGCATATGGAGTAGCAGTTGAATCATTAAGGGTACGACATCCCATGGAGCGCATTCCATTTGGGTCCCATTCTTTCCTCAGGTCGAGCATTTCTTTCATATGTACACCTGAGATACCACTATTTCCAGCTTCCCAGAAGAATATGCTGGGGCTATTACGGAAATAAATCAAAGAAGCACACATTACCTCCTTGCGTTGTTCCCACTGACGGCCGTCTGCCTCTTTCTCTTTATCGCCCGCAGGAGCAACTTCAATGATACCATATTTATCTAAGGCAGAAACATCAGAGCGCTGTGGAGTAATGTGCATCCACCGAACATAGTTTCCATTACTGCCTCTAATGCAATCGGCCGTATAATCGTGCATCCAATCAGGATAAGCCTGCCCCAATCCAGCCCATTCATTGGTACTTCGCTGTGCATATCCTTTCAGATAGACAAAACGATCGTTAAGCCAAACGCCACCTTTACCTACGCCTCCCTTGAATTCTGCCTTTCGAAATCCGGTCCTTACTTTATTTACGTCAATTACTTTTCCATCAACAGTGAGTATAGAGTACACATCGTACAGGTAAGGGTCGTTGACATCCCAAAAGCGTACATTATTTAACTTACCTGAAGCAGTTAAAACATAGCTTTCGCCATTGACCATGTCGTAAGTTTCGCCTTTAACAATAGCACACACATTGCCCGAAGCATCGACGAATACTGATGAAAGGTCGATAGATTTTTGGCCGCCCGATTCGTTTTTAACTTCTGATTCAATGCTGATATCGGCAGTTTTGCCAGATATCGAAATATTTTTTGGATAGATATATACGCCTTTTGTTTTGAGATTTTCATACAAGGGCAGGGTTTGATATACTTTGCCTGTGATATGCAGCCAAACATTTTTGTTTATTCCACCATAATTAGGATTGAAATCTTTTGACATCCATTGAAAACCTGTGCCTGAAGATTCTTCAACATAATTGCCGCTGTTGTCTGTTTTTACCGCCAATATATTTTCTTTATCTCCAAAATTTACCCAGTCGGTTATATCAATTCCGCAAGCAGTAACACCATTCTCGTATTTGCCAACAGGTTTTCCATTGAGAAAAAACCGGCCCGCTTGCTTCATGCCTTCAAATTCTATAAACACTTTGTTTCCTGCATACCCAGCCGGAATTTTGAAATGTTTACGGTACCAGGCAATTCCCATGTATTCGCTTTTTTCACCACCCCGGGAGATTATTTCGTCGTAGGTGTCAATATCGTTGTAGGTATGGGGTGTACTTACAGTTTCCCATTTGGAATCGTCGATATTCATACCATCCGCCCCGGCTACGTCCTGTTTGATAAACTTCCAGCCAGGATTCATACTGAACTGTGCGCGGGGATTAACAGGAACTACGAACTTACTACCTACCAGCTGAGCTGATGATGACAATGAACTGATAAATAATGATACTACAAGCAAATTAAATACGATTGTCTTTTTCTTCATACAATTTAATATTTAGAGGAATATAAGTTACAAAATATTGTGCAATTTTACGAAAGCCGTGGGTTGCGGTTATAATCAATATGTGTAAAGAATAATCCATTTGTGCCAAGACAAAAAAGAAAACCCGGTAAATAAAATCTACCGGGTTATACATAACACTAATTAACTAATTTAACTACAAATTATATTCTTACAAGCTTAGTTGAAGAAGTGTTCTCAGGTGTTATGGTTTTTACAACGTAAGTTCCTACAGGCAAACTGGATATATTGAGCGTTTGGGTTATTTTGCAAGCATCCATGATACCCAGATCTTTTGATATCAGGAGTTTGCCAGTAAGGTCGTAGATTTTAATTTTTACATTTGATTGGTTTTGTAATGTAAATGTAATATCAACCTCCGGGCCCGATACAGGATTAGGGAATATCTTAGCAGCGCTATTTTCTTTTGCTATATTACCCTCTGATGAAACGCTCTTTGTTTGATCTCCCATATAGTAACTTGTATAACTCGATTGTACATATCCTTTTATAGACAAGCAATTTCTATAATACCTGTCATTCCTGAATGAAGTCCTGCTTATACTGGTTGAAATATTTGTTGTAAAAATGACGAGTTTGGAATAGTCGGAACTCGTAAGGATAGCTTCTTCGCGCCAGTCGCCCATAATATCGCCTAAGAACATTGGGGCACCACGGTCACTGCTGACAGCTGAATTGAAGTTCCATGTAGTTACCAATCTGTCCACACCTTGTGTACTGGGATTCCACTTTTCTATTTTGCCGTCATTGTATAGCTCGTCCAAAATATCACCATCCCATTGCATACGCATACAAGGGTAAGGATAAGCTGTTGAAATTTGTTTATTGCTTTTGGCATTATATAAACCGGAAAATGACCAAACTTCGACGCCACCATAATTTGGGTCAATATCGGCAGCATTACCACGGCCAACATCCCCAACGGCGCCCATATGTTTCCACAGGATTTGCCCCGTAGTTGCATCATAGTAATATTCAAGTAACCCACTTGGATTGTCCTGCTGAATACCATAACCTTGCAAACCTGCACGATCCTTATCAAATTTGCCAATGTCATAACGATCGCCATGGACAACACCCTGAGTTCCCAATGTGTAGAGAAGAGAGCCGTTTGTACCGTTAAGTGCGAAACCGATATTAACAAAGTCGTCGGTACCGTCTCCATTCAAATCCACAACGCGCATTTGGTGGCCATCCGGACAATTCTGAGAGCCCCGTAACCATTTCCACTTCAGGGTAAGACTACTACCCATGGTGAAACAACACGCAACGCCGTTGAAAGAGCCATCGGAATTACGATTTTTCATCCAGGCATAAATATTATTACTATTACCAATACCCAATTGGCAAGCCAATGGACCTATGGAAAGATAGTCGGTAGGAAAAGCGCAGTATTTCAATATTGCACCCGTAGCGCCATTAAGAACAGCAAGCCACTGTTTATTGTTATCGCTGTTAGTCCAGGTTGTTCCGTCACCTAGTTTAACACCATTGGCTATTTTAATGATAACCTCTGCTTTACCGTCGCCGTTAACATCTCCAACAGTAACACCATCCCACATTCCCACATCGATTGTAGCAGAACCGGGGGAGATATTGTCCTGATTGGCACTGTTGGGACCAAAGTTAACCTCCCACATGAAGGTACCGTCGTTCTTGTAAGCTTCGATTTTTTGCGGGTTTGTCGTACAGCGATCAACCACATAATCCAGTTTGCCGTCACCATCCAGGTCTCCAACCCACACAAAATGGATAGTACCACCACTTTTAATAGGAATTACAACACATGGATCTGCAGCTGCTGCATCGGATGATTTAAGTAAATTTCCTGGTCTTGCATTAAGCGTAAATGCACCAACAGCAGGACTTTGTGCTGTACCTATACCTGATTTTAGGCTGGTCGCTGCTTCTACTCCATTAAGAACAGGTTTAACAAGGTATTCATTGTTTTTAGAAATATCGACATTTGAGTCGGTGTAGTTTGTGCCTCCATCCAATGTTAGAACGGAACTATTTAGCTTTACGGGAGTACTGCCATTGGTGGAACGATAAATGTTAAACCCAATATCAGATGGGTCGGTTTCCAGGAGACGCCAGGAGATAAAAACATCACTGTTGGTTGATTTGACGGCAACCACTCCTCTGTCTAATTTTTCCTGTGCCTTCATATTGCATAGTAGCAATAAAAGGGCAGCACAAATCATGGTAATTTGTTTCTTCATAAAAGTTAGTTTTAATGGTTAGTTATAAAAAAAATCAAAACTAAATTAAGCAGATGATCCGGTTAAATTATAATCATAACAGACGAATAATAATCAATATGTATCATGAATTAAATGGATTAGTTTTGGCACAAATTGATTACCTCACCCCAGATCTCTCACTTCAGAGCTGTGTGAAAATCTACATAAATGCCCCAAATCCGCCAGCTGGCGGAAGCTTCCGCAACTACTTGAGAGTAAGGAAGTCCCCTGAAGGGGATTTAGGGGCAAATAAAGTGCAGGATCATTTTCACACAGCCTCTTCAGGATAGGGGCCGGGGGTGAGGCATTACAAGGCATAACTTAAGAACCTGTACTTTTCAAAAGTCCATGGAAGGCCAATTTTTCATGCCAATCCTTCAATTCCTAAATTATGTACTTTTTCTAAAAGATTCCAAATACCTGGAGGGAGTTTCGCCAAATTGTTTTACGAAACTTCGAGTAAAATTGGTGGGTAAG
>CAYZNC010000102.1:0-6738 GCA_964478555.1 uncultured Bacteroidales bacterium | reverse complement strand
ATGCTACTTCCGAAATGGAAAGTTCTCCGCTCAGTAAAAGTTCAGCGGCTTTATTCATTCGAAATGTGGTAATAAAATCATGCACAGTCTGGTCGGTAAGCGCTTTTATCTTGCGATAAAGTTGAGACCGACTCATCTTTAGGTTATTGGCAAGCATGTCAGTATCAAAATTGGTTTCTGACATGTTTTCTTCAATCAATTTCAGTGCCTTATTCATGAAGGCTTCATCTGTAACATTGATCGCTATTTTTTTCAATTCGAGTGAAGTTCCTTTATTAAAAAGCTGACGTAACCGGTGTCTCGACTCAAGCAAATTTTTAATTCTGGTTAAGAGAACCGCAGAGCTGAATGGCTTTGTAATGTATGCATCAGCGCCGGTCTCATATCCCTCAATTTTGTACTCGTCAGATTGGTGCGCAGTAAGCAATATGATTGGAATATGACTCGTGTGTTCATCGGTCTTCAGTTTTCTGCATAGCTCGATTCCATCCATACCAGGCATCATAATATCGCTAATAATCAGGTCAGGAACTAATTCAATAGCTTTTAAAAGACCATCGAGCCCATTTGAAGATTCAATTATTTGATAATATTCAGTCAGGTTTTCCTTAAGATAAGATCTGACATCAATATTATCGTCAACAATCAATAGCAACGGTTGAAACGATTGGTCTGGCTCATTGCTTTCAATTTGGAGTTGTGCCGGCATATCTTCAGCTATTTGCTCAACATCGTCAATTAAAGTGTTCTTTTGTTGCCCAAAGCCTGTTGAATTACCAGTGTCTTCAGAACGAGGTAAAACAGGTAGAAAGACCCTGAAATGAGATCCTTTCCCAATTTCGCTCACAACCGTAATGCTTCCTTTATGTAGTTTAATCAATTCTTTAGTGAGTGCCAGTCCTATACCGGTACCCTGGTTTTTGTTTCCATCATTATCTACCTGGTAGAAGACATTAAATATCATATCTTTGGACTGAGCTGGGATGCCAATACCATTATCTTTAACCCCAATCATGATAAACTCCTCAAATCCGTTTTCATCGGGTTCTGTGTGTACTTGTGATAATTCTATTGTTATTTCACCCTGGTCAGCAATGTATTTAAAAGCATTTGAAACCAGATTATAAACAATTTTATCCAGTTTCTGCGGGTCAAATCCTAACTGAAAACTTTGCAGGGTGGTGTTAAAAGTAAAATGAATTTTTCGTTGCGATGCATGAAAATCAAATGCTTCTGCAATATTTTTCAGGAAAGGAACTACATCCTGAAATGAAATTTTTAATGGCAGGTTACCTGATTCTATCTTACGGAAATCAAGTAATTGATTAATTAAGTTCAAAAGTCGTTGCGCACTTCTGTACATTAGTTTATAGTAGTTCTTAGCTTTAGGTGGCGGAACGTTTTCAGAAATAAGCTGTTCGAGAGGATCGATAATAAGGCTCAAAGGGGTGCGGAATTCATGTGAAACGTTTGTAAAGAACTGCATTTTTAACTGGGCAAGTTCCTTTTCCTTTTCAGCTTTTAGCCGTTCTAATACCAATTGATTTCTAAATTGAATTTTTGATTTAATGTATTGATAGGAAAATAGTATGATTAATCCGATAATGGTTAAGTATAACAGATAAGCCCACCACCTAAGCCACCACGGAGGTAAAATGGTTATTTTAAGCACAGCAGGGTCGATGCTCCATAAGCCATCGCTATTTGAAGCTAAAACTTTTAAATAATAAGTATTTGCGGGCAAATCAGAGTAGGAAGCTTTTCGGTCGGAAGCATCACTTGTAATCCAATTTTTATCAAAGTTTTCCAGTTTATACTTATAATTATTTCCTTTTGAATTCGAATAGTGTAATGCGGCAAATTCAACTGAAAAACTTTTGTCCCAGTATGTAAGTGTAATTTCCTTTGTTAATAGGAGCGATTTGTGAAGTATAATTCTGCCATTGATCTCCTGATTAATTTCAACCGGGTTATTTGAAATCTGAAGGCCGGTAAATATAACCTTTGGTAAAAAGGGATTTTCTTTTATACTATCGGGGAAGAAAGAATTAAATCCGTTGATACCGCCAAAAAACATCTCACCGGTAGTCTTGTTCCTAAAAAAGGCATTTTGAGAAAATTCATTACCCTGAAGTCCATCGTGGGCATCAAAATTTCGTAACGCAAAATTTTTGGTATGAATCCTGGATATTCCTTTTTTGTGACTTATCCATATGTGTCCATGGTTATCATTAAGTATCCCCATAATAAGATCATCCGGTAATCCATTTTTTACAGATAAACGTGTGAACTCCCCTTTAATTTGATCGAATCGGCATAATCCGCTATTGGTACCAATCCACAAATAGCCGTCTTTATCTTCCAGCATTGCAAGAACTTGATTGTTAATTAATGAATTAGGGTTCGTTGCTGAATAAGTATAATGAGTTGGCGTAAGTTTTTCATTAAAACCGGCTGAGGAATCCCTGGTAAATTTAGTAATTCCTCCACCTTCCGTAGCAACCCATAATTTATTATTCCTGTCTTCCAGTATTACCCGAACAGATTTATTATTCAATGTTTTTTGAGGATCGAAAGCTAAAAAACAGTCTTCTTTCCGGTTATATTTTGCAATTCCATTAAACGTGCCGATCCATAAATAACCGGAGTGATCTTCCATGATCCAGAAAACCCAGTTGTTAGGTATGGGTTTGGCTGATTTCCTGGTATAGTGGTAAAAACGATTCGAGTGTGCGTCAAACCTATCCAGCCCACCTTTGGTTCCAAACCACAAGTAGCCATGACGATCGCTGTATATTTGCCGGATATTATTGTTTATTAAACTATTGTTATTTTGAGGGTTATTTATATAGTAAGTAATCGTATTTTTTCTTCGATTTATTTTTAAGATACCTTGGTTTTCAGTCCCAATCCATAGATTTCCCGATTGATCCATACAAATAGCTCTTACTACATTTTTGATCACTGTATTTGAGTTGTTAGCACTTGAATAAAAGGAGAAAGGCTTAGATCTTGTATCAGCTTTGTTAACACCTCCATTTTGGGTACCTACCCATAAAATATCATGGTCATCGAGGTAAATATCCGTAATCTGATCATCATTCAGGCTCCAACGGTATGATGATTCGGTCTTGTATATCCATTGAGCGCCAGTTTTGTTTTCAATTTGCTTTAAACCAGAGTTTTGTTTTAAAATAGACCAGCTATATGTTTTATTTTGGGCGTTAAAACGATAAAATGCACGGACATGCTTCAAAGAATCTAGAATATATTTTTTTACTTTATCGATGGGGAAACGAGTAAAATCTTCTGTTTCGTAATTATACTTACAGACAACCCTGGCATCTGAGGTAGTTACCCAAATATTCTGCAACGAGTCCTTTAATACCTGATTAACGCGGTTATTAATCAGTGCTTTGCTATTACTTTCATCAGCCCGAAAAATAGTAAATTTATATCCATCATAACGGCAAATTCCTTCCCATGTTCCAAACCACATGAAACCATATTTATCCTTAACAATGCCAAATACCGTATTTTGAGATAGACCGTCGTCGACTGTCAAGTGCTCGAAGCGAAGAATTCCATGCTGGGAAAAAAGTTCAGTGGCAGAAGACACGATAATTGTAAAAAGCATGATAATCAATCGTTTAGTCATGTTGTAATAGGGTTAGCAATCGATCGAAAAATACGGATTATTTCGGACAATGGGTATTATTCGATTAGTTTAGAAATCGGATGGGCTTTTGGTGTTTTGGAAACCTTTTAGCGGAATGGACGGGATTCGAACAAGTCCGCTATGTGCTTAAAAATAAGTATATTATTAGTTGAATAATTCAAATGCTAATCGAGTATTTTGAACTGTATTGCACTGTTTTTAAATTACTTAATCCCTAAAAAATAGGGAAATTCCTCAAGATTACAAACTATTTCAGGTTAAAGAATACCGACTTATGGAGCGACTTTAAATATCAAGACAATTGCCTACAAACAACCAACAGATTGATTCCTAATCTTGAGCGGTGGCAAGGTTTTTGCCACTGATGAAGAATGACTTTGGTAATAGTAATGAATTGGTAATACTTAAAGGCAAATACCGCAGACACATAGCTGATATCAATGGCTACTAAAGATAATGTTTAACCAGTATTCTATACGATTTCAATTGGATATTTATCATTACATAGGCCTTCAGCCAATTTAGCGGCATATTCTCTATCGAAATATACTTTTGGTTTGTGCTTGGCAAATACAGGGTACCTGCCAATACCATCTTCACTGTTAAGATAGTTATAACCTACTAAAAACATGTCGGTGCCAGTAAGTTTAATTTTGTAAACTGGCCGATGTGTGCTTAATTCAATTGCTTCCTGTAGTTCAAGATCGGAAACATCACTATCATCTTTAAGCTTGAAGCTTTTTACTATTTCAGAGCTGAATGGTTCTTTTGTAAAATGAAGGTCAAAGTTCTTAGCATAACAAGATAAAACCACCATTTCATTTAATACAACAGATGGCTTTTGATCATCACCAACCAAACGTACTTCATAGCCATGCATTGTAAAAAGGCGTAAGATTTGTTTATTACGTCGAGCAATTACTTCCTCTAATGTTTCTTCTTTTGACATTTGTTTTCGATTATTAATGATTGTCAAAGTTAATCCGATTGATGAACCCGAAAATGAGTAATTTAACTTAATTATCCATAGGTAATTGTAGTATTAACATTGCCGGGGTTGACATGTTGGAGGGTACAATAAACCATACTGCTTAGTTTTGTGCAGGAGGAAAGGCAAGGGTAGTGACTGATTAGGGAAAGTACTTTTTGGGAAGCAATAGGGAAGCCAAAGTACTATAGCAACAAGGAGCTTTGCTTGCGAGGTTTTAGTGAAGAAATGAAGTAGGGCCGAACGGAGTGCCGGGTGAATAAAGTTGACTATGTATTGAATGTGCAATAACTAATGATATTTATCACCGCTCAATAATAATTTTACCTGTATTCAAAACTGAATGATTACTTTTTAACTTATAGTAATAAATTCCCCGTGGTTGGTCACCCAAATCAATTTCGAAATGATCAGCGTTTATTTGTTTGGAAAAAATGATTTCTCCAATCATATTCACAATTTCAATATTAGAAATAATGGCTTCTGATTTAATAAAGAAGGTTCCGTTGTTTGGGTTGGGATAAATAAAATTATTGTTTTTGTTCATGGATATATCTGCAACCCCGGAAACTATATTTGTGGTTTTAAGAATTTTCCCGCCATTGCCCACTGCTATTCCAAAATTAGGTTTTACAAACGAAACGGCATTTAATGTTTCAGTAATTCCGCTCGATTGAGCTGTCCATACCTTTCCTCCATTGACCGTATTGATAATGGATCCGTTACCACCAACAGCAGTGACTTTAGAGGTGTCAATAGCTGAAACTCCAAATAGTATGTCGGTAACGGGTGAGGTTTGTGATGCCCATGTAAACCCTGCTGAGTTGCTTCTGGCTATAATACTTCCTAAAGTAGAAGATGTTCCAACGGTCCAGCCTATTTTATTAGTAGCAAATGAAATGCCGTAGAAAAAGGTATTTAAGGTTCCTATAACTGTCAGTGACCAGGCTGCCCCAAGCTGATTTGACAATATAATATCGCCCTGTCCGCCAGACCCTATGCCGACCTCTCCTAAAACCGACATGCCGAACAATATAGCCGCAGTGCCGGCAGTATGGGGAGTCCAGTTTACACCGCTGTCGGTTGAGACCAGGATGGTTCCTTCTTCTCCGCCAATGACTGCCATTTGAGGGCTCATTGACACTGAATAAAGCGGTTTAGTTGTTGGTTTAGTCTCGCTAACCCAATTTAATCCGCCATCCTTAGTTCGCAGTACTATCCCGCCAATTCCGACAGCAACGCCAATGTCGCCATTAAATGAAACAGCTCGTAATGCATCGGCCACCGGACTTGAAACGGAGGTCCATGTATTCCCGCCATTGGTGCTACGAATGATTGTACCCACATCACCCACCGCAATCCAGGTGTTTGAATCGCGACAGGCAACTCCATACAGATTATTCGTTGTGGGGCTCGGTTTAAGAGACCAGGTTTGTGCTTCAGTGTTGAGCGACAAACCACAGCATACTAGTACAGCAAGGAATAATGATTTTTTCACTTCTCTAATTTTTTAAGTTCTAAATTGAATTCTTTTCCAGACTACCCTACCTTTCTGTAACCGTTTAACGGCTAAATTTTAATTGCAAAGGCATGTCTTTCTTACGGGATGACATGGTAATCATTGTATAAAACAACTCAAGGAGTAAATTGTTTAAAATATGTAATAGATTGTTATACATTATCACTATTTATACTGCACCATTGAAAGGGTGGTTGTTGCGTTGTTGGAGTTGTGGGGGATGCGGGTTAAGGAGCGGACTATTTAACATAATACTATTATAGGACAGCCTATGTTACGCCTGTGTCAGGCTGTGCGAAGCGAACCTATAATTTGTGTTATATTAAATGCACAGAGTAGTATAGCCTGGCGGAATTTTTGCTCACATAATAATAAATTTTTAAAGGAGTTTGCGAGCTCCCTTTGGTCGGTTGCTTTGCGGGGTTACATAAATAGACCTTAAAATACCTGTTCCAAAGGCAAAGATATTTTGCATCACAATTGATATGTGATTTATATTTAAAACGTAAACCCATACACCAAATTCATGGTAAGCTCCCTTCTATAGCTTTG
>CAYZNC010000101.1:0-17549 GCA_964478555.1 uncultured Bacteroidales bacterium | reverse complement strand
CATCTGAAAGATAATACTTTATGAGCACAAAACCAAATTTTTCAAAGACTTTTTTATTCATTTTTACACAGCCTCTTCAGGAGAGGGGCCGGGGGTGAGGCAAGGGAGGCCCGGCGATCAATTCAATATAATCGGCTTTATTCCACGCAGTTAAATTAAATTTTCAAAAACATTCCTCGACCTTATGAACCATATACTATCTTTGCGCTTTGAAATTTAGGCTATATGTGGATAGTATTAGGGATTGTATCAGCGGCTTTACTTGGAGTCTACGATGTTTTTAAAAAAGTTTCTTTAAAAGATAATGCTGTTCTTCCTGTATTATTTTTTAGCACGGTTGCCGGTGCGCTTATTTTTGTTCCTGTTTTGTTAAACTCATATTACAATCCTCATTTAGGAGGTTACTGGTTTATTAAACCCCAAAATTTTTCAGCTCATCTGCATTTTTTACTAAAATCAGCAATAGTAGCATCTTCATGGGTGTTGGCCTACTTTGCCATGAAAAATCTTCCGATTACCATTGTTTCACCAATCAATGCATCAGGACCCATGTGGACTTTATTAGGTGCTTTAATTATTTTTGGGGAGACAATGAGTTTTTGGCAATGGTGCGGCCTTACCGTAACCATTGGCTTTTATTATCTGTTTTCGTTGTCCGGTAAAAAAGAAGGCATTTCATTTCGCACCAATAAGTGGGTATTGTTTATGACTCTTTCCACCATCATTGGCTCCATCAGCAGTTTATACGATAAGTACCTGGTATTGCACTATGACAGAATAGCCATGCAATGCTGGTATTCCATATACCTGGTACCCATTATGGGCATTTTAATGATTTTTGTATGGATGCCTAACCGGGCAAAATACACTTCATTTCAATGGCGATATGCCATTATATGGATTGGGATTGCCCTTACCATTTCTGATTTTGCTTATTTTCTTTCGCTATCCCACCCTGGCTCACTTATAGCCATTGTCGCAACCATTCGGAGATCGAGTATTTTGGTATCTTTTGGCTTTGGGGCACTCCTGTTCAAAGAAAAAAACGTTAAAGGCAAAGCCCTCATTTTACTTGGAATTTTAGCAGGAATAGGATTGATAATTTTGGGAAGTAGACTATAGGCTATCAGACCGTAGGCTATTAAATGCTTTACCAAAGTGGATAAAAGCAAATAGCGGTTGGCTATTGGCGGTTAGCTGTTTAGCAGTTCCCAAATAATGAAAGTTGCCTAGCGCAAGAGTTTTGTGTAAACGCTCTCAATCACAGGTTTTTAGGTACTTGCCAATAGCCAAACGCTAACAGCCAACAGCTATTATGCAAACAAGAAAAATCCATTAAAAAAATAAAAGACTCCAGCTATGCCAACCAGTAAGCTAAAATACCATACCATTTTTCTTTTGGTTAGGGCAGCTATAGATGATAAAAGAATGGATATTTGCAGGAAAATAACGGCAATGCCAAATGCGTCGCCATGTTTTTTAAACATTTCACCATCTTTTATAAAGGCTTCAGCATTTTTCTTTATTTCTGCTTTGTCCATATCATATTGTGCCAACTTTTTCTTATAGGCATCAATTTTTGCCTGATACTTAGCGAGAGTCTCCTTAGCATTTGGTGATTTGGCAACTAAATCTTTCTGAATTTCCAGATTGTCTATTTGGTTTTCAAATAAATAACTTTTAATGCCTTTTGCCTGGTAAAATGCCCATTGATCGGAGGCTTTTGTTTGGTTCATTAACGTTTTACTTCCATAACCACCTCCCTTGAAAGTTGATAAGGTAGCACAAACAGCTATTAACACAGTAGTTAATGCGAGATACGTTGTCCATTTTTCTTTCTTTTCTTCTGCCATGATATTTTAAATTGATCAATAAATAATAAAGAATTAATTATCAGTTTTAAATCTTAAAAATTCAGGATTTTCCATCGAATTCTTTTCGGGCACAAAAGTATTGAATTCGATTGACATTTTAAAAAAGGTGTAATAAATTTGGTTTACTATTTTCGGGCATGCATCTAATTTCATTAACTTGATTCTCTGAACAACTTCGGAATTCTTAATAATTATTTCTCCTTTTTCTTCAAACAATTCTCATTTTTTTATGCTGTAGATTATTTTTTAGGCTGATTTACATTAAATTTTTCTTTTACTGTCCTTTTAAATCCAAAATTATAAACAACATAACCTGTCACGTTTGCAACAGTATCGACGGTTTTAAGATTTTTGAGCAATGTTCTGTATATTTTATGTTGAGGATCAAGCGCTTTAAGATTATCCCAGCCATCCAGAAGCAAAACATTTTCAACATATTTAAGGCTTGAGGTATCAATTTCTGTAACACTTTTAATCAGAAAAATCTGCTCATTATTCAACCGCTTCTCAATATTTTTATAATCTTTTAAAATATCCAGGTTATAATGATATGAAAATGCCAATGAAACCCAAGGCGGAACAATGTAAACCTTTGTTAACTCAGTTTTGTTTTTTCGAATTATCTTCACTGCCTCTGAAACATTGAGGTCATATGAAGCTTTAAGATCGACAGATGTGATCATAAAAGATACACAGGTAATAATCAGCAATACTGCAATTAACTTATATCTTGTAAAATAATAAACAGCAATAATGATAGAAAGATAAAAAGCGGGGGTAATAAATATCATAAACCTTATCACGTTTATATGAATTTTTGTTGAAAGGGCAAACATCAGGAAATATGGAATAATAAACCATCCAAAAATCATTTTATGATAAATAGATATTTCCTTCCTGGTTATTAACGCAACCAGAATAAATATTACAATAATAGAAACGAACCATAAATAATTGTTAAAATTATTACTGAATCCGATCAAAAAACCAGACAAGTCATTAGTTGTAGGTTTTGTAACAACATCATTAATTTGTTGAACAGGATTTGTAAAAGTTGGTAAAATAAAAATTATGTATGGTAAAAAGGCAAAAAAGGTAATTACTGAGGAAAGAAGGTAATTTTTAAAAATATTTTTTCGTACGGAGCTAATAACTAATGTATAAAAAGCCTGAATGATTAATATAAAGACACCACAAAGATGTGCATACAAAATTAATATGTTTATAATAGTCAAAGGTATAGCATATTTCCTTTTATTTTCCGAATCAATCATTAAAAAATAACAATACATTGAAGCACAAGCAAGAAAAACAAAGATGCCATATACCCTGGCATCATGGGCATGAAATATATTTATATTTGAGAATGAATAAAGAAACGATGCTCCTGCAGCGACAACAATATTTGAAAACTTTTTACCTAACAGATATACGAAAATTACTGCTAAAGAACTAAAAAGCATAGGTAAAAATCGAAGGGAAATAGCGCCTAAACCGAATAATTTTATCCAAAAATGCATAATTATAAAAAATAAAGGCTGATTTGTTTCAATTTTTAACATGGTAATTAAATCAGAAAAACTTGCTTCAGCACGCAGGATAGTGGTTGGTTCATCTAAGTCGACATTATGATAACCCAGATAAATGGATTTAATGATAATATTTAGTAATACAAATAAAATAATAAGGACAATATTCAGCGTTTTTTCATTTAGTATTTTTTCTTTTTTCATTTTTATTTCAATTAATTCAGTCTTTTGATGCTGAAACAATATTGTTAACGATATAATCGGCTATTTTTTTATTTAATAGGCCGTTTGGATGCTGTTCGGTTGGAAAACTCACGCAATATTTAGGCAGAGACGTATAATAATCGGGGACAATATCAGTAACTCTATGGACCTTTATTCCGGACTTCTTCAGTCCTCTTATCATTATTGAATCCAAAGGCATCCAGGTACGATTATAGAAAATGACATGAAATTCACTCTCTGGATATTTCTTTTTCAACAACATTTGCGATTTTTTTACCATTGCTACAAGTAATTTTACATCCGATGAATCGGCCTGTTTTTTCTTAAACAGATTATAAATTTCGGAATTGGTGATTTTGCTTTCTATTACATTATTGTTATATTGAATGTCATCAAAACGACCCACATGCTTAACTTCATTGGTTATTGGATCCAATATATATTTAGGAGTGTGAGCACTATACCCCACTAAATTTAGTAACCTGTTTAAATGGTCTTCTATAGCATCATAAATAAAAATCTTTGGTTGATATTTAACAATCGAATCCACCATATTATATTCAATAGCAGCCAACATTTGGTGCGTTCCATATCCGGAAGCAGAAAAGTTATATACCTTATATTTGTTTTGAACCAGATTTTGAACAATGTTAGGCATCACAAGATTATCGTTCAGACCATGACCAAATGTAAATGAACAACCAAAAAATACAATACTTTTTGTTGAGTCGTCAGCATTAATTTCGGGTGTTTTTCGAAATCCATTTTCGTCAATAGTGTAATGTACATCAAAGAGAAGTTTATTTCCGCTTCGTGAAATACTGTGATTAACAAAATTTTTTGTATGCTTGAAACCCAAAGTATCCGATGGTAAATTAAAACCTGGGGAGTCGGTTACTATCCATGGATCAGGGCTTTTTTTGGTAAGTGTTAATGATTTCTCAGTTACGCCTAATAGGAGAATTATTATACTTATGTTATAGAATACTGCTTTCCCTTTTTTTTCTGTTAGAAAGAAGAAGAAGAAAATCATGGAAATAAAAAACAGCGTAAATGAAAGATCCTCATACTGAATGCCCCTTATAATCAGGTAAATGATTGAGGGAACAATCCCAAAACTAATTAATAACAAGATAATTATAAGGGCTATAGGAAGTAATCCTAATGAAAATAAACCTAGTGAAACAAGTTTTTTCATATTTAAATTATTATTTACATTTTACAACTGTTTAATATCATTTTTGATGATCATAAATATTATTCATACCCTAACTTTTGCTGTTTATGGAGCAGAAGCATATATAAAATTGCGTAACCATGACTGTATAATGCCAAACATACTAATAAGCATAGCAACGAAATTTTGTAAATGTCAGGATGTGTCTGAAACTCAAGGATAAAAAATGTTGTACTTGCAATTGCACTCAATAATAAAATAACCAACCATATCTTTTTGATTACTTTCATTGAAATATTTACAAGGTAATCGTTGGGTTTTCTCTTACTGTTTAGAAAAATTATACCACCTCCAAATGTTACAATGAAAAAAATTGCCCACACGATGTTTTCAGTTGTATTGTGTTGGTTTACGCTTATAAACACTGCAAAAAAATTTATAATTACAATTAAATAATTGCCCAAGAACAGATCCTGGGTATAAATCCTTTGCTTATTTGCACGCCATGTTTTAGGAACAATACCAAGCATGCCTTTTATATAACCCACAAGCCCTTGTGAATTGATGACATAATCATAAAAGACCATTCTTATTGGAGCCGTGGAGATTCGTTGTTGGATATTAAAAATTTGAAAAAAAGAATTAAGAAAAGCAAGCACTATAACAACATAAAAAAGAGTATGATAATTAAAATGATTAGACAAATTGGTATTTACTGTTTTTGTAAGAATGCTGATCATAAATGGTACACATGCTAAAAGGAATAATGCCAGTCTTTGAATAATTCCGGAACAGAAGACAAAAAAAGTTCCGAAGAATTGACTATTGAACAGTAAATTGGTTTCACCTCTGAGCAAGCACTTAAAAGAGACAGGAATCATCATATGAAATATAACTTTAGCAGAACCGTGGTTCCAACGTTCAATCTGTTTCATTTTACCGTTTAAGTCGACACCTTCCCCTATGCAATGAACGTTAGGGCTGAACTTACCTTTGGCGAGGCAATCTTTGGCTTTTCCAAAAACCGATGATTCATGCTGAATCAAAGAAATAAATCCTTGGCCAAAATCTTCACAGGAAAAATCAACCAAAAATCCCCCGGTATCGGATAATGAATTTTTCCCATCGATAAAATGGAAAATAGTTCCGCTACCTCTGGGAAGAACAAATAGTTCCGGCGCGCAAAAGCCTAATGAGGATTCAAAATGCTGCATTGCTTCGGCATCAGCTTTTTCTCCAATAGTATGCAAATCATAAGATCCACTGTAAACGTTCAGAGCCTGATAATAATCCAAATTTCCGGAAATGATTTCCTTATGACCAATTAATGCGTAATCGGGAAAAGCAAAGAAATCATCATCTAACGTGAGATAATACTCCCGGTTGTTTCTATCGATTGCATTAAAAAACGCCCTGTTTTGATTACCGGCTTTTAAATGTTGCCTAGCATGAATACGGTAATGATTGAATCCAGTTTCCAAACAACATTCTCTTTCTTTTAGTACAATTTCTACATTTGATGATGACGAAGAAAGGTTAAATATGATCTTTTGGGAATCCCAGATTAAAAGTTTGTTTACTAGCATTTTGTTGTAAATCGTATCACAATTTGCGTTGTAAACATGATGGGCAAGGATCAACCTGGGCATATTTTCGTTGAGTTCGGTATTGAATTCGAACAATTTACCGGTGTTAATAAAATTCACTGCATAAAATGGTACCAATTCCTGGAAAATTGAAGTAACATTTTTGCCATGTTCCGGATATTCGGCTTTAAATAAAATACTTAGTATTTTGCCCTCAAGCATTATTCCTTGAAAAAAAGGATGTGAGGTTTTATGTAAGAAATTTTTTACTGTGAATTTACCGGAAAATTCATTTTCAAGGTTGTATTTCTTATCAATAATGGAACGCAATAATCGAAGTGTAGCTTTAGTTCCTTCAACATCTACCTGCTCAGCTGTTGAAATTTGTTTATAAAGTTGATAAAGTTGCCCAACCGGTTTCCTATCGAAATTTGCTAAAGACTTTAATATGGTATTTTTTGAATATTCAGTATAATAATAGTAGTTTTCATAATATTTGTTGCAAACATCGAAAGTTTCGAAGCGTTTATTGTGAAAATTAACAGCTAATTCCAATGCCGTGGTATTTCTTTTTCTATTGGATTGAATATAATTAAACAATTGACGGTAAATAGGGTAATAATTTTCATATTTGAGATCGGGAAACTCAGGATATAATTCGATTTTATCACATAATTCCCTGGCAAATTTCTTCAATTGAGTTGAAGAACTATCCGACAACAATAGCGATGCCTTTTCTATGTAAGAACCTATGCCAAGAAAATATGCCAATACATATTTGGCAGCTAATTCATCATCAGAGCTTTCATTAACGGTGGCCGTGGTTTCACGTATTAAAATATTGATTAAGGAAAATTTAAAAAAATCGAGATAAACATATTTACGCCAAATCTTGGGATCATTGGTTTCATTCACTAGTTCTCCGTTTGTAAAACCCGGTATTTCTGATGCTGTTTTTTGGATATAATAAAATTCCTTTAATAAAAGTTTGATACCCTTATCCTTGATCTCACTGGTGTAATCTTCAGCTTCCTCATAAATACCCGACAAATACTCAAATTCGGCCTCTGTAATTGGACTTGAATAAGCCTCAAGATCGCAAAGCCCATAAGTATAAATCATAGCCTTCCTGAGCCTTTCGGGAATGTTTGCAGTAATTTTTCTAAAAATACTTTTTTCTTTTAAATGCTTAGCATTTTGTTGCGTATCATTTAAGGTGTATTTTTCTTTTCCCCATACGCCCCAGTTGGAATTATTTTCAATAATGACTTCATTATTGGTAAAATATTTGCCTTTTGAATCCATATTTGAATTTTTTAAATATATTAAAGTAGAGAAGCCATTTTTTTTGAACGTAAACAATAAATTAGTTTTTGATATGTTTTTTATAATTAATTGAGTAATTAAATGATAATGAAAAAGTTCCGTTCAGAAATCCTGAATTTGAAGACAGGGATTGCGTAATCCAGGGAAATCTATTCGTATATTTTGCATATGTAAATGAGAATTTCCAGGGTGCCCAATTTTCAAATCCAAAGGCATAAGTATAATCGGAATCCCAGGGGAGCTGAAGTTTCTGTCTTATAAAGTAAGAAATAGAGCCGCTAATAAAAAAGTTATTGATGATGATATATTTTAAATTAAAACTGATTGCGGGCTTTCCAAGAAATACGCTACCGGAATAATTTCCGTTGATGTCACGGTACTTTATAGCGTAATTAATTTGGATTGAGGGGGATAGTTTAGAAGATGGGAAAATTTTTAAATATCTCATAATAGAATCAGATATTTTGGGATAATATCCAATAAAGAAATTACCCGAGGCCAGATTTTGACCCGTAACATTTATAGAACTAGCATACTTATTATTGCCGTAATTACTGTATCCCCAATAAAAGGTATTGGGTATATATTTATTTCTGGTTATAATAAAACTATAGTCGGGCGACCAAGGTAAATATTTGCTAATACTTTGATTAACAGGAATATTAAAAGCGAATCCCAAACTATAATGGTAGCCTAAATAAAAACCCACACTTAATGTGAGCCCATAATTTACACCTTGAACTGATTGTTGTTTTTCCGCATTCCAGTATCCAACCTTACCTATAGATGTACTTAGACTACCTGAAATAGGTGTTTTTCTTACATAATTACTATCCTGCTGACCATAGCACGAAACACTCACTAATATCAAAATTATAAATGATATTTTTCTGTTGAGTATTTTGTTAATTAATTTCTTTAAACAAAACTTTGTCAGATTTACCATTATCCTTAAGTTTCAATTACGATAATAGAAAGTAAAAGCATTACTTTCTAATTAGCAATGTGTCATTACTAAATAAAATTGTAGTTGTTAGAATTTTAAAAAATGGTATATGATTATTAAACTGGACATTTGTTCCTAATCAATACATATTAATTCACAGAAATCTCTATTAAAAAAGAGGTTCCGGAATTACATGTACTAAGGAAAGAAGGACCAGTTAAAATAAAGTATAAATAAAAGGAGCTATGGCGGAACCGCCTGCAAATACAATGATTAATCCCATCATTAGTAGAACTATAATGACAGGTAATAACCACCATTTTTTTCTTACTTTCAAAAATAGCCAGAGATCTTTAAGCGCTTTCATAATTTATTAAGGTTTTGGGTTTGGTTTCAAATTTTTTGGGTAATTTTTCAGTTTAGTAAGGTTTCTTATATATTATTATTTCATAATCAGTGAATTTAAATATATTATTGCTTTCAAATAATTTTTAGTTGATTAAACCTACTTGTATAGAACAAAAATAAGGAGGACACCCTTATTCATTTCCATGATTTATTTAAAAAATATTAATAATATCATTAAATGAATGTCTTACATTTTTTTTACCACGGATATTCCAAATCTTTAGTAGTATACTGGTAATTTCTTTGAATAAACATCGACTTTAAATTATTGCGTTTTATTTTGCTGCTATCCGTTTTTATCAATCTATAAAGAAACGCGATAGGAGAGAGAAAGAAGAAAAACAGGAGTGAAAGTAAAACAGTTGAAGAAATCTTCCCTAATATTTCAGATAGTTTATTCCATGCTGCCACTACGATCTGTGCAAAGGACGGAATGAATAGCACTAATATGTTAAAGACAATAATACAGTAAAGAAAGGTTTGGTGTGATTTAAACGGGTAAGCATAAATTACTAATAGTCCCGTTGAAATGGTCAATAATACCTCGAATAATTTATCTTTTTTCATGGTTGACAAGTTTCTTAATTATTAATTCCAATATTTTAGGCAACGCCTTTAATCTAATTTGAATTCTGATTTCCAATTATGTTTTTCGTCCCAATTGGGCTGTTTTTCCTTTTCAAATAAGAAATTGTTAATTACCAGGTAATCCATATCCGTTCTCATGAAGCATTTATAAGCGTCCTCAGGAGAACAAACTACCGGTTCACCTCTGACATTAAAGCTGGTATTAACGATAACGCCATACCCGGTTGCTTGTTTAAACTTATTGATTAAGGTCCAGTAGCGTTCGTTGGTTTCTTTATGAACCGTTTGAATACGTGCTGAAAAATCAACGTGTGTTATAGCTTGTAAATCAGATCGTTGAATATATAATCGTTCCATCATGGGAGAATCAAAGTAGTTATCGGGAACAACTTTCCGGCGCTCTTCCTTTACAGGTGCCACCATCAGCATGTATGGCGAATGGACATGAATGTTAAAGTATGTTTGTGTGTCCTCTGCCAGCACCGACGGGGCAAAGGGTCTGAATCCTTCCCTGAATTTTATCTTTAGATTTAGCTTTTTTTGCATTTCATTATTCCGGGCATCACCTAATATGCTTCTGTTGCCCAAAGCTCTGGGGCCAAATTCCATTCTTCCCTGGAACCATCCTACTACATTACCCTGTGATAAAAGCTTGGCTGCTTCATCGGCCAGATTGTCAAAATTATTAAACAATGTGTATTGGGCTTTATATTCGTTAGCCATGTATTCAATATCCAAATTACTGTATTCAGGGCCCAGATAAGAACCTTTCATACTATCGATTCCATCACTGAGTTTTCTTGGATTTTGAAAATATATATACTCGGCAGCCAAAGCAGCTCCCAGCGCTCCCCCGGAGTCTCCTGATGCGGGTTGTATGTAGATATTGTCAAATATTTTTTCTTGCAACAATTTACCATTGGCAACACAATTTAAAGCCACACCACCAGCCAGGCATAAGTTCTTTGAATTAGTGAGACTTTTAACTTCTTTGGCAATTTTTATAACAATTTCTTCGGTAACCTGTTGGATAGCGTTTGCCAAATCGCAATGTTGTTGTTCTATCTCTGTTTCAGACTTCCTTACAGGAAAACCAAACAACTTTTCAAATTTTTTGTCGTTTACCATTCTTAAACCAACAGCATAATCGAAGTATTTGTGGTTCATCCAAATGGATCCGTCTTCCTTAATGTCTATTAACTCGGTTTTAATTATTTGAATATAGTTTTTTACCCTGTCGGAGGAAGCAATTCCATAAGGCGCTAATCCCATTAGTTTATATTCGCCCGAATTTACCCGAAAACCTAAAAAATAGGTGAATGCTGAATAAAGTAAACCTATGGAGTGCGGGAAAGTTAATTCTTTTAATACTTCTATATGATTGCCAAATCCTCTGCATAAAGATGCTGTTGCCCATTCGCCAACTCCATCAAGCGTGATAATTGCCGATTCCTCAAATGGAGAAGGGTAAAAAGCGCTTGCAGCATGAGATAAGTGATGTTCAGGATACAGTATTTTAGCCTTATTTTTGTCGAAATCGCCTAACAAAGCCAGTTCTTTATAAAGAATCTTCGACAGGAAAAGTTTTTCTTTTAACCATACCGGCATTGCTTTTATAAATGAACGAATGCCTTTTGGCGCGAATCCATAATAGGTTTCAAGCAATCTTTCAAATTTAAGCATAGGTTTATCATAGAAAACAATTGCATCCAATTCATTCAAAGAAAATCCCGATTTTTGCAAACAATATTTACACGCATGATGAGGAAAATCAGCATCAAATTTTTTTCGTGTAAATCGTTCCTCTTGTGCAGCCGCAATGATTTCACCATCATTTATGATGGCTGCAGCTGAATCGTGATAGTAGGCTGATATTCCAAGTATCTTCATTTTTTTAATTTAAGGTTCGAAAATTATAAATTAAATTGCTTACAGTGAAATTTTTTAAGTTTAAATTTACACTTAATTTTTAAATTCATCAGATGTGTCATTGTATTTACACCTCATTGAAATAATCCTTTTGTTTTCATTTCCTCTATAGAATTCAAAAAATTATCTTTTTGTATGGCTTGGTTATTAACCCATTGAGTGAAAAGTTTTATGCCTTCCTCGAAGGTAACTCTTGGGTAGAAGCCCAGGAGGTTAATTATTTTGCTCATGTCGGCTATGTTGTGCCTGATATCGCCAAGTCTGTAATTACCTGAAATAAATACGGGAACTTTTCTGTTATAAAGGTTAATTAAGGTTTTGGCCACGGTTAAAATATTTATAGGGATACCGGTACCCACATTAAATATTTGATAATTTGCATTGGGGCTTTCGATACTCATGATTGTAGCATCAACTACATCATCAATAAAAACAAAGTCTCTGCTTTCTTTTCCATCTTCAAAAACATTAATTGCATTTCCGTTTTTTATTTGTGTCGAAAAAATTGAAAGAATACCTGTATATGGGTTGGTTAAAGACTGTCCTGGTCCATAGACATTCTGGTACCGGAGTGCAACCGATGGTAACTTTATTGCCTTACATACCGTCATCACCATTTGTTCCTGATGTAATTTAGTGATTCCATAAACAGAGGAAGGGTGCAACATTGAATTTTCATCCGTTGGCATTTGGGACAATGGAGAGGAGCATCCCGGATATTTTACCTCAAAGTCACCTTTGCCCATAAATTCTGATGTACGCAACTCCGGATAAACAATTCCATATTCATCACTGAAATATTTTCCTTCACCATAAACAGCTCTCGACGACGCCACCAAAAGTTTCTCAACATTATGTTTGTGATTAACCAGGATATCTAAGAGGACTGCTGTGCCGGTAACATTAACATTGGTATATCTTTCAATTTGACACATGGATTGCCCGGTACCTGTTTCGGCAGCCAAATGGACAATTATTTCATTATCAGATATGGCTTTAATAAGATCTGGCTTTGAATTTACAGATGCTTGTATAAAAATTACTTTATCCTTTACTGTCTTATAAAGTGGAGACGTTATCACGGATTTTGGTCCGTGTATTTGTTCTGATAAGGAATCTATGATAGTAATCCTGTACCCTTTATCTATTAATTTTAGTGCCAGATTTGAGCCAATGAATCCGGCACCTCCGGTAATTAATATTTTTTTCATATGGTTTTAGGTTTGTTTGATACTTTCAGGTGACTGATTTATTTTTCACAAAAGGTTTTTTCATATAATATTTTAACACTAATAGCATAAAAGTCGTATTTGTAAAAAGATATCTTTTCCATAATCGCTTTGGTTCCTGAAGAAATCTGAAGAACCATTCCAGGCTGTGATCCCGCATCCACTTTGGTGCTCTTTGTATTTTTTGCGAATGAATATCAAATGCACCGCCGATTCCAATCATAACCGAATTGATTTTATTTTTATGGGATGCAACCCAGTATTCTTGTCGTGGACACCCTCGTCCTACAAGTACAAGGTTTGCCATAGAATCATTTATCATTTCAATGTCTTTTTTGTCCTCGTCTTCGGTTGCCTCCCTGAACCTGTCGGGATGTTTACCGCAAATTATAACACCCGGATATTGCAGATTTATGAATTGAGCGAATTTGTTTATTGTATCTTCATAACTTCCATAAAGGAATATTTTTAAGTTATTTTTTCCAGCTTTATCCAACACATGTAAGGATAGATCTATACCATTTACACGGTCTTTAAGATTTAGCTTATACATCCTGTTCAAAGCCCATACTATGGGAGCACCATCCGGTACCAGAAAGTCAATATTATTGGCTGTATGCCGGAAACTTTCAGACCAATGTGCCTCAATTAATCCGTGCACCGGCAGTGAGGCTACTGTAAAGCTTTTTCTTTTTTTGGCCTGCTCAATTATGAAATCGGAGGCTTGTTCATAATCGGTTGCATAGTAGTTTAATCCAAATACAGAATATTTATTCATTTTTATAGCTTATGTATATGTTTTTAATAATCAAATTATTAACAATTGAAAAATGATGAAATGACATGACAAAGAATTTAATTTTTGTTGCATCATGAGTTTGATCCAATAGTTCGAGAGAGGTTGTATTGTTAGTTCCAATGCAATTCCACTTTAACATTTGTCTGACGTTATCTTCATATTGAATCATACAATCAATATCCTTTAAACAGATATTCGATTCAACGTTTAGGTTGTACTTTTTTAAATTCAATTTGTTTGCTTGCGGTGGAAAAATCCAGGAAAGTTCTGAAAATGCGTTAGCGTTTCTATTATCCACATTAATCGTTATACCAAAATTTCTTTGAGATTTTGTATTAATATTGCTTAATTCCGTTTTAAAAAGCATTGGCAACCAATGATTTGCCTTGGCTGAATAAACATTGAGTTGTTGAATTTGATTAAAGGGAGAACAGGTATATAGTAAAAATACTGAAAAAAGGCCTAATAAGCCATAATTCATGTATTTTGCAGAGGTATGTTCTTTAGTTGTTAAAATTGCTAATTTTTGAACTCTAACTATATAAATAGCACTTAATGCAAAATAAAAAAATATTCCTTCATATTGATTTTCAAGCATCACATTGAAGAAAGAAAATATAATCATACTGGTTAAAAACAGACAGATAAATAATGCATTATTATAGTGGTAAGAGTTGTTTGCATTTATTTTTATTTCTTTAAAAATATGCGCATAGGTTTGAACAATGAAATAAATAAACAAAATGAAGCCGAAGATTCCGTGTCTTGTTAGGAATGCCAGAATTGAGTTATGAGGATCATTTGCATCGACGCCGTCAACAGGGTATTCTATAATTTGTGGTCCGTACCCAATTCCAAATATTGGTTTTTCTAGAAATTTATGCCAGCTCATATTCCAGATTTGCAACCGCCAGCTTACGTTTTTTTCTTTAAAGGATAGTCGCTTAAAAATGTAATTTGTATATTCGTGATCAATTGCTTGCCATACCACTATTGCAATAATTGCGATAACCAATAATGCTCCAATGATCCAAAATATATTTTTTATTTTTATTTTTTTTCTTTCAATGAAAAGATATAGAATAACTGCGGGTATGGTCCCAATAACTGCAGAACGTTTGACAGTGAGGATTAGAATTATAACATTAAGGAATATCAGTATCAGGAAACCGATTTTACTTTTTATCCAGAAAAGTCTGTGATAAACCAGGAGACCCAACAAAGCAATAGAGGAGCATATGGTATCTGTTTCAATATGATTTACTCTCTCTGGCTCATAATAGTTAAAAGTGTAATTCAGTAATTTGAAAATAATTATTTTCGAACCATTAAAAACACTGCTCAATATGATGAATATAAATATGATGATAAAAAATAGTTGTTTTTCGTTTTTGATTGTTAACGGAAAAAGAATGATGAATAAAATAATGTAGAGAAAAATCATACTATGTCTTAAGGCCTGTACTCCGTAGTCAAGATCGGACGTTAATCGTATGCAGGTATATAAAGAAAGGATGATTAGTGGCCAAAAATTAATCAAAAGAGATTTCCCCCAACTTTTATAATCCAGCAGGTTTTTAGAAACAATTGACTTTATAGCTAGATTTAGTATACATAATACTGTTACAAATTCAGTAACGTAAATGTTGTTAAAGCCTATATAAGCAAATTCTTTATTGAACGTTATAAGTCCTGCCAGAATAAATAGTACAAGTATATACTCAGGGTTATTAATCGAATATTTTAATTTTGTAAGTAGCATATTCATCATATGACTCTATTTTTATAATGTACTAAAATGAATTAAATAACATAAAACCAGGACATAATTTTTCACTATTTATTACTTTTTTTTTGTGACTTGTGGATAGATATTTTATAGCTTAATGAAACTGTGAAGCCGCCATCAAAAAAGTTGGAAGTCTTAGCATTATCGCGCCATGGATATCTGTTAAAGCTACTGCTTGAATAATTAAAACTTAGTGAAAAAGGAACCGATTTACTCCAACCAAAACCATAGCTATAATCACAATCCCATGGTGATTGAGTGCTTTTGAACGGATAATAGAATATAGTAGCATTGCAAAAAATATTTTTATAAAATTTATAATAAATTCCAAACTGGAAATTGGTTTTTCCTTTATATAGCCCACCTACCGTTTTCCCATTTTTGTTGAGATATCTTACAGCATATCCTAATTGAATGGAAGTAAGTAAAAAGCTGTTTGCATCGAGTTTAGTGAAATCAATAAATTTATCTGGTAATTTTATATAATAGGTTAAATAATATAACCCTCTTAAAAAACATTCTGACATTTTTTTTAAAGAATTACTATACTTATTTTGGTCATAATCCATAAAACCGTAACCAAAAGTATTTGGGTGATAGCTGGCATGCATCACGGAATATGCATATTCAGCATACCAGGGTAATTCTCTTGCCCTTTTATTAAAGTGATAGCTATATAATACAAGGCAAAAGGAAGTGTATTTGGCCAGGCTTAAATTGGTATTAATTGATAAATAATTATCCGGCGTTTTTTTCATTTTATATTCGGAATAATCGTAATAAAGCATTTTTTGGAATGTGTTTAACACTGATCCTGAAATAGAATAATTCTGCAGATAGCTTTGATCTACATTTTGTGACATCATGTTTAAGTTCATCACAAAGTAAAGGTTGACACAGGCTAAAATTTTTAACCTGTTTTTACCAGTTGCTGTCATTCTTTTAATTTAATCATATAATAGAGAGTTATGGTAAGTTTTATTTGTTTTAAGAAAATATTGAAACAAATAAAAAATTCAATAATGTAAACATTCCTGATATAGGTAAAAATCCTTATTGAAGTTTATCAATCCCTTGAAAATGGATACAATCAATATGAATTTTATACGTTTAATTATATATCCGGTAGCTTTTTTTAACATTTTTAAAAATTAATAAACCGAAAAGTAAAATAGTCAGTATCATTATATTAATAAACCTAGAAACTATTACAAATGAAGTGGTTATTGCTTTATTAATACCAGCTAGGAGATAATATAAATAAATAACGGAAACTTCAGTTGAACCTATGATCATAAAAGCTAAAATTGAAACAAGACCCGATACAGCCCAAATAACTGGAATTAAAAAGAAATTTACATGAATATGGTACGCTTTAAGAATAAAAAGAGCGGTTAAAAAGTCAAATATGGTTGCAAAAACAGATAACACATATATCCATAAAATGTAGCCGGAATCAGACTTCCATTTGAGTCTTTCCTGTAAAGACATAATAAAATCAATAATTCTGATAGCTAATTTGCTATTTACTTTTTTTGTCAAGTACGCTACCTTTATAAATGGTACGATTAACATGATGAGGGTGAAGGCTCCAATAACAAATAAAATAACTACTGAGGTATTATTTTTTTTTAATATAAAAAAACATGAAATGAAAGCCAGAATTAATGTTGAGAATATTTCAGTGTACCTGTCTAATATTAAATTTTGTAAAGTACCATCGTTTCGATTGCTTTTTTTAAATAGAGGGAGAAAGAAACCTGCAAATGAAATTTCTTTACCAATTCTGGATGATATAAATATCTCAAATATAGAGTACCGGTCCTTATGGTTAAGTAATATTTGAAATTTATACAATCTGAAGATGATGGCTATTGAATTAAGAAATAAAGCTATCAAAACAATTTTAATATCGGCTGAAATTAGGGCGTGAAAAATATTCGATATACCTATTGAAATAACAGTGTATGATAACAGGCATACACTCAAAAGGTAGAAAATGGATTTACGTAATACTATTTTAAAGTTACTCATCTTCCTTTACCTTTAATCATATATACCAGGGAGTAAAAAACAATATAGCTGTCAATTAAAAGGGATTGTTTTTTTAAATAAAATTCGTCGTAGCGGAGGGATCCGATATC
>CAYZNC010000100.1:0-17590 GCA_964478555.1 uncultured Bacteroidales bacterium | reverse complement strand
ATTTTAGAAGTACGAATCCTGTGGCAGTGGGTGACCGGGTAAAATTCGAAACTATAGATTTTAAAACCGGTGTAATTGTCGATATTTTTGATAGAAAGAACTACATCATTCGTAAGGCCTCTAACCTTTCGAAACAGACCCATATTATTGCGGCCAATGTAGACCAGGCTGTATTAGTTATTACGCTGGCTTTTCCGGAAACGTCCTTTGAATTTATAGATCGGTTTCTTGCCGCTGCTGAGGCTTACCGGATACCTGTTATTATTACCATTAATAAGGTGGATCTTTATGAGGAAACGCTTGCAGAACTTATCAGGGACGTTTATGATATTTATGAACCTATTGGCTACAGGGTTATTGAAACTTCTATTTTTCAACCCAATAAACTCGACTTGTTAAAATCGCTGATTGAACATAAAACAAGCGTACTTTCAGGTAATTCAGGGGTTGGGAAAACATCATTGATCAATACACTTTATCCCGGTATTGATTTGAGAGTAAATGAAATTTCTGATTATAGCATGAAAGGCAAACATACAACTACGTATGCAGAGATGATTGAATTACCAGGTGGAGGTTATTTGATTGATACTCCTGGCATTAAAGGATTTGGGCTTATTGATATGGAAAGAGAAGAAATCTATCATTTTTTCCCCGAAATTTTTAAATTCGCTGCCTTTTGCCAGTATCATAATTGTTTACATATCGAAGAACCTAATTGTGCCGTAAAATCAGCTGTAGAAAAAGGAGAAATTGATGCCAACCGATATTATAGTTACCGTAGTATTTTAGATGATAAAAATTCAAAATACCGATAACGTTTTCATCAACATAAATTGTTTGTTGGTAACCAAATTTTATCCATTGCTAAAGTATTTGAATGAAACCTTCCTTAGGTTCAGGTAAAACACTATATTTATAAAAAAATATTCATAATGTAGAACGCCAGGCAATGAGAAAAATCTACCTGATACTTTTAGCGTTTACCATAGTTGTTCTTTGTATTACTGTTGCTCTTTATTATAGAACACTAAACAAACAAATCAATTATCAAAAAATAATACTGTATCAACAAGGTAATCAATGTAGCGAACAACTTGAACAAATCTCTTCTGATTTTGAAAATACTATTAATCGTATTGCTTTCTCCGACAGCGTTTCGTCTATATTTAACGCTTCCTTAGACAATAGCAAGTTGATTGAAAAGCTTGAAATCTTCTATACAACCTTCTCAACATTAATCAATAAAATTGAAATTTTTGATAATAAAGAGCATGCTTTTTATCTTTCCCGCGACAAAAACGACAACTTTTTGAAAGGTTTTTATACGCCGCAATTACAGAAGAAGCTTCATTCAAAAGAAATTGTTGAATTAGAGAACCAACAATATCAGTATGTACTACCCATTTTTAAAAAGGATGCCGTTGTCGCGAATATTGTTCTCAATGTTAATTATATTAATTTTGTTGAATCCTATCTTCAACGTTATTTCATTGAATCTACAACGTGGCAGTGGATGAATGACGACTCCGGTAAGATAATTTTCAATAATTTTGGTGGAAAAACGTTTGAAAGTTCCATTGGAAACTCAATATCCAAGGATATTAAGGAAGCAACTGACGAATTTTTTATTCATGAAATTAAAACTGACCAAAAAAACTACAAGACGTTAACTTGGGTTTTCCCATGTCATCTGCTGCAAAAGAATTTTGGATTAGGTTTTTCAACTGATTTGCAAAAAATCAAAGCCCCTGTATTATCCGGAATGGGTATAAGTATTTTCCTAATTTTGATTTTTGCTTTTATCATATTTTTGATGTTGTATAAAATTATATCGGCCCAAACAATTAAGTATGAGGAAATTGTAGGTAATGAACAAAATATGATGAGGATATTTGATTCGATACCTATTGGTGTTATGATTCTCACGCAAGATAAAACCATCAGACACATCAACTGCACGGCTTCAAATATGCTATATGGCAAGGGTGAAACCAATATTATCGGAAGAAATATAGCTGATATGATTATCCCAAAGCATTTTAGTGAAAAAGGGAAGCCTGATTCAGCGTATGATACGGGTCATTTTTATACTTTTGATAAAAATGGAATAGAAGAGACTATATTTAAAAAGGAAATACCTTTCAATCTCCAGGAAGAAGAATTGATTATAGAAGCATTTATCGATGTTTCGCCTATTGAAAAAGCCCGAAAGCTGGAAGCAGCGGCAAATCTTGCAAAAAGTGACTTCCTGGCCAAGATGAGTCATGAGATACGGACACCTATGAATGGCATAGTAGGCATGGCCGATGCATTACTCCAACAAAAGCTAACCAGTGAGCAACGCGAATATGCTGAAATTGTCAAAAAATCATCTGATTTATTGCTGACCATTATCAATGATATCCTTGATTTTTCTAAGGTTGAAGCTGGCAAAATGATGCTTGAAGAAATACCATTCCGGATTTCAGATGAGATCAATTTAGTTAAAGAGTTATTCAAGCCATTGGCCGATCATAAGGAAATAGAGATAGTTTCCATAATAGCGCCTAACGTACCTAACCAGGTAATTGGCGATCCATTCCGGTTACGTCAGGTAATTTCCAATCTTCTAAGCAATGCTATCAAATTCACACATGAGGGTAAGGTGGTAATTGGTGTTGAGCTGGTTGAAGAGTATTCAGGTAATCTTACATTGTTGTTTATAGTTGAAGATACAGGTATTGGCATACCCAAGGAAAAACTGGAAACTATTTTTGCTTCCTACACTCAGGCCGAGGGCTCAATTACACGCAAGTATGGAGGTAGCGGGCTTGGTACAACCATCAGTAAACAATTGGTTGAACTAATGGGGGGAGAAATATGGGTAGAAAGTCCGTCAACCATTTCAACCAGTAAAACATTTCCAGGTTCAAAATTTTACTTTAGCATAGAAGCATTCTCGAATGAAAAACTTGTTAAACGTTATGATTTTTCATTCATACAGGAATATGCTCAAATCAATGCCCTTATTATTTCGCCATTGAAAAACGACAGTGAACACGTTTATGCTTATTTTGACAATTTTGGCATAAATTACGAAAAGTATCATATTCAATCTTATGAATTATTGGAGAATAAGCTACTTATCGAGCATGAAAAATTTCACATCGTTATTATAAATGATTCCCTTGATTACGATGGATTTAGACTTGCCAAAATGTTGCAAGATAAAGGTATTACCAGTCAACATTTATGCATTCTTATAAGCAGCAATGACTTGAATGGCAATTTTATCAGAGCTAAAAGGTTGGGAATAGACTATTATCTTATCAAACCATATGAATCATCAGAAGTATTTGACCTTATTCAGGAAAATTTTACAGCAATAAGTCCCGATGCTTTTATTCCGGCCAAAATAAATAAAATTCGTAAAAACATACATATTCTTGTAGCAGAGGATAATATGATTAATCAGAAAGTGGCAAAAACGATATTTAAAAATCTTGGCTTCGAGGTAGAAATTGCTGCTAATGGGGTAGAAGCGGTAGATATGACACTGAAGCATAAGTATGATATCATTTTCATGGATATGATGATGCCTGAAAAAGATGGAGTTCAGGCCACCAAAGACTTGCGCAGTCAAGGTTACAAAAATCCCATCATAGCCATGACTGCAAATGCAAGTAAGGAAGGTAAAACGAAAGCGATATCTTTCGGAATGGATGGGTATATTACAAAACCAACCAAGATGGAATCTATTAAAAAGGTGTTGATAAAATATTTTTCAGAACCAATCTAATTCCTGATTTCTATTATAAACTCTGTACTTTTATTGGATTCAGATCGAAAGCTGAAGTCAAAACCGTGAGCATCGAGTATCATTTTACAAATTCTCAATCCTACGCCACTACCTTTTTCGCCTTTTGTTCCACGAGTTGATTTATGGAAAGATTTACCAAAAAGCTCTTCCGGAGTAACATCCTTAATTCCTATTCCGGTGTCGGCAAGTATAATTTGAATGCCTTCTTTTATCTCCCGCGCTGAAATTGTAATGTTGCCACCATCGGGAGTGAACTTTACGGCATTGCTTAATAAGTTTATGATTACCTGATTGAAATAAGTGACATCAGCCACAATTTCAAAATCTGATTCCAGGTCTACACGGAGATTAATTTTCTTATCGGCAATTTTGGATTGAAAAATAACTGTTGCCGTTTGAATAAGTTTGGAAAGAGCTTTAGGTTCTTTTTGTAAGACAAGTCCAGAGGCCCCAAGATTCGACCAGCTAAGTAATTTATTGAAATAATCGACAATAAAGTTGGATGTATCAATAATGATGGTGAGAAATTCCTTTTGTTCATTGTTTAATTTTCCGGAGAGTTCAATATCGTTCAATAATATATCGGCAAAACCTGCAATCGATGAAAACGGAGCACGGATGTCGTGAGAAACCATCCGTATAAATTCTTCTTTTGATTTTAACAAATTCTTAAGGATGTCTTCCTGTTGTTTCAATTTTAAGATTGTCCTTAAACGAGCCAGCATTTCAATTTCATTAATTGGCTTTTTTATATACTCCACGGCACCTTTACCTAACGCCTCCGCCACATCTTCCGCTTCTGATTTGGCAGTAACCATTATAACAGGTATATCAGATACTTCAGGGTCGCTTTTTAATTTCTCCAGAACATCAATGCCGGTAATTTCAGGCATCATAATATCCAACAGAACAACATCGGGCGCTTCGGTTTTCACTTTCACAAGCGCTTCTCTACCGTTAAAAGCAGTGCTAACCGCGAATCCTTCAGCGGATAATAAACCTTCCAATAAAAAAATATTACTGGGTTCGTCGTCTACAACAAGTATTCTGGTTAGGGGCTCATTCATATTATTGGAGTTTATAATGTTCTATCATTTTAAGCAATTTCTCATCATCTACCGGTTTTGAGAGGTAATCAGTAAATCCGAAAGACAATATTTTTTTTTGTTCATTGGTCATTGCCCGGGCTGTAACAGCAATAATGGCAACTTTATCATGGTCAGCTCGCCGTTTTGTAATCTCCGTAAAGGCATCAAATCCATTAACCTCAGGCATCATTATATCCATCAATACGATATCAGGTTTTTCAGTGAAGTATTTTTCGATAGCTTCTCTTCCATTTATCGCAAAAATAAGATCGTAATTTTTTTCTAAAATCATCCGTAAAGTAAATCTTCCTATTTCCTCATCTTCAGCAATTAAAATACGGGTTCGTCTTTGTTGAGCAGCTTGTTTTCGCTGAAGAGATATTTGAGCTAAGGTGGCATTGATAGCATTTATAAGAGCCTCTTCACTCACTGGTTTTAGTAAAAAATGTGTGTTATGGTATTTTAAATGGTTCTTTATCTCCTCACTATCCGCTATTACTATCACTGCTATGTTTCGGGAATAACTATCCATCTGAAGTTTCATAAGGATATCCGAAGCACTTATTTTTGATATATTCCAATCCAAAATAATGACATGGGGTTTAAATTGATAAATTAACTTCAAGCCCACAGCCCCATTATTGGCAAATTCAGTTTCACAATTTTGCCGCTGAAGATATTGACGGTACAGATATAAAGCCTTTTCATCTTCCTCAATAATCAGTACCGACTTATGGTCCAATTCCAACGGCAGATTATTTTCAACCGGAGATTCATTAGTTATAATTTGTTGGACAGGCTTATAGGGAATATTGAAAGTTATGGTAGTCCCCTCGCCAAGTTTGCTTTCCGCAAATATACGGCCACCTAATTTTTCAACATATTTTTTGCAAATGGCCAATCCCAGGCCTGTTCCTTTATATCTACGGGAGGCAGAGCTGTCAATTTGTCTGAACTCTTCAAAAATAACCTGAATGTTTTGCTCACTAATGCCAATTCCAGTATCGGTGATTTTAAAAAACAATTGATCGTTTAAAGTATAAACATTAAGTTCGATTTTCCCTTCTTCCGTAAATTTTGCTGAATTGCCCAAAATGTTTACCAGGATCTGATGGAGTTTTCTTTGATCGGAATTAATGATATTCGATATATCGTCTGATTTATTGACGATTACGTGAATATTTTTTTGGCGGAGCAAACTTGTAATAATGTCGCGAAGATTGCCTAAAAGTACATTGATCTGGAAAGGTGCTTCAGTTACTATCATCTTTCCGGATTCGATTTTTGAGAGATCTAAAATATCGTTGATCAGATCGAGTAACCTGTTACCACTTTGGTTAATGATAGAAAGGCCTTCTGTTTGCTTTGACGTAAGATTGTGATTTTCATATTTGGTTAACATATTCGAGATGCCAATGATTGAGTTCATAGGAGTACGCAACTCATGGCTCATGTTTGCGAGAAACTCACTTTTAGCTTTGTTGGCACTTTCGGCAAGTTCTTTAGCTTTTCTTAATTCAACTTCATTTTTTTTTCGGTCAGTTATGTCTACGAAGCCTATTATCAATGCCTTTCGCTCATTTAAGTTGGTAACTGAGCTACTTATCAGTATATTGAATTCTTCACTATTACCTGCAAAAAGACTTGCTTCGGAGTATTCCAGCAAGTCAATGGGCTTACTCTGTTTATCAGGCCTGATATAATAATCGAATGTTTTTGAAGTAATTTCGGTGCGTTTAGCCTTAATCATTTTTAAAGCTTCCTGATTAATGTCAAGAATTTTATTTGTATCATAATCAACTACCATAATTCCGATGGGAGCAATATTAAATACCGCATTTATAAATTTTTGCTGTTCAAAGATTTCAATTTCAGCAAGCCGTTTAGCAGTGATATCCTGGAAAAACAGAGCCATTTTGCCAGGGCTGGTTTGAAATGCGAAAATGTCGAATACGCTGGATATGTTATTTTTATCGTAATTGATCTGTGAATCAGAAATTAGCAAGCCCTCAGAAAGTACCTTATAGTATTGATCCAAATTTTTCGAAGACGATATTAAAGAAAAAACCTCCTCAAATTTTTTACCTATGAGCACATGATGGTCGCTCCCGATCATTTTGTCGGCTGCCGGATTTGCACTAACAAAAATGAGTTCGTGGGCAGTATTTAATTCGTAAAAATGGATGCCCATGGGAGAAGATTCAACAATATTTCTGAATTTTGCCTCTCCCTCGAACAGTGCTTCCTGAACTTTTTGGAACTCCTTAATATGAATAATTTGATTTTTTCGCTCTTTTTTTATTTTTGATATCCAGCTATAAGCAATATACACAATCAGTATATGTATGATGGTAATTAGTAATATGTAATCAGTTGACATTATTACTGTTATTAATTGTATCGACGATAGATTCATATTAAGCTTTAGTTCGATATAGGAATTTCGAAACTCACACAAGTTCCTTTATCGGATTCACTTTCAACTGATATTTTGCCTCCAAGCAAGTCGACAAAGCCCTTACAAATAGCAAGTCCAAGCCCAGTGCCAGAATGTTTTCTGGATGCCGAATCATCCAATTGTTTAAATCCTTCAAAAACCTTAGGTAAATCTTCTTTACTTATTCCCGGACCCGAATCGTTAACCTTAAAAACGGCCTTATTTAGGCTTTTAGCCATAGCGATATGAACAGTTCCCTTTTCAGTAAATTTAGAAGCATTGCCTATAAGATTGTTGAGTATCCGGAGTAATTTGTTTAAGTCGCAATTAAATGTTTGCGGAAAATCGTGCGAAACTGAGATTGAAAATTTAATGGGTTTGTCTTTAATTGCATCCATGGCAATTTGAGCAATCTGTTGTTTTAGCATTTCCGTCTGAACATTGATGACAGATAAATCAACTATACCAGCTGAAATTTCTGAATATTCCAGAATGTCGTCGAGTAATCTGAATAAACGGTTTCCGGAATCATATATAACCTGAACGCTTTCCTTCTGTTTTTCATTTAGCGATTCGGACTGGTGTTTCAATATCATTTTAGATACGCCAATAATTGCATTTAATGGAGTTTTGATTTCATGGCTCATGTTGGCTAAAAAGATTGATTTGAGTCTGTCGGATTCTTCGGCTTTGCGCTTTGCTTTCTCCAAATCGGCAGTACGCACCTCCACTAGTTCTTCAAGGTGTTCCTTATAACTATTTAGTTCTATCTCAGCTTTTTTCTGCCAGTCAATATCCCGCCAAATGGAATAAAGCACCTTTTTACCACTTATTGTGATAGCAGTATGAGAAACATCAACATAGGTCAAACTACCATTGACTTTTTTAATCAAAAGTTCATAACGGGCATATCCATTTTGGAAAGCATGGTCCAACCTTTCAATGGCCTTTTGGTACGAATTTGACTCATCAGGTTGAGTCGGTGGAAGTAGGGAACTAATTCCGGCACTGATTAATTGCCGGTTATCAGCAAAACCAAGAAATCTCGAACAAGCCTGGTTGCAATCAATAATACTTGAGCTATCGAAAAGCAACTGTATATCCTCAGAATCTTCGAAAAGCTTACGGAATTTTTCTTCGCTTTCCAATAACCTTTTTTCTTTTTCTTTCAGTTTTCGATAGATAAGTAATATAATTATTATTAACAACGACAAAATAACTATCCCAACCGTTAAAATCTGCCGTGAAGTTCGTTCAAATTTTAATTGTTTTTCTTGCTCTGCTTGTAATTCATTTTGTGTCTCAAGAAGTTGTCTTTCAAATTTTAATTGTATTTCTTGTTCCTGTATTTTTAACGATTGTATCAGCTTATCCTTTTGCAGCAGGACGATTTCCGATTGTTTTTTTTGGGTAGTCTGCTCAGCTTCTTTAAGGGAAGCCTCTGTACGTTCTAATTTTTTGCCAGTTTCTTTTTGGAGTTGCTTGTCCAGTGCAATATAGAGATTAGTATATTCTATCGACTTATCATTCCTGTCTAAGTGTTCGTAGTTCTCGGCCAATGAATTATAACAACTTCTCATTAATTTTAAATTGTTCTCTTCTTTGGCCATCGTTAAAGCTTCATTAATGCAATTGATAGCATCGTTATACTGTTTTAGGTTCTCGTGGGTGTTGGCCACATTGATAAGCGCAGATGCAAGATCTTTTTTCTGTGTCAACTTTCGGCATAATTTAAGATTTTCAGTGAAAGCTTCCAAAGCTTTATCGTGCTTGCCGAGGTCGGTGTAAATCATACCCAGGCTGCTATAAATTACTTTTAAAGCATTTTTGTTATTAATCGCCTTATTAATGTTGAGCGATTGTGTAAAATAATCGATTGCATCTTTATAATTTCCAGCTTCCCAATATATATATGCTATTTTATTAAGATAGGTGGTTGTTTCAATCTTGTTTTGGGTTCGGTTGACCAAGGTTTTATACTCATTGATCTGGTTTTCCTTTGTTTCTGATAGCTTAATATCCTGAGCAAAAAGAAGTCCCTGTCCAAAAATTAAACAAAATACACTACTTTTTATCGCGTTCCATTTCATACGGTTTCTATTAACCAGTAACTTTGCAAATAATAAATTTCATTGTTTATTAAATTTAATGAATTTTCAAATCAGAACAAAGGATTATGATGCTTATCTTTATAAGCTTATTTGAGGGAAACGCTTAACAAGTTTATAGTCTAAGGATGACCAAGTTCATGTTTTCACACGATTATTTTATGAACGAAGCCTTAAAGGAGGCTAGAAATTCCTTTGAAAAGGACGAGGTTCCTATTGGCGCAGTAATAGTGTGCGATAACATGATTATTGCCCGAGCCCATAATCTTACAGAGACTTTGAAAGATGTCACTGCTCATGCTGAAATGCAAGTAATTACGGCTGCATCGGATTATTTGGGGGGAAAGTATCTCGATCAGTGTAGCTTATATGTGACTATTGAGCCCTGCACTATGTGCGCAGGAGCTTTGTTTTGGGCACAACTTGGAAATCTGATCTTTGGAGCGACAGATGAAAAACGCGGGTACACGCTTTTAAGTTCCAGCGTTTTACATCCTAAAACAAAAGTTACAAGAGGAGTTTTGGAAAAAGAAGCATCAACGCTATTAAAGTCGTTTTTCGAAAATAAAAGAAAATAGGAACAATTCTTTTAAGTTGTGAGCTTCGTGAGCGTTTTAAATTTGTTTTTGAACTTTAAACCTTGAACCTTAAACTTTGAACTGATATATATGGCAACCGAAATTCTAATTATCATTGGTTTGGTTATGCTCAACGGTATTTTTGCGATGGTTGAAATTGCTGTTGTATCTGCTCGTAAAACAAGGCTTGAACATGCGGCAGCTAATGGCGATCGTAAGGCTGCTGTTGCTCTTGAATTGGCAAATAAACCTGGCAAATTACTATCGACAGTACAAATTGGCATGACCGTTGTTATCATATTGACTGGTGTTTATTCAGGAGCTTCTATCACCAGCAAAATTGCAGTTTGGTTACAACAATTTCCTTTACTTGCGCCATATAGCCAAAAATTAGCCATCACCTTGGTTTTTATTTTTATTACCTTTTTTACCCTGGTTTTTGGAGAATTGATTCCTAAGCAGGTTGGGCTGATAAAGGCAGAGACGGTAGCAAGAAATGCCGCTTTCCCCATGAAATGGTTTTCCATTATAGCACATCCACTAATTTGGCTTCTTACTAAGCCAGGAGAACTGATTATTCGATTTTTAAACATCAAGCCATCTGCAGATTCTAAAATTACGGAAGATGAGATTAGAGCTATTATAAAAGAAGGTACTGAGGAAGGAGAAATTCAGGAGATAGAGCAGGATATCGTGGAACGTGTTTTTCATCTCGGCGATCGTAAAGTAGGCTCGCTTATGACACATCGTACTGAACTGATTTGGATTGATATTAAGGAAACAGAGGAAAGGATCAAAGATAAAATTGTGGCTTCCATACACTCCGTATATCCTGTTTGTGAAGGGAGTTTAGATAAAGTACTTGGCATGGTTTATGTTAAAAGTCTTTTTATTAACAACTTACGACAAGAAAAAATTGAATTGTCGAAGTACCTCCAAACACCATTATTTATTTTGGAAAATAATTCAGCCTATGAAGTACTTGAAAAATTTCGCGAAACCAAAACCCATAATGGATTGGTTGTTGATGAGTATGGCTCAATTGCAGGGTTAGTTACCTTAAACAATATACTCGAAGCCTTAGTAGGAGAGATCCCTGCAAGTGATGAGGTTGATTATGAAATTGTTCAGCGCGAGGATGGTAGTTGGCTGATTGATGGACAGTTACCTTTTTATGATTTTATACAGCATTTTGAAATTCAGTATTTTGATAAAACGAGAATTCGCTATAATACCTTAAGTGGTTTTGCACTTTCTCATTTAAAGCGTCTTCCCCACACAGGAGAAAAGTTTACCTGGCGTGATTATGAATTTGAGATTGTGGATATGGATGCTAACCGTATTGATAAAATACTGGTAAAAAAAATAAAGCCCTGAACCGGCTTGATTCAGGGCTTAAATTGTTTAGAAGTTCAGGTTAATATTCGTCCCAACTTTTAATTTTTATGTCGTTAAGCGTCCGTTTGCAAACTGCTGTAAGGAAAGCACTTGCAAGTCTTGCATTGGTGATTAAAGGGATGTTATAATCAACCGCACTCCTTCGGATTGTATAGTCATTATTTAGCTCTGTTTTTGAAAGGTTTTTAGGGATATTGATTACCAGATCAATTTTCTTCTCTCTTATATAATCAAGTGTATTGGGCTGTTGATCTTCATCAGGCCAATGCAGGGTTGTTACCTCTATGCCGTTATCGCGTAGAAAATTTGCCGAACCTTTGGTTGCGTATATATTAAATCCTTTTTCCACCAGCATGCGTGTGGCAATCAATAATTCTACTTTATCACGTGTAGGACCTGTTGAAAACAGAATATTTTTCTTTGGAATACTGTAGCCTACGGAAAGCATCGACTTAAGCAGTGTTTCGTAGTAATCTTCACCAATACAACCCACTTCCCCTGTTGAAGCCATTTCAACACCAAGCACCGGATCTGCCTTTAACAATCGTTGAAATGAGAATTGAGGCGCTTTAATACCAATATAATCAAGGTCAAAAATAGATTTATCGATACGTTCAACCGGAATTCCCAACATAATTTTAGTAGCCAGATCTATCAAATTAACTTTGAGTACCTTTGAAACAAACGGCATAGAGCGTGAAGCACGAAGATTACATTCTATAACCTTTATATTGTTGTCCTTTGCCAGGAATTGAATATTAAAAGGTCCGGAAATATTCAGTTCCTTTGCAATTTTTCTGGTAATACGCTTGATACGCCTTACGGTTTCAAAATAAATTTTTTGTGGTGGAAATACCATAGTAGCATCGCCACTATGTACACCTGCAAATTCAATATGTTCCGAAATAGCGTAACCCATCATATCTCCATTCGAAGCAACGGCATCTATTTCTATTTCTTTGGCATTTTCAATAAACTCTGAAACTACCACCGGATATCTTTTGGAAACGTTGGCAGCCAATTCAAGAAAGTGTTTCAGCTCATCTCTGTTTGAAACAACATTCATAGCTGCCCCGGATAGTACGTAAGAAGGACGGATTAGGACCGGAAAACCAACGGTATCTGTAAAGTTATAAATATCGTCTACGCTGGTTAGTTCTTTCCAACGTGGCTGGTCGATATTCAGGTTATCACACATCATGGAGAACTTATGGCGATCTTCGGCACGGTCAATGGATAGTGGAGAAGTACCTAAAATGGGTACCTTTTGATTAAAGAGCCTTATTGCAAGGTTGTTTGGAATCTGGCCTCCGGTTGAGATTATAACACCTTTGGGTTTTTCGAGATCTACAATATCCAACACGCGCTCTAGTGATAGTTCGTCGAAATATAGACGGTCGCAAACATCGTAGTCAGTACTTACGGTTTCAGGGTTATAATTGATCATAATAGATCGAAAGCCCTCTTTTTTAATAGTATTTAGTGCATTAACACCACACCAGTCAAATTCAACAGAGCTTCCGATACGGTATGCCCCGGAACCAAGTACTACAACTGATTTTTCGTCGTTAACAAAAGAAATATCGTGTTCTTCGCCGTGGTAAGTAAGGTACAGATAGTTTGTTTTGGCAGGATATTCTGCCGCAAGTGTGTCAATCTGTTTTACGCAGGGAACGATATTATTTGATTTTCTGTATTTTCGAACATTAAGCAGAAAGTCCTCCATATGATCGTTGTCACCCTTTAGCACATATCTGGCAATTTGGAAATCGGAAAAGCCTGATCTTTTTGCATCTCGCAGCAAATGGATGGGTAACTCTTCAAGTGAATTAGATTTTTCTATGTTTTCTTTAAGGTCAAAAATGTTTTTAAGTTTAATCAGAAACCACTTATCTATTTTGGTTAGCTGATGTATTTGATCAATCGTATATCCCTTTTCGAATGCACTTGCAATAACAAAGATTCGCATATCCGTGGGTTCGGACAATTCTTTTTCAATATCATCAATATGGATTTCCCGATTTGCCACAAAACCGTGCATTCCCTGGCCGATCATGCGTAATCCTTTCTGAATTGCCTCTTCAAAGGTTTTACCAATCGCCATCACCTCGCCAACGCTCTTCATTGAGGACCCAATCTGCCGCGAAACTCCTACAAATTTGCTCATATCCCAACGTGGAATTTTACAAACAATATAGTCAAGTGCAGGTTCAAAAAATGCTGAAGTTGTTTTGGTGATGGAGTTTTTTAACTCGTGCAGACCATAACCCAAGGCCAATTTAGCTGCTATAAAAGCCAACGGGTAACCCGTAGCTTTTGATGCTAGTGCTGATGAACGAGATAGACGTGCGTTTACTTCAATTACTCTGTAATCCTCCGAATTGGGATCCAGTGCATATTGTACATTACATTCTCCCACAATACCTATATGTCGAATAATTTGAATAGAGAGTTTACGAAGTTTGTGATACTCACTATTAGTAAGCGTTTGGGAAGGAGCTACTACAATACTTTCTCCGGTATGGATACCCAACGGATCGAAGTTTTCCATATTACACACTGTGATACAATTATCGTACTGGTCACGAACAACTTCGTACTCAACTTCTTTCCATCCTTTGAGCGACTCTTCAACCAATACTTGTGGTGAGTATGCGAAAGCTTTTGTGGCGAGTTTTTTCAACTCATCTATATTGGAGCAAAATCCGCTACCTAAACCACCCAGAGCATAAGCTGCACGAATAATAATCGGGAAACCGAGCTTTTCACCTGCAGATATTGCATCGTTAAGATTAGTAGCGGCAATACTTCGAGGAGTTCTAACCGCTATTTCATTAAGCTTATTTACAAATAAATCCCGGTCTTCAGTATCCATAATGGCCTGAATTGGTGTACCAAGTACGCGCAGATTATAATTTGAAAAAATACCGTCTTTAAATAAAGCGATACCACAATTTAACGCAGTTTGGCCGCCAAAGGCAAGTAATATACCGTCGGGCTTTTCTTTCTGAATGACTTTTTCAACAAAATACGGGGTTACTGGAAGAAAGTATATCTTGTCTGCAATACCTTCAGAAGTTTGAACTGTGGCAATATTGGGATTGATAAGAATAGTAAATACTCCTTCTTCACGCAACGCCTTTAAAGCCTGAGATCCTGAATAATCAAATTCCCCGGCCTCACCTATTTTTAAGGCTCCTGAACCTAATACAAGTACTTTCTTGATGCTTTTATCCATTTATTTTTAGGTGTTTAATGTATTAACTGAAATTTTATAATAATTTATGCATATTGGCAATAGGCTAATAATCAATATTTTATATGAATTAGCACAAATCCTGCTATTGCATATTACTGTTTTTTGTGTCAAAGAGCTTGAAAATTTCAGGTTGTAAAAATATATGTTTGGTAGCATTTAATAAAATATTTTTAACTGATATACGGATATATCTTTGAAACATGAGGAATAACGGGATAAAATTTATATTGGCAGATACATTTCAATCCGTCAAGTAACATTTAAAAAATTTATTGGAAGTTATTTCTTTAAAAACTAAATAGCATTATATTAGATAGATAAGTAAGATTTGTATTTTTTTTTTCTGAGTTGAGCATTTTTTCAATGAAAATTTGGGAACGTTTTCAACTTTTTGCGTCTTTTTAGTAAATTAGCCACTTGAAATTTATAAGGAAATTATAAATTTGCTCTTAGTAAGTTACAATTGAAAGAGAAATTAATATTTGCAATATTTTAAGTGGCTGCCTTAGATCAGATACTAAAAGAATGTAAACAATATAACAAGTTCGCTCAGAAATTGTTATATGATAGATATGCACCTATTATGAAAGGAATCTGTTTTCGGTATGTCACTGATCCTGACATTGTAAAGGATATTGTCCAGGAAGGCTTTATTAAGGTTTTTTCAAAAATAAAGCAATATTCCGGTAATGGCTCGTTTGAAGGCTGGATGAAACGTATCTTTATCAATGGGGCAATTTCCTACTTACGGGAGCAACAAAAAACACTTAAACATTTAAATATTGAGGAAGTTGACGAAACTGATATAATTGAAGATCATGTGAATTTTGATGAGTCCTCCTATAATAAGGATGTTATCGATGATTTTCAGTTAATTATTTCTGCAGACTTTTCCGAAACAGAATTGCTTGAAGTTTTAAATAAGATTCCAATTAAATATCGTACCGTATTTAACTTATTCTGCATTGAAAATTACAAACATGATGAAATAGCACAGGTCCTCGAAATTGATGTTTCAACTTCGAGGACCCGTTTATTAAGAGCACGTACAATAATTCAAAAAGAATTAATTGAAATGAGCATTGAAAAATTGAGTGCATAGTTCAGATGGATCAGGAACTTAACATAGAGAAACTGTTTTCAAAGAAATTTGAACATTTTGAGGTAACTACTTCAGAAGAAGATTGGCGTAAGCTTAATTCAAAATTAAAAAGAAATAATTTTCTGAAGTTTAGTCTGGTAACCTTTAATGTTTATTATCTATTGGCGTTAATTACATTTGCCGGAACAGCAACCTATTCCGGTTTAACTAATCATAAATTATCAAAAAAAGTAGATCAGCTTGAGAGAACTATTAAAACTTACAAAAAAAAGGAGTTAATATTTCCTGTTGATTCTTTAAAAAATAGTGAAATTTATATCGAGCCAGATCAAAAAAAAAACAATCAGCATCCAACGCCGTTAAAAGCTGAACTCACGCACGCAAAAGCTGCTTCCATAAAAATGCTAGAACCTTTAAATCAAATGGCCATTAACGATTCTTCTTTAAAAATCAACGATAATCCTATCCAAATAGATACTCCATTTGTAAAAAAAACAAAAGTTGTTAAAAATATAGTGATAAAAAAAAATCGCGTTGTTGTTAAGGATACTATGTTGATTATAAAGCAGAAGAAATAAATTCAATCCAAAATTATTGATTTCAGATAGTTATTGTAAATTTGACCCTGGAAAACAGACCCAAAGATTTCATGCGTTTATTTATATTTTTACTACTACTATCCGGCTTTAATATTGTTACGTTGGCAGCTGATCAAACCACCATAAAACGTGATACGATTGAAACTATTATTTACGAATACGATACGGTGTATGTATCTCCTGATACTATAAGAATCACCGACACTATAGTCAACTATCAAACAATTAAGCCGTTGTACATAAACATGTCAACACAACACTGGTCAATAGGCGCAAATTTTTTAGTATTAGGTTCAAACTTTTTTGGTGAAAAAAGTGTAATTGATTCATTTAAAGAGAAAAATACAATTAATTATAGTTACACCCTAAATTTCCAATATTATAATAAAGGATTTATGGTTGGTTTAGGGGGTGGCATCACAAATATTCATGATCGAATAAAATATCAGCAAATACACAATACATTAATCGCAGATGATTCCATATCGATAGTTAATAATTGCATATCAGACAATTACTTTCGTTATCTAAATCTTTCCCTTTCCATGGGCAAAGAATGGGGTAAACGGAAAATTCATTACGCGCTCTCTGCCTCCTTTATAACTGATATATTGATTGATTATAAAGCGGTACTGCCCATAAGTGAACAAGTTTATAATAAGATATTTGATACTTCGGTAAGAAAAATAGGATTGGCTGTTATGTTAAGTCCTTCTGTAATTTACAGAATAGGAAAGAAGGTAGATTTTTGCATTTCTCCATGTTACAGATACACCCTTAATAAAAGAAATTTTTATCCCCTTAGTAATCTCCAAGATTTAGGGATTGGTGCAGGTTTAAACCTTAAGCTGTAAAAATAGTTCAATTTTTTGTGAAACGTTTTCAACTTTTTGCGTCTAGTATATAAAGCCTGCTAAATAGGCCGAAGTTATTTTTACCAAACTTATTAAAATTACTTCTATGAAAAGAAATTTGTGGTATTTGTTTATTTCCTTTTTATGCCTTTTTTTAATTATCTCATCATGTAAAAAGGAATCTTCAAACCTTAACAGTGGTCAAGCGCAATTTGGCATCTCTCGAGACGTTTTAAAAAGTAGTTTAAAATCTGGGGTTGCCGATACCCTCAATCTCTCCTATGTATTATTTACCATTGAAGACGCTTCCGGCAATGTGGTAAAAAATTCGGAGAAGGTTGAATTGTATAATATGAATGGCGATT
>CAYZNC010000099.1:0-17620 GCA_964478555.1 uncultured Bacteroidales bacterium | reverse complement strand
GTCAGTGAGATCAGCTCTAGTTTTATCCGTTAATTTATTCTCCTGGTCATTAAGTCTCAGATCCCAAAGGCCTAAGCTCTTCCAATTTTTATTACAGCCTGAATAATCATCGATTTTAAAATATTCCGGTATAGGATAAACAATGGGAACCATATCAAGGATACCTGCACTTAAATCTTCTTCCTCAACGGCCTGTAAATCTTTTATTTCAAATGTATAGGTTTTATTTCCCATATCATCTGTAATAAGAGGGTCCTTCGTAAAATTTACTTTTTTAAACCGAAGATTATAATCCTTAGGAATCGTTAATTTATAAATCGAGTGTTCAACAGCCAAATCATAACTAGACTGTGGCATCCAGGGATGATAACTGTCGAACCCACTCAGAATTCCTGAATTTTCAAAATCTATTGTGTATGGATAGTTATTGATTTGGGGAATAAAATATTTAATCCTGTTGTCCTCAAACAATGAAAAATTGGATATGGCGCTTTGATCGATAAAATCTGATGGCTTGATTTTGCGGATCAATTTGCCTTCGCTGTTATAAATATTACCTTTAATACCGGTTATCTTATCAAATTTATCATAACTATCACGAAACTCTGCAAATTTATCACCGTTTTTATTTAATACAGTAATTACAATATGTTCGGTATATACGGCTCTTCCGGTATCTATTACCGTAAAAGTATTCTCCTGCTCACGAACAATAGCATTTGCGTCCTTTAGAAGGTCTTTATTAATATTCGCCACACTATAATTTTGTGCGCGCAACGTACCGGCAAACGATACACTAACCCAGAAAACCAGCGTTTTGATATTCATTTTACCCTATATTTTTTTCAAAACAATCATCTCGGCTTCTTTAGCCACCATTTGATTGTAGAATTCTTTAAGTCCCTGGTATTCTTCGGGAAGAAAAACAACTTTATTGATAAGAAGTTTTCGTAGCACTTGCACCCTGTTCCCAACTACCAATACATTGTAAGTAAATACACCATTCTTATCAGGCAAAGCTAGGGCAGCCGGTTTGGGTAGCGTTTCAATCTGAAACCCGGCAGGTATTTCATATTGAGCGATAAACGTCTGACTCATTAAATAACTATAGTCAACAGGGAATTTGCGATCTTCCAATTTGAATTTATTTTCCTGCATTTGTTCGAACAACAAAGGATGAATCATTAGCAGGTTTCCGGTAGATTCTACCTGATTGCTAACGGTTACTTCATAATTAATCCCAACATCTTTATGTAAACTGTCAAGATCAGCAAATTGGTATTTACTGATGACAAGGCCGGCCAAAGCTTTTTGTTTTTCCTGTACAAAATCGTCCTGGCTTTTAGCATTGGAAATATCATTCCTTAATTTGTGAGCTGCATATCCTTTTCTAACTTCACCCCATGTACCCGTTAAATCGCCATTATCGTTAACTTTCACGTTAATATTAACGGTACGGGAATATTTCGCATTTGAAGTGAGATCAATATTCCCTGGACTGTCGTAACTGATAATCCGACCCTGACCATTTAAGCATTGTTCAGGTAAAAACCCAAAAGGTGAATACTTATTGGTAGCATCGAGCAATATGCGTTTTCCGTCAATTTCCACGGAAGCAATAACATAATTCAATTTTTGTAATACCGGATAGGACATAAGAATGATACCATTGTCACGGGTGCTTAAAGCAACAGGATCAGCCTTTAATCCTGCATTTTTGAGCGCATTTACAAGTAAAAGATTTATATCGGCGGAGTTACCTGCTTTTGCTTCAACTATTTTCCGAATTGCCTGGGTAGCATATAAACTGTTATGGCCATTCCATTTAAATTGATCGCGTATGTAGGAATAGATTGCTCTTGCTTTATCCATGGGAAGCGTAAGCCCTTTTGTGGCCTGTTCAACAATATCGTTTGTGGCTCCCTGCTTCTTTATAATATCTCCGAAATCATCATAATCCATTAGTTCTTTAGTGATGCTGGCCCAATCTGCCGAATGTAATTTTAACATAGAATGCGGAAACTGAGTGGATTGCAACTCATATTCAACGGATGACTCATAATTAACTTTCGAAGACATTAAAGGTTCCTCATGAAATGCTCTAATATTTTGACCTAAATAATTTGTAACATTCATGGTGAAGGATATATTTTCCATATGTCTGGAATTCGGTATTCTCATTCCACCGGCATCAGTTTCATACCATGTAATATTAAATGATCCGCGTTGTGAATTTGTGGTTCTCTCAAGGTGTTCGTATCCGTTTTGAAAAGCTTTATAATTAAAATATTCGGGAATTTCAAGATGGTATTGGGATATGAGCACAGGAATTGAATGTTGAAAATTCCAATCCCTCACAATCCAAAAGTCCGAATATATTTTATAAACAACCTCCACTATGGAGCCTTCTTTTACGTTAGGCAAGGTAATCCTCTCGTTAATTCTCGATTTAGATACTTCTTCCTTAAATATTGCACTTTTTTCCAGTTTAGAAGTAACAACCTTACCCTCTTCCAAATTATAAGTAATGCCTTTTACATCCACTCTTTCTTCATTTTTTGGACTTATCGACCGGTATAAAGGAATGATAAAAGTTGCCCAATCAAATGCGGTTTTTTTCAATATTTTTATTCGAATATGTCTTTCAAAAATGGTTTGAAAGTTATCTTTTGAATCAACGTATTCAAATGTAGAATAGCCGTAGTCGCCAATAATATAAGCATCGGCACTGGAATCTATGGGACAGATTGCTGCTTTTAAATCTGATTCTTCAATTTTTCCGTACTTGAATTCTTTGGTTTGGCTGTATAGATTAATGCACAGAAATGAGAAAACAATCGCGAACAGGTGGATTTGATTTTTCATAAGTAGTCGTTTAGAATGATTTTAATATTGCCTTTTGGTCAGTGAACGAAAATTAAATTTACGAATATATAATATAAAAGTTTGATTTTGTTAGATATTTATTCTTTAAACGCAAAATGTAATAGATCTTTTTGCCATGTAACCTTTTCATCGCCTTAAATCAAACCCTCAGGGCCCTGAGGGTTTAGCTCCGAAGCACAAATCATTATAATTTAAGATGGTTAATTCCCAATGTATTGTAAAAATCAATACTTTTCAAATAACAAATCAGTGCAAAACTTGTCCTACTGGCAGATGGCGCGCAGCTAATGACTATCAATGTGTAAAACAGACAATTTAGATTGTTTTGCAGCATTCAAAAATGCTTCATCATTTTTCACAAAAGCTAAAAGGAAGCCACCTCCTCCTGAACCGCAAAGTTTTACAAAATAATTGCCTGATTGAAACCCCTGTTTCCAAAAAGTTAGTAATGTGGGCTGAAGTATGGAGCGGAATAAACTATACTGAACAGTGGATAAATCCGATAAATGCTGGAAAAAAAGATCCCTATGATCTTCTATTATAGCATTGACACAAGTATTGCTGTAAGAAACCATTTGTTGAACAGAAGCCATATATGTAGAATCCTTACAATTGCTTAAAAACTGCTGTACCAGATTGTCGGTTTTACGAGCTGTACCGGTATCGATCAAAAAGATAGCATATGAATCGTCAGGATAAAAAGATTGATTTAATAAAGTAATCTTATCACCAAGCAATATGGGTTGCTTAAAGTAACTTACCAACGGATCAATGCCGGAACTGTTTCCATGAAAAAAGGATTCCAGATAGGCCATATCCTTTCGGGTTTCTGCCATATATTTTTGCGACAAGTCTGAATTTTTGGGTTTTCGAACATATTTCTCATACACAGCTGCTGTGAGGGCACCTGAACTTCCAATCCCATATCCAATGGGAATATTAGAGTCGAAATATAATCCATGAACAATGTCTGATTCAAATGTATCCATATCGAACCTGCCTGTTAGGCCTGTTCGTCCAATCGTCTCTTTGATATACCTGAAAAACTCATGAAAAGCCAGGTTTGAAATTTTCATCCCGTATTCCTCAGCGGTGTGGCTTATTTTTAATTGGGCAAAAAAATGCGGAAAAGGTATTGCGAGAGCTTTTGCATGGAGCAGGACAATATATTCGCCAAATAATAATATTTTCGAAGGAAATGGCATTTTATGAAACTAATAAAGGTGCTTCCTGGTTTTCGTTAACTTTATCGTCTATCCACAAGCCATTTTCGCAATACTGTTTCAAATCGGATTCAATAAATGCAGTTATTTGTGTTCTGCACGATGCCGGGTACAAAAGATGAATATTCGGACCTGCATCCAGTGTGAAAGCCACAGGAAGGCTGTTTTGTTCCCTGAATTCGTTTATACGTTGCAATAGTATCAAAGTATTCGGATGCAAAAGCATATAACCAGGCGAAGAAGATAGCATTAAACCATGTAATGACAGTGCTTCATTTTCAATAATTTGTGAAAATCTTAAGATATTGCCGGAGGATAAGGTTAAGAGCAATTTCTGTAAATTATCATTGGCCTGCTTACGCCTGGCTTCTTTATAGGTATGATGCCTCATAAGTTTGTGCCCTGCCGAGCTAGACAATGCTTTTGGCGTAGAATCAACTACCAAAATGGCATCATAGTATGTTTTAAATTCATGGTGAATAGTATCGTTTAGTGGAATGGCAACTTCGTTTGAAGATTGGAGAATATTAGGAACAAAGCCCCATAAAACAGTGCCACCATAAATGGAACGACATGCACTTCCGGAGCCTACCCTTGCAAGAAAAGAAGCTTTTTGAAAAAAATCGTCCTTGTTGCTTAAGGTATTAAAATGTTCCTGTTCTATGCTGCAAAAACACAATGCCAATGCACTGATTGACGATGCTGAAGAGGCAATCCCTGCCGAATGGGGAAAAGTATTGGTACTTTTAATGGACAAATGCAATCTGTCCAAAAAAGGCAAAAAAGGCAATAATCTTTCGATGTAAAAGGTCAATTTCTTTTCAAAATCATAATTACGTATTTCATCCAAATAAAATTCCAAACTAAACGCTTTATCACGAATGCATTCATAAGTAACACTCATTTGTGTGTAGGATTTCGACAAGGTAAAGCTTATGGATGGATTATCAGGCAGCTGGTTACCATGCTTTCCCCAATATTTGACAAGTGCAATGTTAGCAGGACTTTTCCAACAAAATGATTTTATTCCTGAAGATTGAATTTCTACTAATTCGCTACCATTGTTAAGGTATTTATTATACAAATGATTATGAGTCATAATATGATTTCTTTATAATCAAAAATCTGCTTCAACCCTTTGGCACTGAAATACTGCTTAACCCAGACGTCCTTTTCTTTCGATGCAACTAATATAAAATCGCCTCCCCAGGCACCCAACGATTTGACTGCACCAGGGAAATCGCTAAATAAATGCGATTTAACGGTTGGCTGGTGCAACATACGCGATACAATTTCTTCGTGTTGTGTAATTAAAGCTTCAAAATCTTCCAATGAAGCGGCATTGAGAATATTTTGTGTAATAACAGATATTTCGGAAGACGTTATCCGGTGTAATTCAATAGTCTCCTTGTTTTGTTTTATACTTTCCGAAGAGTTGGCTTTTTCTCCCAAATAAACAAAATGAAGTGACTCATAAAAAGGAGGGAGATAAACTATTGGAGTTTCCACGGGTTTTCCATCGTCTAATTGATAGAGAATAGGTCCATTCGCACGTGCACAGGCAATGTCGTAACCAGAACCTTCAAAAATGCTCCAAAACAAATCAAAGGGGTCTGCTTTTAACCAATAGGCCAGATTGGAAATAAGCGATGAGCTACTTCCAAAACCCCACTCAGGCAAAAAATCGAGATACGTCTCAATAATTTTCGATTGACTTCCACACAGCAGAGCAGCATTGAATTTTGCGGCATTAGCTAATATATTTCGGATATAGCTGCCCTTAAATTCGTCGGTTGTATTTATTAATTCAAAACCGCCAACCTTAAATGCAGCCTGGAACCAGAGTTCATCCTGAACATAGGTATTCCAATATAATATGCCTAAATTATCATTTAGATACCTTACTTTCATAGTTTGGCCCATTCTTAAAGGCAGCGCAAGCGATAGGGCTCCATTCATTATAAAGTACTCTCCGGTCAGCAATAATTTACCATTCGAATGATATTTTTCAACTGTCATACCTTGCTCTGATTTCTTACATTATTGATAAAATCCTGCACAGCCGCATAAGAAACCGTTCGTTCTCTGAAAAAATGCTTGGCCTCTTCTTTTTCTGATTCGTTGGCTTTGATAAAACTCAATATATTGTTTAAATGCAATTTCATGTGTCCTTTTTGGATCCCCGACGTAATTAAAGCACGTATAGCCGAAAAATTATTTGCCAACCCCACTGCTGCAGCTATTTGCATTAATTCAGACGCAGTGGGTTGTTTTAAAATCTTTAAGGATAAACGCGCAAGCGGATGAATCGAGGTTAGGCCACCCACCGTACCAAGTGATATAGGAACTCGTAAGGTATAGGTAAATATGTCGTTTTTGAGTTCGATATGAGTAAGGCTCTTGTATCTACCATCATTTGAAGCATAAGAATGACCTCCTGCCTCAATAGCTCTATAGTCGTTGCCGGTAGCAATAGCAACTGCATCAATACCGTTAAAGATACCTTTGTTATGCGTAGTTGCTCTATAAATATCAATATTGGCAATATCTATAGCAAGCTTAAATTTATTTGCAAATTCCACAGGCGTTAAATCACCAGCGATGGCTTTAAATTGTTCTATTTTACATTGGACGCTGCATTCCACAAGACAATCCGGAGTATAGTTGGATAATATGGACATGATAATGTTACAGTTGCCTTCATTCCCCTCAAAGTTCTCATGCATAAAATACCGTAAAGCTTTCGCCATTTCCTCGAGGCAGGAATTAATCAGGTTTGCCCCCATGGCATCGGCAGTTTCAAATAAAACTTTGATCTGATAATAATCGTGTAACCGATCTGTAAAATCAAGCAGTTCGATTTCTTTGACACCACCCCCTCTGCCAACCATGTTGCGAATGTGATAATTAACACTGGTCATTAATTTCTCTTTGAGGTTAGGTAGAAAAGATCTCAAATGCTGATAGTTACCCGACCAAGTGAAATGTATTTGTCCCACCTTGGTGGTTGCAATTACGGTGGAACGAAAACCTCCCTTATGTAACCAGAATTTTGCGGCTGACGAAGCTGCTGCCACTACAGAGCTTTCCTCGGTAACCATGGGTATGAAATATAGGTTATCGTTAATGATGAAATTAGGTGCAATGCTGTAGGGAAGAAGAAAGTGGGAAACCACGTTTTCACCAATACTTTCTGAATCTGAATTATTGTTTATAGGCTGAACCCAAAGTTGTTCAAGCCATTGCATATCCTCAGGACTTTCTTTTAACAAGTTTGTCAAAACCTGAATTTTTTGTTTCCTGTTGAGCCTGGAAAAGTTTTCTATTATATTTTGTGTTTCACTCATATCGGATGCTACATTACGCTTGCAACGATTTGGATATAACCAGTTTTAAAATCTCGGAAGTTCCTTCTCCTATTTGCAATATGCGTTGATCCCTGTAAAAACGTTCAATTTCATTATTTTTAAATAATCCGTAGGCACCATGTATCTGCAATGCCTCGTCGGCAACTTCTTTTGCCACTTCCGACGTATAAAGCTTTGCAATTGCGGCCTCTTTGCCAAAAGGATGATTATTATCTTTTAACCAGCAGCAATGATAAAGATAGTTTCGGGCTAACTGGATTTTCATGTCCATTTCCGCGAGCTTGAAAGCTATAGCCTGAAACTTGAATATCGGCTGACCAAATTGTTGACGCTGATGCGCATATTTCAGTGAAAGTTCGAATGCCCCCTGTGCCAGCCCCAAGCCCATTGCTGCAATTGAGAGTCGCCCCGAATTAAGTGTTTCAAGCATTATATGCAAACCGTCTCCCAGTTCTCCAAGAAGGTTGTCTTTTGGTACCTTACAATCAGTAAATATTAGTTTCCCTGTATCTGCCGCTCTCCATACCATTTTGTTGCTGATTCTTTCACAATAGTATCCAGGCGAGGACCTTTCGACCAGGATCGTAGAAATCTCTTTTTTACCATTATCATTATTTGTCACCAATTGCAAAGTGGTGCCCAGTGATAATTCAGATGCCGAATTTGTAATAAATATCTTTGTTCCATTAATAATCCAATTGTTTTCTTTAACAACAGCAGTTGTTTCACTTGCTTTAGCATCAGAACCAGCGTTTGGTTCCGTGAGACCAAATGCCCACAGATGATTGCCTCCCGTTAGTAAAGGCAGATACTGATTTTTTTGCGCTTCCGTTCCATACTTAAAGATAGGATCGATACCCAACGAATTGTGCGCAGCCACGGTAGCCGCCTGCGAACTATCAATCCTTGCCAACTCTTCAACAGCGATGATATATGACAAAGTATCGAGGTTCTTTCCCCCGTATTTTTCCGGCAGATTAATACCGAATAATCCCAGTTGTCCGATTTTTTTGGTCAGTTCATTCGAAAATAATCCCTTTTCGTCTAATTCCGCAGCAACAGGCCTGATCTCTTTCTCTGCGAAATCCCGTATTTTGCTTCTTAGTAAATGATGATTCTGAGTTAATAGTACATGATTAAATTGCTCTTCCATGGTTCTAATTTGAATACATACTTAATAATTTTAAAATGTGATAAACTTTCTTTGGTACCTACCTGCAATTCTTTCGGATCGGTTTAGGTACTCAGACTACAATGTTTTAATTTATTCATATGCTTAGGTTTGATTTTCACTTATGAATCCAATCAGGAGATCTCTTTTCGAAAAATGCCGAAGTCCCCTCCTGCCCTTCCTGAGACATTCTTATTTTGGTTATTGATTCTGCTGTTCGGGCGATCATATCTCTTTCAATCATTTTTTCCGACAAATTATTAATCAGTGTCTTACATTCAGTTGTTGCTTCAGGCCCGGATCTTACAATTTTATCGATCAATTCCTGCAATTTCTTTTCAATTTCATGTTCGGCAAATAAATCATCGATGAGGCCTGTTTCCAACGCTTTCTGTCCGTCTATAATTTCTCCTGTGTACATTAGCCATTTGGCTTTATGTGGATTAACACGTTGCAGTACATAAGGTAATATGGTTGAAGGAACCAGCCCTACCCGTAATTCGGGAAAAGAAAATCTTGTATTTTTGGCAGCTATAGCAATATCACAAGCACACATAAGTCCATTTGCACCTCCATAAACCGTTCCGTGAACAACCGCTATAGTAGGTTTCGCTATTTTGTAAATGGTTTGAAAACATGCAGCCATTTTCATGCTACTGGCAAGATTGGTTTCATAATCATAATTGGATTGCACCATCCATTGCAAGTCGGCTCCTGAACAAAAAGTTTTTCCCTTTCCCCGCAAAACAATCACCCTGATATCTTTTAATTGTTCAACATAAGTAAAGCACTGTAGCAATTCACCAATCATTACATCATTAAAAGCATTATGTACTGAAGTTCTGTCCAACCAAACGGTTGCTATCTTTTTATTTAAGCCAAGTTCAATGGTTGTAAATTCTTTCATAAGTCATTCCAATTACATTCTGAAAATTCCGGTTTTTGGCTCTGGTATTTGCCTATTCATGGCTATGGATATGCCAATAGCCAAAACTATCCTTGTATCTGCCGGATCGATAATGCCATCATCCCACAACCGTGATGTACTGTAATAAGCTGAACTTTCGATTTCATACTGTTCCCGGATCTTATTTTTCAATTCATTTGTTGAGTTTTTCATTACGGATGTTAATATTTCCGAGGCCTGTTCACCTCCCATTACGGATATTTCAGAATTCGGCCATGTAAAAAGAAAATTGGGGCTAAAAGCCCGGCCAGCCATAGCATAATTCCCTGCTCCATGAGAGCCTCCAAAAATAACCGTAAACTTAGGTACAGTGGCTGTTGCTACAGCATGTACCATTTTAGCTCCTTCTTTAAGAATTCCTTTTCGTTCATACTCTTTACCCACCATAAAACCCGATATATTTTGAAGGAAAATGATAGGCCACTTCCTATAGTTACACACCTCAATAAAATGCGTTCCTTTTAAGGCCGATTCGGAAAACAGAATACCATTGTTGGCAATAATGCCTACAGGGTAACCCATAATCTTTGCGTATCCGGTAACCAGTGTTTTACCATAATTCGCTTTAAACTCCTGGAACTTACTTCCATCCACAATACGCATGATGACTTCATAAGCATCCGTTCTTTTTTTTTTATCCGTTTCTATAATGCCATACAGTTCGTCGGAAGGATATAATGGTTCCTCAACTGGCTGATCCAACAACTTATGTGCAGGTGTGGACAACTGTGAGAAAATATTCCTGCATATTTCAATGGCATGTTCCTCGCTCGATGCCAGATAATCAGCAACCCCCGACACTGTAGTATGCATTTCAGCACCCCCCAATTCTTCTGCTGAAACAACCTCTCCGGTAGCAGCTTTTACCAGCGGAGGACCACCAAGAAAAATTGTTGCCTGATGTTGAACCATAATTATTTCATCGCACATGGCCGGAATATAAGCACCTCCGGCAGTGCATGAACCCATAACAATTGCGACCTGAGGAATACCGGCGGCTGATAATTTCGCCTGGTTATAAAAAATTCGTCCGAAATGTTCCTGATCGGCAAAAACACTAGCTTGTTCCTGAAGGTATATGCCTCCTGATTCAACCAGGTAAACACAGGGTAAGGAGTTATAATAAGCAATTTCCTGTGCCCTTAAATGTTTTTTGATCGTCTCCTTTACGTAAGTTCCGCCTTTAACCGAGGCATCATTGGCTATAATCATGGTTTCCTTACCTTGTACATAGCCGATACCAGTAATAATTCCCGCTGAAGGAAACTGGTTTTGGTACTGATTATATGCCGCCAAAGGCGATAATTCCAGGAAGGGAGTATCTTCATCTATCAGTAAATCAATTCTAGTACGCACACTGAGCTTATTCCCGGTTCTATTGGTAACTTCCTTAGACTTTTTATTTCCGTTTAAGGAATGAAGGATACTTCTGAATTCATTTACAAGCTCTTTGTTCCTTTGATAATTGTGAACATATTCCGGAGATTGAACATTAACTGCAGTTTCCAATATTGTATGATTGTTCATATATAACTTCTCCTCGTAAAGCAGTTTGAACACATTAACCCATTATGCATATCAGAACTGATTTGTAAAATTAATTAAAGATTTTATTTTTATTGAATCTAAATTAAAATAACAAACGTCATTTCAATTTAAATCATTCATTTTTATCGTATTACATATTTTGAATAAAACAAAATTTAAGCCATTATTTTATAACAATCGAAAATGGATTAGGTTATAAGAATCCCCATTTTTAGCGAGGCATTTATTCTCGCATAAGTATAACAGCCTCAGTTGTAGGCTATTTTTGAGAATATTTTGTTTAACTTCGAGCATCAAAACAGGTCACTATATACGCTAACCTTTTAGCTATCAAAAGTTTTTATCAGCTCCAAAACTTGTATTTTTTTCCAATAGGTTAACCAATTAGCAATGTTTTTAAACAAAATTGATTCCGGTTCTTCGATGATCCTATAAGTTTTTCGCTTCGGGGATTGGAGTTGTTGTAAGGTTAAATAGGCCTTGCCCGTAGGGCATTTGGTATTGTAGTAATCGATGTATATGATAAAATATTTACCTATGGTCGGTTTATCCATATTATAATTTTTTATTCCTCCTCCTCAGGCGCGAATCCCCTTCTCATGGTATTTTCCGTTACCACTCTGGGATCCATGAAGTGAAGCAAATAATCGGGCCCCCCTGCTTTGGTGCCCGTACCTGACATGCGTGAACCTCCGAACGGTTGTCGGCCCACAAGTGCCCCGGTAATTTGACGGTTTATGTAAAGATTACCAACCCGGAAACCATTGCGGGCCAGTTGTATGTGTTTGGGACTTCTGCTGAACACTCCCCCCGTGAGCGCATATGGAGTAGTATTTGCCAGTTTAACAGCATCATCGAAATCCTTCGCATGCATAACAGACAATACCGGTCCGAAAATTTCCTCCTGTGCAACGCGGTGATGAGGCTGTATGCCTTCAATGATGATGATTGGAACATAATAACCTCCTCCGTCAGGTACAGTACTTTCGTAAAGCACGTGGCCTTCCTTACCACCCGTTACAATGTATTCAGTGATTTTCAACATCGCCTTATCGTCGGCTACCGGACCCATTTGGTTGGAGGGGTTTTCGGGCGAACCGACTTTATAAGCCTTGGCTGCTTGAACCAGTCGGTGTACGAATCTGTCGTAAATAGTGTCTGTGACTATTACACGTGAGCAAGCCGAACACTTCTGCCCCTGAAAGCCAAAGGCGGAATACAAAACGTGCGGAATTGCTTCATCCAGATCAGCATCATCGTCTACGATAATTGCATTTTTACCACCCATTTCGGCAATAACTTTTTTCACATTAACTTGCCCGGGATGAACTTTAGCTGCTAATTCAATGATATGCAAACCCACCTCCACCGAGCCTGTGAAGGCAATCAGGCTGATATCCGGGTGGCTTACCAGATAATCGCCCATAACCCTGCTGCTGCCAGGGACGAAGTTAAACACTCCGTTAGGAATTCCGGCTTCACGGAATATATCCACTAACTGGTGGCCAATGATACCGGTTAAGTTAGAAGGTTTATAAACCACTGTGTTACCGGTAACCAGCGCAGCTGAAGTCATTCCCATGCTGATAGCCAAAGGAAAATTCCATGGGGCAATAACAGCGGCTATACCTTTGGGTCTATATTCATGCTGATTTATTTCGCCTGGATCTGTTCCGAGTTTCCTTGGGGCACTATATCTGATCATTTCCCGTGCATAATATTCCAGGAAGTCGATAGCTTCAGCAACATCTCCATAGGCTTGGTCCCATTGTTTCCCAATTTCCAGCACCTGCCATGCGGCCAGGTTAAAAATTCGTCTACGGGCAATTGCTGAGGCTTTAAGCAGGTATTCAGCCCTTTTGTTTGGCTCTGTATCTGCCCATGATAAAAATGCCTTATTTGCCGCAGCAATAGCTCTTTTTACCTCTTCCACTCCAGCCTGGCATATGTATCCTACAACTTCTGCAGGTCGCGCCGGGTTGATACTCGGAATCTTTTCAGCAGTGGCAACATCTTTTCCGTCGATAAAGAGCGGATATGTTTTACCCAACGACTGTCTCACAAAAGCTATTGCGTCCGGAAAAGCATTCCGGTGACAAGGGTTGGTAAAATCTATCGTTGGTTCGTTCCTGAAAGAAGGGATGGATCCGTCTTTTTTGAAATTATCTAATTTAGCGTTAATCCATGCTTTTTCGTTTTCGACGGTTAAAACCGGGTCATCAAGCAGATGTTCGATATTGAGATTCTCTGCAAAACTCTGGCGCAAAAAAGATTCATTGGAGGTATTTTCCAGGAGGCGCCGGACCAGATAGCTCATACCTGGAAGCATGGCTCCGTAAGGACAATATACTCTGACCCTTCCAAATAAATTGAATAAAGCCCTCCGCAGCGGTTCTGCCATCCCAAACAATAACTGAAATTCATATCTGTACTCCGGCACATTTAGCTCCCTGGCAATTTCAATTACAGATGAAATGCTTCGGATATTATGCGAACCACAGGCGAAGTGACAAATCGAGTGATTTTCAAATATTTTACGTGTATGGCGTTCGAAAGCTGCATCGGTTTCAGCTTTGATAGTCCAAACCGGTATTTCCCAACCGTTTTGTTTGGCTCTAACAGTTTCGTAATCCCAATAAGCCCCTTTAACGAGACGGATAGAAATCTGCAAATTGTGTCTTTGTGCCCATGTCAGCAGATTATCCAGATCTGTGTCGGTATCTTTAAGGTAGGACTGAAGTCCAATGCCCAAATAGGGATAATTGGGATTTTCCAACTTGAGACGTTTGAATACTTCAATGGTTATATCTTTGACTCGATATGATTCCATATCTATACACAGAAAACCTCCCAGTTCAATAACTTTGGTAAATATTTGACGAACTCGTTTAAGGATCGCTTCTACAGAACCTTCGAAATCCTGGGGATTTACCAAACAATGAAGTGCCGTTGGTTTAACAGCTATATTAACTTTCGGAGCAACGCTCCAGTCGAGCGTTGAGGCCTCGCCGTTTCCCAAAGGTTTCCATGAATTTTGCCTTTTTTTAAGGCCCTCAAGAAGTTTGAGATAAGTGATAACGTAAGCGTCTGCTTCTTCTTCAGATAATGTTGCCTCGCCGAGTACATCAATAACGCAGGCATAGCCTGTATTACGAAGTTTTTCAATATTAATTATGGCCTCTCCTGTGTTTTCCCCTATAATAAATTGTCTTGCCATATCATGAATATTGGCCGATATAAGTTTATTCAATGCAGCCCCTCCCAGGGAACCCAGTATGCCTGCCGTTTTTGCACCCCAGGAGAGTACTGGAGGCATGTTTTTTTCCTCCCCAAAATATTCTTGAATGTGGCTTGTGAGTAATTTATTTGTGGTGAGTGAAGGGAAAACATCCACAAAACGGAACATTTGAACTTTAAAGTTCTCATTTTGCATGCTCCAATCCATGATCTTTCCCATCCATGCTCCCTTATTGAAAATCGAAGGCTTATCCTCCTTAATGGCTTTGAAAATTTCTTTTCCCCGTGCTATAATTTTAGTATTTAAATCGCTTTTGGTGGAAATCCCAGCGGTAGACAAAAACTGATCCTTTGTTAAACTATTAAACTGTTCCATAAGGCAATTTCAGATTAATAAAAAATACATTGCTAATTTGGTTATTCAACAAAAGTTAATTGTGAAAATCAACAAACAGTAATTCATTATATAAATATAGAAATGGCGGTTTTGTTCAAAATCTCCATGAATAGCGTTACTAAAATTTGACTAATTATGAATGTTAATGGCCATTACATGAAGAAAAATAACATTTTAGTTTTTTTTCCTCAAATTTTATTATTTTCACTTTTCAGTTGAGTGAAATAATAGTAATGTTATTATTTAGTAAAATTTTGTTAATTAAATATTTAGCTGCCTATTTGTTATTTTTTTTGATCGTCTGTAAGATTCAGGCGCAGGAAAAAAAAAGCGTTGAAGCCCTCTATATTACCACCCCAATAAAAATAGATGGCATCCTCGATGATGACGCATATAAGCAAGCGAAACCTGCCAAAGATTTTGTTCAGTTGCAGCCTTATAATGGCAAACCGTCATATCAGCCTTCGGAAGTATACATTTTTTACGATCAGTCTGCTATATATGTTGGAGCAATGCTTTATGACAGTGCGCCGGACAGCATCTTCAATTTCTTTACCGAACGCGACAACATCGGCATGTCAGACTATTTTGGCGTGTATCTCGATCCCTACAACCAGGGTCAGTTGGCCTACGGATTTTTTATTACCCCGGCAGGCGTACAAACCGATATCAAAGCTATCAAAACCGATTACGACAACGAGGATGGTAGCTGGGATGCTGTTTGGGAAAGCAAAACCCGAATTACGGATAAGGGCTGGGTAGTTGAATTACGAATACCTTATGCTGCTTTACGATTCTCAGAAAAATCAGGAAGCACATGGGGACTTAATATGTTCAGGAATATCCGCAGATATAACTCCAACAATTCCTGGAATTATGTCGATCGTAAGGTTGCAGGGTTTATTCACCAGGAGGGGGTACTGACAGGATTAAAAGATATCAAGCCTCCCGTGCGACTTTCGCTAAGCCCCTATTTGGCCTCCTATCTTGATAATCAAAAGTCTTCAACGGATTTTATGTATAAAGGAGGGATAGACTTAAAATACGGTTTGAGCGAAAGTTTTACCCTGGATATGATGTTAGTTCCTGATTTCGGCCAAATACAATCGGACGATAAACTACTTAATCTCTCACCCTATGAACTGTATTACAATGAGAAACGACAGTTTTTCACGGAAGGAACGGAATTATTCCAGCGGGGTAATATTTTTTATTCACGCAGAATTGGTGCACAACCTATATTTGCTTATAAAGAGGAGAATGCCCTTGCGGCTAACGAAATAGTTGATTATAGTCCCAGTGAAACCCAGTTAATTAACGCTACTAAAATATCGGGGCGTACAACCGGGGGCTTGGGTATTGGATTTTTAAATGCCAGTTCTCTGCCATCATATGCCAGACTGAAAGATACCCTTACCGGAAATACCCGAAGGATGCTGGTACAGCCGTTTACTAACTACAATGTAACCGTAGTGGATAAATCGTTAAAAAATAATTCTTACGTAAGCTTTATTAACTCTAACGTATCGATGTTTAATAATCCTTTCAGGGCTAATGTTACTGCTACGGAATTCCAATTGAGGGATAAATCCAAAACCTATGCGTTAATTGGCAGAGGGGGTATTAGTGTTCGGGGTGATACCAGTTATGAAACCGGTTACTACGGAAAACTTGAACTTGATAAAAACAAGGGTAAGCTGCAGTATGGTATATCACAGGATTTGTACACAGATAAATATGATCCCAATGATCTGGGATACCTGCGCAGAAATAATGAAATGCTGACTCATATGACTGTTTCATACCACATTATGGAACCATTCGGTATCGTAAGAGAATGGCACACCACTGCATGGTGGGATTATATGAGAATTTATAAGCCCAGCGATGTTTATAGCCACATTATTGACTTTGATTCCTATGTTCTTTATAAAAACAATTATAGTACTGAACTTTCCGCAGGGATTGAAACCAATAAACACGATTATTACGAACCGCGGGTAAAGGACCGGTTTTATGCATTACCCTATTATTTTTTTTACAATGTTTATCTCAATACCGATTCGAGAAAACCCATTACCTTTTACTTACAATATGGAGGTTCCTATCAGCCTACCACGGGGCAAACAGGCATTTGGGAGTATTCATCCGTAAACATTCGCATAGGACAGCGTTTTCAGATAGGCTATACCCTGAATTTTCACAACGAGTACAATATTTTAGGATTTGTTGATAAAACGACCAATGACGATACGATCTATTTTGCCAAACGCGATGTTAAAATATTGGAAAATATACTGGAACCATCTCTGGCCATAACCAACAAAATAAGTGTACGGTTAAGAATCCGTCATTATTGGTCGGGGGCGTCCAATAAGAATTATTTGCAGTTGCAACATAATGGCTCTTTGGATCTGGCGCCTTCGTACACGCAGAATAAAAACGAAAACTACAATGCTTTTAATATCGACATGGTTTTCAGATGGATATTTGCCCCCGGTTCCGAGCTCACTTTTGCGTGGAAAAACTCCATTCTGGATGACCAAAACACAGTTGTAGAAAGCTATTGGAGAAACCTTGACAATACCTGGCGATCCGTGCAGGATAACAACCTATCGCTGAAAGTGCTCTATTACCTTGATTATAATATTTTGAAGCGGAAAAGGGTGATGAGTAAGTTGTAGGAAGTTGGAGAACTGTCGTCGTTAAAACAAAAATGTCTATACAGCCTGGCAACTGGCACTTTTATATTTCATTTATTTTTTGTGGGTTTTGTCTGCAATCAAACACATTTATTATTTCAATTCTTTTTTTTCCAAAGTT
>CAYZNC010000098.1:16283-17635 GCA_964478555.1 uncultured Bacteroidales bacterium | reverse complement strand
ATCACAAAAAATTCCATGGGTTTATATGGGCAAAAAACGATTTTCTACAGTAACTATAAAATAAATGGGGATCAGAAGGATTCCAAGGATGCCATTTTCAATGAAATGAAAAATATAGCGCAGAAACTTCCTCTCAAAGAGAATGAACTTTTTTGGCAGCAAAATCGTCCAGTAAAACTCAGAGTCTCGGAACAAAATGTTTATGTTTATATGGATAGTCTCAGGAATCTCCCTGCTTTTAAGAGGGATATGAATATTATCTTGCTACTTACCCTTGGTTTTGAACAAATAGGACCAATCGAAATAGGACCTACGACAACATTATATAGTTATAATCCTGTTGAAGGATCCCGAATCCGATTAGGCGTGAGGACCACTAGAAAATTTGACAAAAAGTTGTTCCTGGAAACTTATGGCGCTTATGGTTTCACAGATCAAAAATTCAAATCCTACCTGAATGCTGTTTATTCGTTAAATGACAAATCAATTCGCGAATTTCCCTTAAAATCGATTGGTATCAGCTACCAGAACGATTTTAAAATACCTGGGGAAGAACTGCAATATGCCCAATCTGATAATATCATATTATCGTTTAAGAGGGGTGTGAACGATAAAATGGTTTTGAACAAAAGTTACCGTATAGCTTATTTAAATGAGTTTGTTAATCATTTTTCATACAGTTTGGTATATGAAAATAGACAACTGAAACCAGCTGGAAATTTACATTTTAATTTGATTAACTATGGAGATTATTTTAATGAGGTAAGTCAACTTAAAGTCGGTCAACTCAGCTTGGATTTGCGCTACGCCCCTCATGAAAAGTTCATTCAGGGAAGCTTGTACAGAGCTTTAATTGCAGGAAAATATCCAGTTATGGAAGTGAAATTTACGGATGGAGACAAGTGGTTGGGAGGTGATTATAGTTTCGAGAATATACAGGCAAATATTAGCAAACGATTTAACCTGTCCTTTTTGGGGTACACCGATGTGGAACTGGATGGCGGGAAAATATTTGGCCAAGTCCCTTATCCTTTACTTGATATCCATAGGGCGAATCAAACCTATTCATACCAGCCATTATCTTACAACCTGATGAATTTTTTAGAATTTGTAAGCGATCAATATGTGGCATTAAATGTCGATCATAATTTCAATGGCTTTTTTTTTAACAGGATTCCCCTCTTTAAAAAGTTAAAATTCAGGGAGGCTGTGACATTTAAAGCCCTTTACGGTAGTCTAAGCAATACAAACAACCCCGCCTATCACACTGATCTTTTAAAATTCCCCGCAGACCCCAATGGGAACCCACTGACCTTTACGCTTGGAAAAAGCCCTTATATGGAGGCTGGATT